>NZ_NOXZ01000032.1:0-102858 GCF_002258225.1 Rhodococcus sp. RS1C4 | reverse complement strand
AAGATGTCACACCCACACCCCAAAAGGCATGAGCACCAAAAACATTCGGCACTGACATTCATCGACACACTGTTGAGTTCTCAAAGAACACGCACACACCGAACAGCCAGGAAACCGTAGCTTCAGGGTGTTTGGGGCAACTTCTCCAGCCTATCCCAGCTTGGTCTCGGATGCAAGCTCCGACTCTTGGTGGGTAGAACTGGAATTTCATGTTCCGTCAGGCTCCGACGTCCAACCTCGTGTCCGGGACCGTGTAGGCCCTGGTCGGTGTCCGTGTCGCTCTGACTCGACAAAAGTTACGCGAGCAGAATCCGTCGCGCAAATCGCCAGGTCGAGGAAATCCTGGACAACATTTCCGCAGGTAGCTCGCTCGTCACGACGAACTCGAAAGCGCCTCGTCGCAAAATTCGTGAATGTGACGCCGGACATAGACGCGTTCAGAATTGTCGAACGAGGGCCAGAACATGCTCGGGCACAGGGATTCTCACGTCCACGTCCGCCGCCCGAGTCGGCTCGGCGAAGTCGTCGCGCACGGGAACGACGCCTGCCCACACTCCACCCGCGTCGACATCTCGCTCGTCGTCCACCGGGTCTCCGGTCCGCGCCTTCACCGATGCCTCGTGGAGCGGGAGGGCGAGCACCACCGTTGCCGCCAACTCTTTCCGCGTGTGCGCACGAAGATGCTCACTGCGCCCGTCCACCACCTGATCGACGATCGCCGCAAGTGCGCGCACGCGTTCCTCGTCGTCGCCAACCAATCGCGGCCGGCCGTACACGACGGCGCTTCGGTAGTTCATGGAGTGATGGAACGCCGACCTCGCCAGAACCAGGCCGTCGAGCACGGTGACGGTCACGCAGATCTCCCCATTCGGCGCATCGACCAAGCTGCGAGCGGCCACCGATCCGTGCACGTACAGAGTGCCGCCGGGATCGGGACCGTCATGATCGACCGCGAACACAGTAGGAAGAACGCGCACGCTCCCGTCGACCACCACGCCGAGGTGGCATATCCGCGCGGTGGCCAGCACGTCCGCCAGGTCCGAGCGATCGGTTCGTGCTCGGACTCTGCCTCGCCTGATGGTGGTGCGTTCGGTCGGCGACAAATCGGCTTCGGTACTCATACTGTCGATCCTCGGTCATGATTGGCCTACTGTCATGATCCAATCAACTCGATTTCCAATAGACCACTTGGAGGCGAGCATGCTGCCGATGTCCCTGATCGTCTCGGTCGACCGGACGGATCCCCGCACGCTGCCGGTGCAGATCGCGGACGGGATACGCGCGGCCATAGACTCCGCTCGTATCGAACCGAACACCCGATTGCCAAGTAGCAGAGCGCTTTCGGTTGAGCTCGAAGTCGCTCGGGGCGTGGTGGAGAGCGCCTACGATCAACTGACCGCGGAGGGGTGGCTACAACCGCGCGCAGGATCGGGAACGTTCGTGCGCCGCCTCAGCGGCGTCACCACACCGACGCGGCCGTCGACCACATCCCGTACCGCCGGAACCACGGAAACCCTAGGCCGTATTCGACTTGCCACCGGAACACCGTGGGTGCCCCCGAGCTCGGCGGCGTGGAAGCGAGCGTGGCGGGACGTCAGCGCAGTCCCGCAACAGCAGGAATACCCGGACCCTCGCGGTGACCACCGACTCCGAGCCGCCCTTGCAGACCTACTGGGCCGCGCGCGTGGGCTTCACACGTCAGCCGAATCCGTAGTGGTCACCACGGGGAGCATGCACGGGATGAGCCTGGCCCTGGCCGCGCTGTCGACCGAAGACGGCACTTCACGTCCGGTCCTGGCACACGAGAACCCGGGCTACCGGGTCGCGACCACAGCCGCACGACGCTGGGGGTGGTCCGTCTTCGACGTTCCCGTCGACCTCGACGGAATTGTCACCGAACGTCTGGACATGACGCCACGGACCGCACGCGCGGTGTACGTCACTCCGTCTCACCAGTACCCCACCGGCGGCCTTCTTACCGTCGGCCGCCGTCGCGCCCTCGCATCGTACGCACGATCACGCGACGCGATGATCATCGAAGACGACTACGATTCCGAATTCCGTTACGACGTAGCACCTTTGCCCACCATCGCGGAGCTGGCGCCCGACCGCACCGTCTATCTCGGAACGGTGGCGAAGACCCTGGGCGGGGGTATCAGACTCGGTTGGCTCGTTGCCCCGCCCGATGTCGTCGAACTCATCGCACACGTTCGCACCGACCTCGGCGACTATCCCTCCACACCGGTCCAACACGCGATGCTCTCGCTGCTACGCGACGGCGAGTGGGACAGAACTGTGCGTGCTGCCCGCCGCGTCTATCGGCAACGCGACAAACTGGTCGCCGCTGCTCTGGCGCCCTTCGGTGAACTTCGTGGTGTCGGCGCTGGAATGCACACCACACTCCTGCTCGACGCCACGGTCGCGGTCGCCGTGGCAGAACGAGCGGCAGCGGCCGGCGTCGATGTCGACACTCTCGCGAGATCCACACGTTCCCCGTCGCCCGTCACCGGACTGATCGTCGGATACGGATCGGTGTCCGACGACGAACTGGGCTACGGACTCGACGTACTGGTCGACGCGCTGACGTCCGTCAGCTGACTCGCTCGATGCTTCCGCCGAGCTCCGTCAGGTTCTCCACGAACCTCGGGTAACCCCGATCGATGTGGTAGACGTCGTGCACCTCGGTGACCCCGTCGGCGCACAGTCCTGCGAGTACCAGTCCTGCACCCGCCCTGATGTCGGACGACCACACAGGTGCACTCGACAACTGGGCTACGCCACGCACTACCGCGTGGTGACCGTCGGTACGGGCGTCGGCGCCGAGTCGGATCATCTCCTCGACGAACCGGAAGCGCGCTTCGAACACGTTCTCGGTGATCATCGACGTTCCGTTGGCCACCGCCGCGAGGCCGATCGCCATCGGCTGCAGATCGGTGGGAAAACCGGGGAACGGCAACGTCGCGAAGTTCACGGCGGTCGGCCGCTCACGCTGGACCACGCGGAACCCGTCGGCCTCGGACGTCACCTCCGAACCCGCAAGCCTCAGCTTGTCCAACACGAGTGACAGATGCTTGGGGTTGACGCCTCGAACTCGCACGTCGCCCCGCGTCATCGCGGCAGCGATTCCCCACGTCGCAGCGACGATACGGTCACCGATCACTTTGTGCGTGGTGGGCTTCAACGACTCGACGCCCCTGATGGTCAACGTGGAGGTGCCGGCGCCGCTGACCTGCGCCCCCATCTCGTTGAGCATGTTGCACACGTCGACGATGTCGGGTTCACGCGCAGCGTTGTCGATGACGGTGTCGCCCTTGGCGAGCACTGCTGCCATCAGGATGTTCTCCGTCGCGCCGACCGACGGGAAAGCAAGACGGATGTTGGCGCCCCGAAGTTCCTCGGCCTCCGCCACGACGCAACCGTGCTGGATCTCGCTGTGCGCACCGAGCAGGCGCAGTCCCGACTGGTGCATGTCCAACGGACGAGACCCGATGGCGTCACCACCGGGAAGCGCCACCACCGCTCGTTTGCACCGGGCGACGAGCGGACCGAGGACACAGACCGATGCTCGGAACTGCGTGACGGCCGGGAAATCTGCATGGTGCTTGGGTTCCGCCGGCGTGGTGATGTGCACGACGTCACCTTCCAGCACGACCTCGCACCCCAATCCGCGGAGGACCTCGGCCATCAACGGCACGTCGAGGATGTCGGGGCAGTTGGTGATGGTGCTCGTGCCCTCGGCGAGCAGCGCTGCCGCCATCAACTTGAGCACGCTGTTCTTCGCGCCGCCGACCGACACCTCACCGACGAGCCGGTTACCACCGGAGACCAAAAAGCGTTCACTCACAGTTCGACAGCGTAGCCAGGGTTCGGTCGCCCCATCCGGGCGGTACCGTAGCGCCATGGCTGTGCACCTGACTCGCATCTACACCCGCACCGGTGACGACGGAACCACCGGTCTCAGCGACTTCTCGCGGGTCGGGAAGAACGATCCGCGGCTCGTTGCCTACGCGGACTGCGACGAGACCAACGCGAGCCTCGGAGTCGTTCTGGCACTGGGCAATCCGTCGGAGAAGGTCGTCTCGGTCATTCGAACGATTCAAAGCGATCTGTTCGACGCCGGAGCCGATCTCTCGACACCCGTCGTCGCAGACCCCGAGTATCCACCCCTACGCATCGATCAGTCCTACGTCGACCGGCTCGAAGGATGGTGCGACGAGTTCAACGAAGGCCTGAAGGCGCTCGACTCGTTCATTCTTCCCGGCGGCACTCCCCTGGCGGCGCTGCTGCACACCTCCCGAACCGTGGCGCGTCGAGCAGAGCGCTCGGCATGGGCCGCGGTGGACGCCAACCCCGAGAACACGAGCGTCCTACCGGCGAAGTACTTGAACAGGCTCTCCGACCTGCTGTTCATCCTGAGCAGGTACGCGAACCCCGAAGGTGACGTGAAATGGGTGCCGGGAGCATCACGCTCCACCGACACGTAGATCAGGCGGCGGGCCGACCCCGCCGAGAACGGCCGGACGGACGCGATTCCAGCCACGACATGAATGCGGTGAGCGCACCGCGGTCGAGAGCGATCTCGTAGCCCAGGCCCTGATCGGTCAGCTCGAGAATCGCGATCTCGTCGGACATGATGTCGAACTCGTCGTTGCGTGGGGTGCGCCGCTCCCCGACCTCGATGCCCTGACGGCTCATCCGGTGGTCCGGGCCGGGCCGCAGGCTCGACAGCTTGAAGAACACCAGGGTGTTGTCTCCGTACCGGATGACCCCGTGCCGCCAACCGCTTCCACCCGCAGCGGGCGTCATGCGCAGAATGGCAGCCGTTCCACCGCGACGAAGAATGGTGAGACGGTACAGAAAAGCCGCGACGAGGCCTGCGAGCAGCACAACCAGAATGATCAGAACGATCACTCCCATGTGCATCACAGAACCTCGTCGCGGCTTTCTCTTGGAACCTAGGCCCGCTCGACGGCGCGAATTCGGCCCTTCGCCACAGCGAGGGCTTCCTTGTCGTCGCCGCCGGCGTCGAGGACCGAACGGGCTGCGTCGACGTCGATGTCCTGAGCGAAGTCCGCGGACTCCGCCAGGACCGTGACGGTCTTACCCGTCACGGACAGGAACCCACCGTGAACCGCAGCAACGATCTTCTCGCCGTCGGTCGTCGTGATGGACACCGTGCCTGCCTCGACGAGCTGGCCGAGCACTGGCTCGTGGCCGGCCATGATGCCGATCTCGCCCTCGGTCGTCTGAGCACTGACCAGAGTTGCGTTGCCGGACCACAACTCGCGCTCGACCGCGACGAGAGCGACCTCCATGCCGGAGCTTTCCGCAGAAGTCACGTCGGGCTACTTTCCGGCGATCTTCTTGGCTGCAGCCTCGACGTCGTCGAGTCCACCGCAGCTGTTGAATGCCTGCTCGGGAAGGTGGTCGTACTCGCCCTTGGTGACCTTGTCGAACGCCTCGATGGTGTCCGAGAGGGACACGACCGAGCCGGCCTCACCGGTGAACTTCTCGGCGACGATGAAGTTCTGTCCGAGGAACTTCTGGAGGCGACGTGCGCGACCGACCAGAACCTTGTCCTCTTCCTGAAGCTCGTCCATACCGAGGATGGCGATGATGTCCTGCAGTTCCTTGTACTTCTGCAGGATCCGCTTGACCTCGTTGGCGACGCGGAAGTGCTCCGCACCGACGATGCCCGGCTCGAGGATTCGCGACGTCGAGCTGAGCGGGTCCACAGCGGGGTAGATACCCATCTGCGAAATCGGACGCGACAGCTCGGTCGTTGCGTCGAGGTGGGCGAACGTCGTCGCAGGCGCCGGGTCGGTGTAGTCGTCGGCGGGAACGTAGATCGCCTGCAGCGAGGTGATCGAGCGTCCACGGGTCGAGGTGATGCGCTCCTGGAGCTCACCCATCTCGTCCGCCAGCGTCGGCTGGTAACCCACGGCAGAAGGCATACGTCCCAGCAGGGTCGACACCTCGGAACCTGCCTGCGTGAAACGGAAGATGTTGTCGATGAACAGCAGCACGTCCTGGCCCTGAACATCGCGGAAGTACTCCGCCATGGTCAGTGCGGACAGGGCGACGCGCATACGCGTGCCCGGCGGCTCGTCCATCTGGCCGAAGACGAGGGCGGTGTCCTGGAGGACGCCCATCTCTTCCATCTCGAGGTGGAGGTCGGTTCCCTCACGGGTGCGCTCACCGACGCCGGCGAACACCGACGTACCGGAGAACTCACGCGCGATACGGGTGATCATCTCCTGGATCAGAACGGTCTTGCCGACACCGGCGCCACCGAACAGACCGATCTTTCCACCCTTCACGTACGGGGTGAGGAGGTCGATGACCTTGATGCCGGTCTCGAGGATCTCCGTCTTGCCCTCGAGCTGATCGAAGGCTGGTGGCTTGCGGTGGATGCCCCACTGCTCGCCGTCGCGTCCGAGGCCCGGGCTGTCGAGGCAGTCACCGAGGGCGTTGAACACGTGGCCCTTGACGACGTCGCCGACGGGCACCGAGATCGGCTTGCCGGAGTCGGACACCGAGGCGCCACGAACCAGACCGTCGGTCGGCTGCATCGAGATGGTGCGGACCAGGTTGTCACCGAGGTGCTGTGCAACCTCGAGTGTCAGGGTCTTCGCCACCGTCGGCAGCGTGATCTCTGCGTGGAGTGCGTTGAACAGGGCGGGGATGGAGCCGCGCGGGAACTCGACGTCCACAACGGGGCCGATGACCCGAACGACACGGCCGGACTGAGTGTCCGCTCCGCTCGCGTTCTCTTGGGCTACTGCTGCGGTCATTGCTTAGTCACTTCCTGCGCTGTCAGCCAACGCGTTTGCGCCACCAACGATTTCGCTGATTTCCTGGGTGATCTGGGCTTGCCGAGCCTGGTTCGCCTGACGGCTCAAGGTCTCGACCAATTCGTTCGCGTTGTCCGTGGCCGCCTTCATGGCAGTACGGCGCGCGGCCGACTCGGATGCAGCCGCATCGAGCAACGAGGAGTAGACCCTCGTGCTGATGTACTTCGGCAGCAGAGCCGACAGGAGAGTTCCGGCTTCGGGCTCGAAATCGTACTGAGCCTGAACCTCGGACGCCGACGGGGAATCGGTCAGAGCATCCGCGCCCAGCTCGATTTCCTCGTCCGTGTACGACACCTCGAGCGGAGCCATACGCCGGACCTCGGGCTTTTGCGTCAGCATCGACACGAACCGCGTGTAGACGATGTGCAGTTCGTCGACGCCCTCGACGGTGCCTTCACCGTTGGGGGCCTCGACCTCGGAGCCCGAACCCGCCATGAACAGCTCGACCAGGTGCTTGCTCGCCTTGGCTGCATCCGCGTAACCGGGCTCCTGCGAGAAGCCGGTCCACGCGCCCTTCACGTCGCGCTGACGGAAGGTGTAGTAGCCGAGGCCCTTTGCGCCGAGCACGTAGATGACCGGATCCTTGCCCTCCTTGCGCAGAAGCTGGAACAGCTCCTCCGCTTCCTTGAGGACGTTGGAGTTGTAGCCACCGCACATGCCGCGGTCACTGGTGACGACCAGAACTGCTGCGCGCTTGGGCTCGTCACGCTCGTTCAGCAGCGGGTGGTCGAGCGAACCCGACGCACTGGCCAGCGCGGAGAGGACCTTGGTGATCTCCTCCGCGTACGGCTTCGACGCTGCCACGCGCGCCTGCGCCTTGGTGATTCGCGACGTCGCGATCAGCTCTTGAGCCTTGGTGATCTTCTTCGTCGAGTTGACCGACTTGATCCGGGAACGTAGCTCGAGAATGCTTGCCATCTAGCTGTTCACGCTCCCTTCTCTGCTCGTAAAGACACTTGGCATCTCGTAAGACCTACTTACTGACTGTCTTGCGAGTGACGTTGACCTGCTCCTGGCTGACCTCGTCGGGGTTCAGCGTGTCCGCCTCAGCCTCGTTGACGACGCGGTTGCCCTCGGAGTCGAGGAACCCTGCCTTGAACTTCTCGGTTGCCTCGAGCAGCGACTTCTGAGCGTCGTCGTCGAGAGCCTTGCCGCCGGCGATGCTGTCGTAGACGCCGCTCGCGTTGCGATGCAGGTCCTCGAGCAGCTCGCTCTCGAAGCGACGGACGTCGCCGACGGGAACGGAGTCGTACGTGCCCTGACCGGCGAGCCAGATCGAGACGATCTGATCCTCGACGGCAACCGGTGCGTACTGGTCCTGCTTGAGGAGCTCGACGAGGCGAGCACCGCGGTCCAGCTGAGCCTTCGATGCAGCATCCAGGTCCGACGCGAACGCCGAGAATGCTTCCAGCTCACGGAACTGAGCGAGCTCGAGACGAAGCGAACCGGAGACCTTCTTCATGCCCTTGGTCTGCGCAGCGCCACCGACTCGGGACACCGAGATACCGACGTTGATCGCGGGACGAACACCCTTGTTGAAGAGGTCCGACTCGAGGAAGACCTGTCCGTCGGTGATCGAGATGACGTTGGTCGGGATGTATGCCGAGACGTCGTTGGCCTTGGTCTCGATGATCGGCAGCGCCGTCAGCGATCCACCGCCGAGCTCGTCGGACAGCTTCGCCGAACGCTCGAGCAGACGAGAGTGCAAGTAGAAGACGTCACCGGGGTATGCCTCGCGGCCCGGCGGGCGACGCAGCAGAAGCGAGATGGCGCGGTACGCCTCGGCCTGCTTGGTCAGGTCGTCGAACACGATGAGGACGTGCTTGCCCTGGTACATCCAGTGCTGGCCGATGGCCGAACCGGTGTACGGAGCGAGCCACTTGAAGCCGGCCGAATCGGATGCGGGAGCCGCGACGATGGTCGTGTACTCGAGTGCACCCTGCTCTTCGAGCGCAGCCTTGACGCCTGCGATCGTGGAGCCCTTCTGACCGATGGCGACGTAGATGCAGCGAACCTGCTTCTTCTCGTCTCCGGACTCCCAGTTGGCCTTCTGGTTGAGGATGGCGTCGATGCAGACGGCGGTCTTGCCCGTCTTGCGGTCACCGATGACGAGCTGGCGCTGTCCGCGACCGATCGGCGTCATGGCGTCGATGGCCTTGATGCCGGTCTGCAGCGGCTCTTCCACCGGCTGGCGCTCGAGCACGGACGCAGCCTGCAGTTCGAGGGCGCGGTTCTCGCTGGACTCGATGTCGCCGAGGCCGTCGATGGGCTGGCCGAGTGGGTTGACGACGCGGCCGAGGTAGCCGTCGCCGACCGGCACGGACAGAACGTCGCCGGTGCGCTTGACTTCCTGGCCTTCTTCGATGTGCTCGTAGTCACCGAGGATGACGGCACCGATTTCGGTGGCATCCAGGTTGAGCGCCACACCGAGAACGCCACCGGGGAATTCCAGCAGCTCGTTGGACATCGCCGACGGCAGTCCGGACACGTGAGCGATACCGTCGCTCGTGTCGGTAACCGTGCCGACCTCCTCGCGAGAGGACTCCGGTGAGTAGCTCGCGGTGAAGTTCTCGATCGCGCTACGGATCTCGTCGGAGGAGATCGTCAGCTCCGCCATATTTTTTCCTGCTCTTCCTTCAATGTTCGCGGTGTGAAGGGCTTCGAAGGTTCGAAACGCTTCTTCGTAAGAAGTGGTGTCCGCTCGCGGACTACTTGAGGGTCTTTCGTAGTGCGGCGAGACGACCCGCCCCGCTGCCGTCGATGACCTCGTCGCCGACCCGGACCACCAGTCCGCTGAGCAGTTCGGCATCGACCTCGACATGCACGGTGACCGGCTTGCCGTAGGTGCGTGTGAGTGTCGCGGTCAGCTTCTCGAGCTGGCTGGCGCTGAGCGGAGCAGCACTCCGCACGTGTGCGACAGCCCGATCGCGAACCTGTGCCGCCAAGCCTGCAAGCGCATCGAGTGCGTCCGCAGGTGCCGTCTTGCGCAGGCGGCTGACCGTCTGGATTGCCAGGGCTTCGGTCACCGCGGTGACCTTGCCGTACAGCAACCGGCCCAGCAGCTCACGCTTCGCCTGAACCGGCTTGCCGAGATCCGACAATGCCTGTTCCAGCTGAGGATTCGCGGCGACGATGCGACCGAGGCGGAACAATTCGTCCTCGACCGTGTCGAGCTGATCCTGATCGGCCGCGGCGCGAAGCAGTGCTTCCCGACCCAGTTCGACCAGAGAGTTCAGCAGGTCCGACGCCTTGGACCAGTTGTCCGCGACGGCGGACTTCAGGATCTGCGCCGTGGTGGCGGAGACCTGACCGGCGAACACTTCCTCCGCGAGCGCGCTGCGACGTTCGGCAGAGACCGAAGCGTCGGCCAGCGCAGTACGCAACGTGCGCTGGCCGTCGAGGGCCTCCACGACTGCGAAGAGCTCTGCACCGGTCTGAGCAGCGACCGCTGTCGCGTCCCCCGCCTGTCCCAGTGCTTCGTTCGCAACCGAACGCGTGCGAGCGAGAGCCTCGCGAGAAGTTGCGTACATGGTTATCTCACTTTCCCGCTGCAGAGTCAGCGGTGACGGAGTCGAGTTCGCTCAAGAAGCGGTCGATCGAACCAGCGCGCTTGGCCTCGTCGGACAGCTGCTCTCCGATGACCTTCTCTGCGAGTTCGACTGCAGTGCGTCCCAGGTCGCCACGGAGTTCCGTCACGATCTGCTGGCGCTGCGCAGCGAGCTGGTTGTGGCCTGCAGCCACGATCCGGTCGCTTTCTTCCTGTGCCTTCGTCTTCATTTCGGCGAGGATGGCCTGGCCTTGAGTGCGCGCTTCCTCACGGATCTGCGCAGCCTCGGCGCGGGCGTCGGCAAGCTGCTTCTGGTACTGCTCGAGAGCAGCCTTGGCTTCTGCCTGAGCCTCTTCGGCCTTCTTGATGCCGCCTTCGATCAGATCGCTACGCTGCGCCAACACTTCCTGGAACTTCGGAAGGATGTACTTCCAGAAGACGAAGCCGATGACAGCGATGCAGACCGCAGACCAAACGATGTCGTATGTCGCGGGGAGGAGAGGATTGATGTCCTCGCCTTCCTCCGCGGCCAAGATCGCGATGTTGGTTGCCATAGTGGATTAACCGAACAGGAAGCCGGCGACGATACCGATCAGCGCGAGCGCTTCGGTGAACGCGATGCCGAGGAACATGTTGGTACGGATGGTGCCCTGAAGCTCAGGCTGGCGAGCGATGCCCTCGATAGCCTTTCCGACCACGATGCCTACACCGATGCCAGGTCCGATGGCAGCGAGGCCGTAACCGATTGCGCCGTAGCCGCCACCCGTGACGGTGGTTTCGGTGACTTCCTGTGCCAGGTACGCGAGGCTCATTTGATTTCCGTTCCCTTTCTGTTGCCCATCACCGGTCGGTGCGTGGGTCAGGTAGATCTTGGTCGTGCGGTCTAGTGAGAATCGGCGTGCAGATCAGTGCGAGTCTGCATGCAGGGCGAGATCGATGTACACCGCGGTCAGCAGTGCGAACACGTACGCCTGCAGACCGATGACGAGCATCTCGAACAGCGTGAAGCCGAAGCCCGCTGCAAGGGAGAACACGCCGAAAATCTTCATTCCCGCCGCGGCCTGGAAGAAGAAGAACTGAGTCGCGCTGAAGAACAGCACGAGCATGAGGTGGCCGGCCAGCATGTTCGCCATGAGACGAACGGTGAGCGTGAACGGACGGAGGATGAACGTCGAGATGAACTCGATCGGAATCAGAATGATGTGCAGTGCGGGCGGGACGTCCGGAACCACGACGCTGCTCTTGACGTACTTGAAGAATCCGTACTTCTTGATTCCCACGTAGTTGAACGTCACGTAGGCGATCAGTGCGAGCACGATCGGCATACCGATTCGAGCGTTCGGCGAGATGTTCAGGAACGGGATGATGCCCGACAGGTTCATGAACAGCACGGCGAAGAAAATCGTCATGATGATCGGCAGGAACCGCCTGCCCTGCTCCTTGCCGAGAATCTCGTCGGCGATCTGCACCTTGACGAAGTCCAGCATGTACTCGATGCAGTTCTGCAGACCACGCGGAACGACCTTCGGGCTGCGCATGGCCACTGCGAACAGCACGACCAACACGAGGGTCATCAGGATGCGGATCAGCATCAGCCGGTCGAGTTCGAAGGGTGTGCCCTCGAACAGCACAGCGGGAGGAAAGAAGTCGGATAGTGACGGCGGGTGGAACTCCGCAGCCAGGTTGGTGACGCTCAGCGGTCTCTCCCGTGTTCGGGCCGCAGACGCCAAAGGACTGCGGTTCGATCGGACATTGACGATCTATCAAGTCGACGAGATCGGCTCGAGGTCGTCAGCAGCTGAGGCCTGGTCTTGAAAGGCCAGCGTCTGTCGGGTGTCGGCGACTCACGTCGACTCGGTAACTTTGCGGCCGCGTCTGTAAGCAATTTCACGCAGCTTCGGTTACCTGCAAGGGCTGTTCTGCACGCCTTTTGTCCTATTAGCGGCAGTCCTACCCTTACTTGGTCGGAACTTTATCAACACAACTACGACGTTGTGTAGGTGGGGCTACTTCTTGACCGATTACGACTGGTCGTCGTACTACGCCTTGTCGGATTCAGGATCGTCGACGTAGGGGGCCTTCGTACGGACGACACCGTATACCTCCGCGCCGAGAACCAGAACCAGTGCGGCGATCACCACCCCGGCAAGAGCTTTTCTGTTGTAGAAATCCATGTCCTTCAGAACCGCGAGCACGACAACGGCGATCAGCATCTTCACGATCCAGCCACCGAGCAGGACCGCGCCTGCCATCGTCGGCGGAAACTTGGATGTCAGGGCGATGGACAGCGCCGTGGTGAGAATGAATCCCCCACCGAGTGCCGCACCGATGAGCGCACCCCACAAACCGGGAAGACCGGCGGCCACCGTGGCGACGACGGCTCCGAGAACCGTCAGCGCAAGGAGGCCGATGATTCCGTACCGAACCGCGGCTCGCATCGAGTCGGACTGATCGGGCACCGGAGAAGGAGAGAAGCTCACAGCCGCACAGACTACCCAGCCATGTCCGACTTCAGGCCCGACGGCCTCGTCCAGCGGACTTTCTGGTGCGCCTGCGCTGCCTGGCCATGTCGAGACGGATGCTCGGCACGGCCGTCACCACCAGTGCGAACACCAATCCGGCAGCAACCAGCAACACCACTATTCGACGGTCGATCAACGACGAGCCGACGGCGCCGAACGCGAGGACACCGACCCAGAGGTAGATCACCAACACCACGCGCCGGTGAGAGTGCCCGATCTGCAGCAAACGGTGGTGCAGGTGCATCTTGTCCGGACTGAACGGACTTCGGCCTGCGCGCGTCCGTCGGATCACCGCGAGAAGGAGATCGAGGATCGGGATGAACATCACCGCGCCGACCAGGAGCAACGGCGACAGCAGACCGAGGAGGTCGCGTGGGCCGTACGCGACGAGCGGGATTCTGCCCGACGCACTGGTCGCGACCGTCGCGAGCATCAGCCCGATCATCATGGACCCGGAGTCGCCCATGAAGATCCGCGCAGGCTGGAAATTGTGCGGAAGAAATCCCAGGCAGGCACCGGCCAACGTCGCCGCGATGATCGCCGGCGGATAGATACCGGTGTCGCCGCCCTGCTCGTGCAACAGTCCGACGGAGAAGACACAGATGGCGAGCGACGCGATCAACCCGAGCCCTGCCGCGAGGCCGTCCAGACCGTCGACGAAGTTCATGGCATTGACCATCACGACCGTCACCAGCACCGTCACCAGCCCGGCCTGAAGCTGATCGAGCACGAGAGTGCTACCGCCGTCCGGCCCCCAAGGCAGATAGACGATGTTCCAACTCACGCCCATCACGACGAGCACACCCGCCGCCGTCACCTGCCCGACGAATTTGGTGAGCGCGTCGAGGCCCCATCGGTCGTCGATGATCCCCACCGCCACGATGACGAAACCGGCGACGGCCGCAGCTCGGACGTCCTGGTTGTAGGCCGAGTCGAAACCACGTGCGAGAGCAGGCAGCTGCGACGCGAACAACAAAGCAACCAGCATCCCGAGGAACATTCCGGTTCCGCCGAGACGCGGCGTCGGCGTCACGTGCACGTCGCGGTCACGGGGAGCGGCGACGGCACCGAACTTGACGGCGAGCACCCGCACACCACCGGTCGCCAGGAAGGTCACCACCGCAGCCGTGAAGAACACCAGCAGGAGTTCGCGGATCGGAACGCCTGCGCCCTGGCCGGACTGAGCGAGAACCTCGACCGTCATATGCCGGGATACGCAGGCTTGCGTGCCACGAGGGTGGTGACCTCGTCCCTGACGGCGGCGAGTTCACGGTCACCGTTGGCGGTGCCTGCCTCGGCGCGCACCGCACGGGCCACGAGAGATCCGACCGCGTTCATGTCCGCCGCGTCGAACCCCTGTGTCGTCACGGCCGCGGAACCGACCCGGATGCCCGACGCCACCGCAGGCGGCGCGGGGTCGAACGGAATCGCGTTCTTGTTGAGGGTGATGCCGGCTGCGGCACATCGTGCTTCGGCGGTACGTCCGTCGATCCCCAGATGCTGGAGGTCGAACAGAATCAGATGTGTGTCCGTCCCTCCGGACACGGCACGCATCCCGGCGTCGGTCAAGGACGCGGACAGTGTCTGCGCGTTCGCGACGACCTGGGCTGCGTAGCGTGCATAGCTCTCGGTCTGCGCCTCGCCGAACGCCACGGCCTTGGCCGCGATCGTGTGCATCATCGGCCCGCCCTGGCCGAACGGGAACACAGCCTTGTCGATGGCGCGTGCGTGCTCCGCGCGGCACATCAACATTCCTCCGCGAGGCCCTCGCAGCACCTTGTGAGTGGTCGCGGACACCACGTCGGCGTACGGCACGGGCGAGGGAATCGCCTTGCCTGCCACCAGTCCGACGAAGTGCGCTGCGTCCACCCACAGGATGGCGCCCACCTCGTCGGCGATGGCTCTGAAGGCCGCGAAGTCGAGCTCACGCGAGTACGCCGTCGCCCCGGCGACGATGATGCGCGGGCGGTGGACCAACGCGAGTTCACGGACCTCGTCGTAATCGATCAGTTCCGTGTCTTTTCGCACGTGATACGGCACCGCGGTGAACCATCGGCCGGAGAAGTTGACCGTCGCCCCGTGGGTGAGGTGGCCGCCGTGCGGGAGGCTCATCGCCAGAATCGAGTCGCCCGGCTGCGCGAAGGCTGCATAGACCGCGAGGTTCGCCGAAGCGCCGGAATGAGGTTGCACGTTGACGTGATCCGCGCCGAACAGTGCCTTCGCTCGTTCGATCGCAATGGTCTCCGCACGATCGACGACCTCGCAGCCCCCGTAGTACCGCGCACCCGGGTAACCCTCGGCGTACTTGTTGGTCAGCACGCTCCCCTGCGCCGCGAGAACAGCAGGCGACGTCAGATTCTCGCTCGCGATGAGCTGCAGACCGCCACGTTGACGGTCCAGCTCGTCCAGGACGATGCCCGCGATCTCGGGATCGGATGCCTCGAGCGCCGCGAAGTCGGGTCCGTGGAAACGCGGCTCGGTCATGCCGAACTCCCCTGCGTCAGGCTCTCCGCCGTCACTCCGAGCACCTCGGCGACGGCTTCGGTCGCGATGGCTCCGGCGCGCAGGATCCTCGGCTGCTCGGACGTGAGATCGACGATCGTCGACGCTTTCGCGTGCGCCGCAGGCCCGCCGTCGAGATACACCGCCGCAGATCCGCCGAGCTGATCGCGAGCTTCGACGACCGTCGTAGCCGGCGGTTGTCCGGAGATGTTCGCACTCGAGACGGCGAGCGGTCCGACTTCGCGGAGCAGTTCGAGCGCCACCGGGTGCAGCGGCATCCTGAGCATCACCGTGCCCTGCGCGTCACCGAGGTCCCAGGCAAGGGACGGTGCCTGCTGCACGACGAGGCTCAGGGCGCCCGGCCAGAAGGCCCGAATCAGATCTCTGGTGCGCGGCCTGACACTGCCGACCAGCCCGTCGATGGTGTTCCACGAACCCACGAGAACGGGGACCGGCATGTCGCGCCCACGGCCCTTGGCGCGGAGAAGGTCGGTGACCGCGCTGCCGTCGAATGCATCGGCCGCGAGGCCGTACAACGTGTCCGTCGGCATGACCACGAGGCGGCCGGATTTGAGTGCGCCTCTGGCTGCAGACAACCCTGCTGTTCGTGAATCGGCGTGCTGGCAGTCGTAGACGGTACTCACCCGTTCATCTTCTCACCTGTGCCTCCCGCGGTGCAGGACGCCTCTGCCGTGCGTCGCCTACCCGTCCGGCGGTAGCCGAGTGACGTCAGCTGTCTGCGGACACTGCGCGCGACGCGACGACGAACCGGGGCCGTCCGGACAGGTCGGGATGCTCGACGACGTCGCCGAACACGCGGCGCTTCTCGAACAGCGCAGCCACGCGATCACCGTGAGAATCGTCGTGTTCGACGCCTACTCCCCCGCCGACGCGGAGCCACCGCGCGATGTTCTCGATCATCGGCTCGATGACCGACAGACCGTCGACACCTCCGAACAGGGCGAGATGCGGGTCGTGATCGATCACCTCGGGATCCAGCTCGGCGCCCTCCGGGATGTAGGGCGGATTGGCGACCACGACGTCGACGCGGCCGTCCAGCTCTCGTAGCAGTTCGCGGTCGGTGACATCGCCGTGGTGGAGGGTGATGGGCGTGTCTCCCCGCTCGGCCCGCAGGTCGGCGTTGCGTCTGGCCCACGCGAGAGCCGACGGGTCGAGTTCGACGGCATGGACCTGAGCGTCGGGCCTGGCGTTGGCGAGCGCCAGCGCGAGTGCCCCCGATCCGGTACACAGATCGAGAATCACCGGCGGCTTGCGATCGACGCCCTCGAGGAATGCGAGCGCCCACCCGAGCAGCAGCTCCGTCTCCGGCCGCGGAACGAAAACCCCCGGTCCGACCTCGACGTCGATGTTGCCAAGCGCCGTCGTTCCGGTGATGTACTGCAACGGGATTCGCTTGGCACGCTGTTCGATGGTGCGGTTGTAGGCCTCGACCACCTCGGGTTCCACGAGAGGGACCAGCCCGAGCCGACCACGCTCGACTCCGACGAGATGAGACGCGAGGAGTTCCGCGTCCACCCGCGGGCTCGGAACACCGGCCGCTTCGAGTATCGCTGTTGCTTCGAGAATGGCCAGTCGAAGAGGTTTCCGGGTCACGGTTACAGCCTGCCACGTCCCGCCGGCCACCCACGCGACGGTCAGATTCGCTTCAGCAGCTCGGCCTTCTTCGAGAAGAACTCGTCGTCCGTCAGGATGCCTTTGCCGTGCAGTGCCGCCAACGCCTCGATGGCCGACGTGATCTCGTCGAGATTCGTCGACGGTGGCGCTACCGGGCTCGTCGCCGGCGTGGGATCTGGTGCGGAACCGGAGATCGAATCGGCCGGCGCGGGATCCACCAGCGGAAGACTTGCCGCGGTGAACGTTCCGTACTGGCTGGTGAACTCCACCGAGCCTGGACTCCCGCCCTGCTGTTGCTGAACACCGCCGATGGAGTGGTCGAGAGTGTCGTACACCGACAACCGTCCACCGACCAGAACCGCGAGCCGCCGCGCAGCAGGAAAATACGCGTACTGCGAACCGTTCTGCCCGCCGCTCGAACTGGGGCTTCCGAGGCCGCTCGGCCACCAGTTCCCGCCGAAACCCTGGTTCGACTGCAGCGGCGGATAGATCTGGTGCGAGGCCAGAAGCTCGGACAGATCGCGGCACAGGCCGTCGACGCGAGCTTTGAGACCGTGATCGAACATGTTGCCGACCATCGTCATTCCGCCGCGCATCCACTGCCCGCCGCCACCGAGCTCGGGAATGTGGAACTGCGCCATCGATCCCCGGCCTGCATTCACGGCGTCGAGCATCGCCCGCACAGCGTCGGTGGATACTCCGTGGCGAGCGGCCAGGTCCGCCACGGCGTCCTCGCCGGTGGGTGTGAGCTGCTGATGCATCGGTTCCCCTTCGTGTGCCCGTGCGGTGTCGTGCAGCGGAACCTACGCGCTCACGACCACATCATTCTGCCTGCATCCGAGCGTCGCGGTCGGCCTTGCCCAGAGCGTCGAGGAGAGCGTCGAGCTCGCCGTCTAGCACCGCGTCGAGATTGTGAGACTTGAACCCGATCCGGTGATCGGTGATGCGGTTCTCCGGAAAGTTGTACGTGCGGATGCGTTCCGAGCGGTCGACGGTACGGACCTGGCTCGCTCGACCGGCCGCGGCTTCCTCGTCGGCAGCCTCTTCGGCTGCGGCCTGCAACCGCGCGGCGAGTACCTGCATCGCACGCGCCTTGTTCTGCAACTGCGACCGCTCGTTCTGGCAGGTGACGACGATGCCCGTCGGCAAGTGCGTGATGCGCACCGCGGAGTCCGTTGTGTTGACGCCCTGACCACCCTTGCCGGAGGACCGGTAGACGTCGATACGCAGGTCGGTCTCGTCGATCTGGACTTCCTCGACCTCGTCGGGCTCCGGATAGACGAGAATTCCGGCGGCCGACGTGTGCACTCGGCCCTGCGATTCGGTCACGGGAACGCGCTGCACGCGGTGGACTCCACCTTCGAACTTCAGCCGCGCCCAGACGCCGTCGAGCGGATCGCCTTTGGCTTTGATCGACAGGGTCGCGTCCTTGTAACCGCCGAGATCCGACACGTTCGCGTCGAGAATTTCGACGCGCCATCCGCGACGCTCGGCGTACCGGACGTACATCCGTGCGAGGTCCGCGGCGAACAGCGCTGATTCCTCGCCGCCCTCACCGGACTTGACCTCCATGACGATGTCGTCGCCGTCGTGCGGATCGCGCGGCGCGAGCAGATCGGCGAGCGTCTGTTCGAGCGACTCGACGGTGTGCTCGAGCTCCGGAATCTCGGCAGCGAAGGATGCGTCGTCGGCGGCGAGCTCACGAGCGGCAGCCAGATCGTCCGTGGCGGACATCAGCTTTCCGTGCACCGACATGATCGGCGCCAGCTCGGCGAAACGCTTGCCTGCCTTGCGCGCAGCGGACGGATCGTTGTGCAGAGCCGGATCGGCCAACTGCTGCTCGAGGCCTGAATGTTCGGCCAGAATGTCGTCGATGGCCGAAGGCTTCGTGGTCCTCGCCATGGTGTCGCTCCGCTCTGCTTCCCTGAAAAAGAATCGGTGGTGAAAAGCCGAACGCCCGCCCTGCAGACATCGCAGGACGGGCGTCGGGAGAGCAGCTAGCTGTCGGCTGCAGCCTTCTTGCCGGCGCGCTTTCCGTAGCGAGCCTCGAAGCGTGCAACGCGACCACCGGTGTCGAGGATCTTCTGCTTGCCCGTGTAGAACGGGTGGCACTGCGAGCACACCTCGACGTTGATGCGCTCTTTGTCGGTGGTGCTGCGCGTCTCGAAAGTATTTCCGCAACCGCACACGACCGTGGTCAGCGTGTAGTCGGGGTGAATTCCTGCCTTCATGGTGTCCCTTTCATATGGTCGCCGGGTCGACCTCGCCGTTCGAGGACGTGAACCGGAACCGGACTCGGCCGTTCAGTATGCCAGATATGCGATCCGACCTGCTAATCGCTCACCGACAGTGGCTTCAACACGAACCCCTGTCGGCTTGTTCCCCGCTGGGAGTACTTGTGTGTCCCAGGGGACACACAAGTACTCACGAGGTCAGTCGTCGAGCGCGCCGGGTGCCGTCTTCGACACCTGGATCAGGAACTCGATGTTGCTCTTGCTCTTCTTCAACCGGTCGATCAGCAGATCGATCGCCTGATGCGAATCGAGACCGGACAACACGCGACGCAGCTTGTGCAGCACCGCGGCTTCGTCGGAACTCAGCAGCAGTTCGTCCTTGCGGGTACCCGACGGGTTGACGTCGACCGCAGGGAACACACGACGCTCGGCGATCTTGCGATCGAGCTTGAGCTCCGCGTTACCGGTGCCCTTGAACTCCTCGAAGATCACCGTGTCGCCGGTCGAACCGGTCTCGACCATCGCCGTGGCGATGATGGTGAGCGATCCACCGTTCTCGATGTTGCGAGCAGCACCGAGGAAACGCTTCGGCGGGTAGAGGGCCGTGGAATCGACACCACCGGACAGGATCCGGCCCGACGCAGGTGAACTGTTGTTGTACGCACGACCCAGACGGGTGATGGAGTCGAGCAACACGACGACGTCCTGACCGGCTTCCACGAGACGCTTCGCGCGCTCGATCGCGAGCTCGGCGACCGAGGTGTGATCGCCCGGCGGACGGTCGAACGTGGAGGCGATGACCTCACCGTTCACCGAACGCTGCATGTCGGTCACTTCCTCGGGACGCTCGTCGACCAGAACGACCATGAGGTAGCACTCGGGGTTGTTGACCGAGATCGCGTTGGCGATGGCCTGCAGAACGCTCGTCTTGCCTGCCTTCGGCGGGCTCACGATCAATGCACGCTGGCCCTTACCGATCGGCATGACCAGGTCGATGATGCGCGTGGTCAGGATGTTCGGCGTGGTCTCGAGCCGCAGACGCTGGTTCGGGTACAGCGGCGTGAGCTTGCCGAACTCGGGACGCTTGCGCGCGGCCTCGACGTCTCCGCCGTTGACCGTGTCCAGACGCACCAGCGGGTTGAACTTCTGACGCTGGTTCGACTGCTCACCCTCGCGGGCCACCCGGACGGCGCCGGTGATCGCGTCACCGCGACGAAGACCGTTCTTGCGCACCAGGTTCATCGACACGTACACGTCGTTCGGGCCCGCAAGGTAGCCGGACGTACGCACGAACGCGTAGTTGTCCAGGACATCGAGGATGCCCGCTACCGGCTGAAGAACATCGTCCTCGCGGATCTCGGGCTCGCGCTCGTTGCCACCACCGCCTTCGCCGCGGTCACGACCACGCCGACGCTCACGGAACCGACGGCCCCTGCGTCCGCGGCCGTCGCCGTCGTCCTCGGCGTTGTCCCGATTGTCCCGGCCGTCACGCGGTCCGTTGCCGCGGTCTTCGGAACGGTTGTCGTTCTGGTTCTGATTGCGATTGCGGTTCCGGCCGTTCTCGCCGCGCGAGTTCTCCCGGTTGCCGTCACGGCTGTCCCGGTTGCCGTCACCACGGTTGCTGTCCCGGTTGCCGTCACCACGGTTGTTGTCGCGGTTGCGGTCTCCGCGGCCACCCTCGGCGCGGTTGCCCTCGCCGTCCTGGCCTGCCGAATCACGACCGGGTGCGTCACCGCGCTGTGCGCGGGCACCGTCGTTGCTGTCGGCAGCGTTGCGGTTGTCGGCAGCGTTGCGGTTCTCTCGGTCACCACGATCGGCGCGAGCGCGCCGCGGTCGCGTCGATGAACCGGTGTCCGACGCCGGTGCATCGGGGGTCGATCCCGAGTCCTGCTGAGCGGCGTCCGAATCGACCGACTGCGAGGCAGTGTCGTCCAGCGGAAGCTGGTCGGGAGCGCCTGCTCGGCGGCCTGCGGTGCGTCGACCACGTGTCCGGCGGGGCGGCTCGGTCGACGCGTCGTCGGACGCGGGCGCATCTGCTGCGGCCGGGGCTTCGGCTGCAGGAGCCTCGGCAGCGGGAGCGGCGTCCTGCGCACGAGCCTTGTCGGCTGCGCCTCGCCTTGTTGCCTTGGGCGCCTCGGTCGTTGCCGACGCACCACCGCCCTGACGTGCAGAGATGGCGGCGATCAGATCGCCCTTGCGCATGCCGGAAATGCTTTTGATTCCGAGTTCGCCCGCGAGAGTTCGCAGCTCGGTGAGCACCATTCCGGACAGGCCAGCTCCACGACGCGTCTTTTCGGGCGCAGAGATCAGTTCCGTATCGGTCACGGAGGTCCTTTCCTTCCCTCGCTCGCAGTCTGCGCAGCCAAGGGTTCGTTCCGCAGCTCGAATCTCTTTCGAGCACGGATATTGCCGTTCACGATCACGCCACTTCCGACGGACGACCGACCCGCAGCCGTGCGAGAACCACGGTGGGTCGAAGCCGGCGACTTCCGGTCACTCCGCAGGCTCCTCTCCAAGGACGACCGCCGACTCGGGCGTGGAACCCCCCGAATGCGATGACGTGATTGCCCTGGCGAAAACCGGCGTCTGAAGCGCACGATGTACGGACGACCCTCAGGATAGCGTCGATCCTCTCGGTCGGCAAGAAGCACCTACCGGCGAGTCACGATAGGTTTTCTCAGGACGTGCTGACGCCGTCGGCGACGTCGAGTTCCAGGACCCGCAGGCCGTCGGCGACGGCTTTGTCCTTGAGGTCCTGCGGGAACGGTTCGGTGCAGAGAGCAAGGACCGTCGGTCCGGCACCGGACAGTACAGCCGCGATTCCCCTGGACCGAAGTGAAGCAATCAATTCCGTGGCACCCGGGAGCGCGCTCGCACGTTGCCCCTGATGCAGCATGTCCTCGGTCGCGGGAATGAGAAGGTCCGGACGCTGGGTGAGCGCGACGACGGCCAACGCGCCGCGGCTGACGTTGAACGCGGCGTCGCGATGCGGAACCAACTCGGGCAACAGGCCTCGCGTGTGCGATGTCGACGATCGCTCCGCGGGGACGAACGCCACCACGTGGATATCGGGGTGCACGGGCAGTCGCACCGCGGAGTACGTCCGCTGCGTGATGCTCGCGGGCTCGCTCCAGGAGACGACGGCACCGCCCAGGACGCTCGCCGACGCATTGTCCGGGTGACCTTCGAACTCGGATGCGAGCTGAACCAACTGGGCATCCGACAATGCGAACGACGAGTCCAGTTTGGCCGCAAGACCGTTCGCTGCCGACAGTCCACCGACGACAGCGGACGCCGACGAGCCGAGCCCACGTGAATGCGGAATCACGTTGGTGCACACCACGTCCAAGCCATCAGCCCAGACACCGGCGGCTTCGAGGCCCCGTTCGATGGCACGGACGACGAGATGCGAAGGCCCCCACGGGACGTCGTCGGCACCTTCGCCCTCGACATGAATACTCAGACCCGACGCCGTGGTGGTGACCTTGATCTCGTCGTACAGCCCGAGGGCAATCCCCAAGGTGTCGAATCCGGGGCCGAGGTTGGCGCTCGACGCAGGAACCCGCGCCGTGACCGTCAAACCGTGCGGCAGTGTCGTCGTCATGGAACGAGACTCTGCCACTACGCCAACTCGAGCGCAGATGCCACAGCGACAGGGTCGACGGGAATGGGCTCGACCACCGGCATTCCGGACAACGCGGTGTCCGGATCCTTGAGTCCGTTGCCGGTGACCGTGCAGACGACGCGCAGGCCGCTGTCCAGCCAGCCTTCCTTGCGGGCTGCGATCAGGCCGGCGATGGAAGCCGCGGACGCGGGTTCGACGAAGACGCCTTCGGTCTTCGCGACCAGACGGTACGCCTCGAGGATTTCCTCGTCGGTGGCCGCGCGGAAGGCACCGCCGGACTCTTCTTTCGCGGCGACCGCACCGTTCCAGGACGCGGGCGAGCCGATCCGGATGGCCGTGGCGATGGTCTCGGGGTCCGCGACGGGCGCGCCGTGAACCAGCGGTGCAGCACCGGCGGCCTGGACGCCGAGCATGCGCGGCTTCACCGTGGTCAATCCGTCACGGAAGTACTCGGAGTAGCCCCGCCAGTAGGCGGTGATGTTGCCTGCGTTGCCCACCGGCAGCGCATGGACGTCGGGCGCGTTGCCCAGTGCGTCACAGATCTCGAACGCAGCCGTCTTCTGGCCCTCGATGCGCACCGGGTTGACCGAGTTGACGAGGCCGATGGTCGGGAACTCGGCCGTGGTCTTGCGCGCCAGCTCGAGGCAGTCGTCGAAGTTGCCCTGCACCTGAATGATCTTGGCGCCGTGCATGACTGCCTGCGCGAGCTTGCCCATCGCGATCTTGCCCTGCGGGACGAGGACAGCGCAGCCCATACCTGCCTTCGCGGCGTACGCGGCAGCGGACGCGGACGTGTTGCCCGTCGACGCGCACAGCACCGCTTCCTGGCCGCGCGCAAGGGAATCCGTCACGGCCATGGTCATGCCGCGGTCCTTGAACGAGCCCGTCGGGTTCAAGCCCTCGACCTTGAGATGGACTTCGCAGCCCGTCATCTCGGACAGACGCTCGGCGTGGATCAGCGGCGTGCCGCCCTCGAGCAGCGTGACGGTCTTCCAGTCCGGTCCGATCGCCAGACGATCGCGGTACGCCTCGATCAGTCCCGGCCACGGCGTATGCACGGTCATTCGGTGCCTTCCAATCTCAGAACACTGACTACAGAGGTGACGACGTCGAGCTTGTCCAACGCCGAGACGGTTTCGGACAGAGCGGAATCGGCGGCGAGGTGGGTGACGACGACGAGCCTCGCCCCGTCACCCGAACCGGCCTGGCGAACGGTGGAGATGCTGACGTCGCGAGTGGCGAACTCCGCCGCCACGGTCGCGAGGACCCCTGGCTTGTCCGCCACCTGCATGCTGACGTAGTACCGCGTGGGGATGTCGCCCATGGGAGCTACCTTCAGCTTCGCGTACTTCGACTCCAGCGGGCCTCGGCCGCCGTAGAACTTGTTGCGGGCAGCCATGACGAGGTCACCCAGAACTGCCGACGCGGTCGGGGCTCCGCCGGCACCCTGCCCGTAGAACATCAGGCGTCCAGCGGCTTCCGCCTCGACGACGATGGCGTTGAAGGCCCCGTTGACGGTGGCAAGCGGGTGGTCACGCGGAACGAGCGCCGGGTAGACACGCGCCGAGATGCGTTCCTTGCCCTTGGGCGTCGTGATGCGCTCGCAGATCGCCAGCAACTTGATGGTGCAGTCGAGCGAGCGAGCCGTCTCCAGGTCCGCCGAGGTGATCTTCGAGATTCCCTCGCGGTAGACATCCCCCGCGGTCACGCGGGTGTGGAAGGCAATGGACGCCAGAATCGCAGCCTTCGACGCCGCGTCGTATCCCTCGACGTCGGCCGTGGGATCGGCTTCGGCGTAGCCCAACCGTCCGGCCTCGGCCAGGGTTTCGGCGTAGTCCGCGCCGGTCTCGTCCATGGCGGACAGGATGAAGTTGGTGGTGCCGTTGACGATTCCGGCGACCTTGTTGACGCGGTCACCTGCAAGCGACTGCATCAACGGACGTACGACGGGAATGGCACCGGCGACCGCGGCCTCGAAATACAGGTCTGCGCGTGACTTCTCGGCAGCGTCGGCAAGCTCGCCGGTGTACTCCGCGAGAAGAGCCTTGTTGGCCGTGACGACCGACTTGCCCTTCTCCAGAGCCGACAGGATCAGTTTGCGCGGGATGTCGATACCACCGAGCACCTCGACGACCAGGTCCACATCGTCGCGGGCGACGAGGGACTCGGGATCGTCGGTGAGCAACGCGGTGTCGACTCCGCGATCTCCATCGACTCGCCGGACCGCGATGCCGCGAATCTCGAGAGGTGCACCGACACGTGCGGCGAGGTCCTCGGCGTTCTCGGTCAGAATTCGGACGACTTCACTTCCGACGTTCCCGAGGCCGAGAACGGCTACTCCCAACGGCTTCGTTGTCATGGCTGCACCTCCAAGCTGAGCAGGTCTTCGAGTGTCTCTCGGCGCAGGACGAGCCGAGACTTTCCGTCTTTCACCGCGACGACGGCGGGTCGCGTCAGCAAGTTGTACCGGCTGGACATCGAGTAGCAGTACGCGCCGGTCGCGGCGACGGCAAGCAGATCACCGGGGCCGACATCGCTCGGCATCCAGGTGTTCTTGATCACCACATCACCGCTCTCACAATGCTTTCCGACGACGCGAGCGAGCACTGCATCGGCGTCGGAGTCACGCGAGACGAGCCTGCAGTCGTACTCCGCCTGATACAGGGAGGTGCGAATGTTGTCGCTCATTCCGCCGTCGACGCTCACGTAGCGTCGACGAGTCTGCGCGTCGACGGTGACGTCCTTGATGGTCCCGACCTCGTACAGCGTCACCGTTCCCGGGCCTGCAATGGCACGGCCGGGCTCGACGTCGATGTTGGGCACCGGAAGACCCACCAGAGCGGATTCCGTGGCGACGATCGACTTCAGCTTCGCGGCGAGTTGATCGACCGGCGGCGGATCGTCGCTCGGCACGTAGGAAATTCCCATTCCTCCGCCGAGATCGACCGTCGAGATCTGGGACGTCTTCTCGACGCCGAACTCCGCCACCACGTCTCGCAGCAGGCCCAGCAACTTGTGCGCGGCCAGCTCGAAGCCGTCGACCTCGAAGATCTGCGAACCGATGTGGCTGTGCAATCCGACGAGGCGGAGGTTGTCGGTCGCGAACACGCGCTTGATCGCTTCGAGTGCCGAACCGTCGGCGAGGGAGAAGCCGAACTTCTGGTCCTCGTGCGCCGTCGCGATGAACTCGTGGGTATGAGCTTCCACGCCGACGGTCACGCGAACCAGAACGTCCTGGACCTTCTTCTCGTCCGCGGCGACTGCGTCGAGGCGGTCGATCTCGATCATGGAATCGAGCACGACGTGCTCCACGCCCGCTCGAACACCGGCCGTCAACTCCGCGACGGATTTGTTGTTGCCGTGCATCGCAATTCGCTCGGCGGGGAAGCCCGCCGCGAGTGCAATCCCCAGTTCACCGCCGGAGCAGATGTCGAGGGACAGTCCTTCGTCCGCCACCCACCGTGCGATCTCGCCGCACAGAAATGCCTTCGAGGCGTAGTGAACCCGTGCGGGATCACCGAACGCTTCCGCCATTTCCCTTGCGCGGGAACGGAAATCGTCCTCGTCGATGACGAACAGCGGAGTCCCGTACTGCTCGGCCAACTCGGTGACCGGCACACCCGCAAGCGTGACCACACCGTCGTCGCCGCGAGCAGCGTTGCGCGGGTAGACGTGCTCGGGAAGAGCAGTCATGTCGGAAGCGACCTTCGGGCGTTCGGCGAGCCCGTCCTGGGAGCGTACGTCCGCGTGCTTCGGACCCGCCGGATGCGCGCTCACATCCGCTCCGGTGCGCTGACACCGAGCAGGCGCAGGCCGTTGGCCAGTACCTGACGGGTTGCGTTGCCCAATGCCAATCGAGCAGTGTTCACGGGGCCTGGCTCCTCGTCTCCTTGTGGCAGTACTCGGCATGCGCCGTAGAACCGGTGGTACGCGCCGGCCAATTCTTCCAGGTACCGCGCGATGCGGTGAGGCTCACGGAGGTCGGCAGCGCTGGCGACGACCCGCGGATACTCGCCGATGGTCCTGATCAATTCGCCCTCCTGATCCTGCGTGAGCAGGCTCAGGTCCGGATCGTCCCCACTGATACCCAGTTCGGCGGCGTTGCGCGCCAACGACGCGAGCCTCGCGTGCGCGTACTGCACGTAGTAGACCGGATTCTCGTTGCTCGCGCTCGCCCACAGTTCGAGATCGATGTCGATGCTCGAGTCCACCGACGAGCGGACCATCACGTAGCGGGCCGCATCCACACCGATGGCCTCGACCAGGTCGTCGAGGGTGATGA
Organism: Rhodococcus sp. RS1C4; assembly: GCF_002258225.1. NCBI lineage: Bacteria > Bacillati > Actinomycetota > Actinomycetes > Mycobacteriales > Nocardiaceae > Rhodococcus > Rhodococcus sp. RS1C4. Next base: position 75,657 of record NZ_NOXZ01000032.1, on the reverse strand, counting down.
CCGTGCCCGCACGCTTGCTCATCTTCACCGCGACACCGTCGCGGACCAGGTTGACCATCTGGCCGATCAGAACCTCGACCGTGTTCGGGTCGTCTCCGAACGCTGCCGCGGCGGCCTTGAGGCGGCCGATGTACCCGTGGTGGTCCGCGCCGAGCATGTAGATGCACAGGTCGAAACCACGTTGCCGCTTGTTCTGGAAGTACGCGATGTCCCCGGCGATGTAGGCGGCGTTGCCGTCGCTCTTGATGACGACGCGATCCTTGTCGTCGCCGTAATCGGTACTACGCAGCCACCACGCACCGTCGTCCTCGAAAAGACTTCCCGAGTTCTTCAGGAATTCGACGCTCTTCTCCACTGCACCGGATTCGAACAGCGAGTTCTCGTGGAAGTACACGTCGAAGTCGACACCGAACTCGTGCAGGTTGTTCTTGATCTGGTCGAACATCAACTCGACACCGATCGACCGGAACGTCTCGGCCTGCGGAACATCGGCCATGGCCAGAACCTCGGGGCTCTTGGCGAGCACCTGCTGCGCGATCTCGTGGATGTAAGCGCCTGCGTAACCGTTCTCCGGAGCAGGCTCACCCTTCGCCGCAGCGATCAGGGAGTTGGTGAACCGGTCGATCTGAGCACCGTGATCGTTGAAGTAGTACTCGCGTACCACCTCCGCGCCCTGAGCCGACAGAATGCGGCCGAGTGCGTCGCCGACCGCAGCCCACCGCGTTCCACCCAGGTGGATGGGACCCGTCGGATTGGCCGAGACGAACTCGAGGTTGATCTTGGTACCTGCCAGCGTCGACGAGGTGCCGTACGCGGCACCCGCTTCGAGTGCCTGCGCGACGATCGCGCCCTGGGCGTCGGCGTCGAGACGGATGTTCAGGAAGCCGGGACCTGCCACCTCTGCACTGGCGATCGATGCGTCGGCGCTCAAGGCCTCGGCGAGCCACCCGGCGAACTCACGAGGGTTCGCGCCTGCCTTCTTCGCGACCTGAAGGGCGACGTTGGTGGCGTAGTCGCCGTGTTCGGGGTTGCGTGGGCGCTCGACCGTCACCTTGTCAGGCAGGACGGATACGTCGAGGCCACGGTCGGCGAGTACCGCACTTGCGGTCGCGCGTAGTAGTTCGGCAAGGTCGGCGGGAGTCACAGGTGTCTATCCTATTGTCTGAGGTGCCCGAGGTTCGAGGCGCCCGTGGTCTGAGGCGGGGACTGTCGGCAACCACTGGCCCGAGGCAACGCGAGCCCGTACTGGCGGCACCTCAAAGCAAGCACTCAGACTAGGACCGTACAGTAAGGGCGCTCTGCGATCACAAGTAGTTTTTGCGCGCCCAACTGCACCTCCGACAACCGAAAGAGCGACGACAGCGATGCCCACGGGTTCCAACAACGGCGGTCCGGACAAGAAGTCTGCAGCCAAAGCCAACAAGGCCATCAAGGCTGCGAAGAAAAGCAGCGGCGTCCCCGCGACCAGAAAATCGGGCGCGCCGAAGAACCGCCAGGTCCCATGGCTGACCGTTGGAGCCGTCGTCGTCGTGGTCGGCCTCATCGCGGCTCTCGCCATCAACCTCTTCCCGAAGTACCAGGACCGCGCCGAGGCGCAGCGCTGGGAGCCCAGCGAAAGCAACCAGGACCCCTCGTCGGAAATCGCCGACGTGGTGGTTCAGCCGTACGAGGCTGCCCTGCACGTGTCCGCCACCCAGCGCGTCGCCTACGACCAGACGCCTCCGTTCGGCGGACCCCACGACGCGACGTGGGCCACCTGCACCGGCGTCGTGTACCCGGAAGCGATCCGCACCGAGAACGCAGTCCACTCCCTCGAACACGGTGCCGTGTGGATCACCTACAACCCCGACGCACTGTCCGAGGACCAGATCCAGGTTCTCGCCGACAAGGTCGACGGTGAGACGTACATGCTGATGTCGCCGTACCCCGGTCAGGAATCTCCCGTCTCGCTGCAGTCCTGGGGACACCAGCTCAAGGTGGACAGCGTCGACGACGAGCGCGTGGACCAGTTCATCTCGGCGCTCCGCCTCAACCGGTACCAGTACCCCGAGGTCGGCGCGAGCTGCTCGACGGTGCCCGGTGGCGGATTCGATCCCGACAACCCACCGCCGTTCGACGCCTCGGCACCCGGCCCCGACGCCGTCCCGATGGACGGCGCAGGCATCACACCCGACGCCAGCGAGACGGGCGCGACCGGCGGCCTGCCGTCGGACCTGCAGCTTCCGAGTGACCTCCAGATCCCGACCGAAGCACCGGCAGCTCCGGCACCTACTTCCTGATGACTGTTCCCACGAAGCCGAGGGTCAGCAGGCCACAGTTGGTGGCTCTGTTGGCCCTCGGCGTCGTCGCCGCAGTCGCAATCGGGTTCGCTCTGGGTTTTTTGGCACGAACGAACTTCCTCGGCGGAAACGACAACGTTCCGGCATCCGATTCGGTGGACGTCGGCTTCGCGCAGGACATGTCGGTGCACCACAATCAAGCCATCGACATGTCGTCGATCGCGCTGACCAACGCCTCCGACCCACTCGTCCGTAACCTCGCGTTCGACATGCTCACTTCGCAGCAGAACCAGGTCGGCCAGATGCAGGGCTGGCTCGCCATCTGGGACCGCTCCCCCGTCGGGACCGACGGCTACATGGGCTGGATGTCCGGCGACGAGCACGGCCACTCGATGGCCGGAATGTCCGCCGGCTCCGACGGATCCGAGACGACGGGCCCCGTCGCGGCAATGCCGGGAATGGCGACCAGCGACGAACTCGCCGCCCTCCGCCAGGCAACCGGACCGGCTGTCGACGTCATGTTCCTGCAACTGATGCTGCGTCACCACCAGGGTGGGCTCTCGATGATGGAGTACGCGGCGGATCACGCCGAGACTCCGGCGCTCGTCCGTCTCGCTCAGTCGATGATCTCGACTCAGGAAAGCGAATCCACCCTGATGACACAGATGCTCGCCGAGAAGGGCGCTCAGCCCCTCGGTACTAACTGACGGTCGGCGAGTACGTCCAGTCCGCTACCTCGGGCATGTCCTCCATGTGCTCGACGACGTAGGTCGCATGCCGCTCGAGTTGGGCGTTGCAGTAGGACACCAGCTCTGCGCCGCGCTCCGGTACCCGCCTCGATCGACGCAGGGCCTCGAGCACGAGGTGGTAGCGGCTCATTCTGTTGAGCACCACCATGTCGAACGGCGTTGTGGTCGTGCCCTGTTCGGTGAAGCCGCGCACGTGGAACCGATCGACCTTCGGCCGGCCGTGCAGTAGTTCGTGGACCGCGCGGGGATAGCCGTGGAACGCGAACACCACGTCGGTGTCCGCGGTGAAGAGATCGACGAACTTCTCGTGCGTGAACCCGTGCGGGTGGTCCCCCGGCGTCACCAGCGCCATCAGATCCACGACGTTGACGACGCGGATCCGCAAGTAGGGAACCCACTCGGCGAGGATCTGTGCGGCGGCGAGGATTTCCTGGGTCGGTACGTCACCCGCTGCGGCGAGCACCACGTCGGGTTCGCTGGGGCTCCCGGCGGACTCGGTTTCCGTTCCCGCCCAGTGCCACACCGACGCGCCCGCGGCACAGTGCTCGGCCGCCTGTTGGAGCGTCAAATACTGCAGGTGAGGTTGCTTGTCCACGACGATCAGGTTCACGTGGTCCCTGCTGCGGAAGCAGTGATCGGCGATCGACAGCAGGGTGTTGGAGTCCGGTGGTAGCCAGATTCGCACGACCTCGGGCGAGAGCGGAATCGCGGCGTCGATCATGCCTGGTCCTTGATGGCTGAACCCGTTGTGGTCGTTGCGCCAACACGTACTGGTCAGCAGCACGTTCAGCGACGCCACCGGTTCTCGCCACGGCAGATCGGCGGCGTGCTGCAGCCACTTGACGTGCTGGATCATCATGGACACGCTCACCATCGCGAATGCCTCGTAGCTCGCGAACAGTCCGTGGCCTCCCGCCAGCAGATAGCCTTCGAGCCACCCTTCGCACAGGTGCTCGCTGAGTACCTCCATCACACGTCCGTCGGGTGAGAGGTGGTCGTCCCAGTCCTCCGTCGGGAGTTGCCAGCAGCGGTCGGTCTGCTCGAAGACCGCAGCCAAGCGGTTGCTCGAGGTTTCGTCCGGTGAGAACAACCGGAAGTTTCCTCCACCGTCGTCCGTGGTGTTCCCCGCGTAGATGTCGCGCATCAATTCACCGAGCACCCTTGTCGTCTCGTGGAAACCTGCGCCGGGCGACTCGACCGAGATCTCGTAGTTCTCGAGTGGCGGGATACGTAGTGGTTGCAGCAGACGGCCGCCGTTGGCGTACGGCGTCGACCCCATACGTTTGTCCCCCGCCGGAGCCAGCGCTGCGATCTGCGGGGCCAGGGCTCCGTCGCCGTCGAACAGTTCGTGCGGACGGTAGGACTGCAGCCAGGTCTCCAACTGCGCCAGGTGCTCCGGGTTGGTCCTGACACCGGACAGGGGCACCTGGTGCGCCCGGAAAGTGCCCTCGACGAGGACACCGTCGACGGTGTGAGGGCCCGTCCAGCCCTTGGGTGTGCGCAGGATGATCGCGGGCCATCGGGCACCGATCTCGGGCTCGCCGGTTCGAGCGGCGCTTTGGATCGCTCGGATTCTCCGATGCGACTCACGGAGCACGCGCAGCAGTTCCGGGAACACCACACGTGGATCGTCACCGGCCACCACGACGGGTTCCCATCCTTGCCCGTGCAGAAAGTCGACGATGTCCTCGTCGCGACTCCGGCCGAACACCGTCGGCCCCGCGATTTTCGCGCCGTTCACGTTGACGATCGGCAGCACAGCACCGTCGCGTCGTGCGTTCAGGAAAGCCGGGAGCTTCCAGGAGCCCGCGAGCGGACCCGTCTCCGCCTCTCCGTCACCGATGACGCACGCAACCGTCAACTGTGGTCGGTCGAATGCTGCTCCGCCCGCATGAACGAGTGCATAGCCGAGTTCGCCGCCCTCGTGGATGCTGCCCGGCGTCTGCACGCTGACGTGACTCGGTATCCCGCCGGGAGCGGAGAACTGACGGCACAAGCGTCGTATTCCGTCCGCGTCGCGGGACACGTGCGGGTAGATCTCGGTGTACGTCCCTTCGAGATAGGTCGACGCCACGAGCGCCGGGCCGCCGTGTCCCGGTCCTGTCACGTAGAGCCAGTCGGTGTCGGTCTCTGTGATGTGACGGTTGAGCAGGGTGTAGATCATCGACAGGCACGGGCTTGTCCCCCAGTGCCCGAGCAAGCGCGGTTTGATGTGCGACGCATCGAGCGGATCACGCAGAAGCGTGTTGTCCTTCAGGTATATCTGCGCGACGGTCAGATAGTTCGCTGCCGACCACCACGCCAGGTCGAGATCGAGAGCGTCGTCCGAATACTCGTAGTCGGTCATGCCCTCGACTGTCCTCCTCTTCCGTTAACACCAGGTGCGATTTCAGGTGACGGTTGCAATGCGCTAGTCTTGGAGCCGCCCAACAGGCACGCCGGATACGCAGGTTTTCTTCGTCTCGGCGCGCCCCCGTAGCTCAGGGGATAGAGCGTTCGCCTCCGGAGCGAAAGGCCGCAGGTTCGAATCCTGCCGGGGGCACACATTTCTGCCGCGCGGTGCAACAATTGCGCACATGTCCTCCGCCGAACTCGACGACGTTGCAGCCGAGCTGTATTCCGTCGATCCGGCCGAGTTCGTCGCCGCTCGCACATCCGCTGCCGCAGCCGCCAAGGTCTCGGGGAATCGAAAACTAGCGGCCGCGATCATCAAGCTCCGTAAACCGACGACCGTCGGATGGATGGTCAATCTCCTCGTCCGTGAAGAACCCGAGGACGTGGCAGATCTGTTCGACCTCGGCGACAGGCTTCGCGACGCCCAGCGCCGATCGGCCGCCGGGGACCTCCGAGAACTGTCGGCGGACCGTCAGAAATCGATCCGCGCCCTCTCCGCCCGTGCCGTCGAGATCGCCGCCGATCGCGGACGGACCACCACGGAGGACGCGGCCCGCGAAGTCGGTCAGACCCTCGGTGCCGCACTCGCGGATCCCGATGTCGCCGAGCGCGTACGCGGGGGACGAGTGGTGACGGCCGAGTCCTACAGCGGCTTCGGCCCGGCCGTGCTGTCGTTGGCGCCGGAACCGGCCACATCCACCGACACTGCCGAACCCGAGCAGCCGGACGAGGCGACGCACGAGGAGGACACAGAGGCAGCCGCCAGGGCCGCGGAAGTGCAAGCGGAGGCTCGGAAGCGATTCGACGAGGCCAGGGAACGGTTCGAGGAGGCTCGGGAGGACGAGCAGGCAGCCGAGAACGCCGCCGCTGCCGCCGACGCCGCAGCCGAGGCTGCGTCGACCCGGTTGACCGAGATCAAGGAGCGGTTGGCTCAGCTGCGCTCCGAGTTGCACGATGCCGAAGAGCACGAAGCCGACGCCAGAAAGGACGAGAAGTCGACCGAGCGCGAATCCCGCCGTCTACGACGGATTCTCACCGATGCACAGGCACGGACGGCGGAGCAACGGGCAGCTCTGGACGAACTGGACCGTCAGGATTCCTGAGCACGAGGTACCTGTCCAACTCCGCGGCACCGGTCAGCATCGCGCGCCCGCGAGCATGGATCCGGCCGCGCCAGTCGTCCATCAGATCCGCAAGCGGTTCCACCCCGCCCGCGCTTCGAACGTGAGCAATCAGCGGCGCAATCCGGCTCAGCGCAAACCCTCCTCGCCGCAGCTGCCTGATCAGCTGCGCGTCGCGTACCGCGGACTCGGCGTAGACGCGATACCCCGTCTTCCTGTCACGGTCGGGTCGCACCAAACCGGCGCGCTCCCACTTGCGCAAGGTCGCGGGCTCGACACCCAGCTTGTGAGCAAGCGGGCCGATGAACAACCCGGCGGCCGACGAGGCCACAGGCTGCACTCCCCCTCGAGTCGTTCCTGCAGGCTCCACTCCCCCTCGAGTCGTTCCTGCAGGCTGCACTCCTGCCAGAGCATGTTCGACCGACCGCAGGGTTGCACGTTCTTCGCGCAGCTGTGCGTGTGCGTCGTCGATCGTCTGAAGCGCGGCGTCGACATCACCGGAGTTCACAGCGCACATGATTGCCGTCGACATCGCGTGACCGTGCCCCGCAGTGAGAGCTCGGAACGTCCTCAAGGCGTGCGCGTGCATCGGCGTGTACGTCCGATAACCGTGCTCGGTTCTCGTGGCCGCGGGAAGTATTCCGGCATCCTCGTAATTACGCACTGCCTGCGTCGACACCCCGTGTTCGCGAGCCAGGTCGACGGGACGCAATCTAGGCTTTTCGGTGGTCGACATGGCAGGATCCTTTCAAAGCTTCAAAGGACGGTTCAACGATAGCGTTCACTGTATGCCTGCTTCGATCGACCACGTCGTCCATCCAGCCCAAGGGTCTTCCCTCGTCCAACTGCTGGGCACCCGGCCGCACCTGCTCGCCGTCGGAGAGCCGACCCACGGCGCTCATGGACTCCTGGAACTGCGGAACGACCTTTTCCGCGAACTCGTCGAGAACGAGAGCTACCGCACCATCTCCATCGAAAGCGACTGCCTGATGGGTCGATTGGTGGACGACTACGTCGTGAGCGGCGTCGGCACGCTCGATCACGTTCTGACACACGGCTTCAGCCACGAGTGGGGCACGTTGGACGGAAATCGGCAGCTCGTGCAGTGGATGCGAGAGCACAACCGTCGGCGCCCGGTATCCGAGGCCGTTCGATTCGCTGGTTTCGATGCACCGCTGGAGATGGCGTCGGCAGCCAGCCCACGGCACGCGCTCACCGAACTCCATGCCTACCTCGCCCGTTGGGTGGAGTCGGATCTGATCCCCGTCACCGGTGAGACTCTGGATCGGTTGCTCGGTCCGGACGAGCGATGGACCGATCCCGACGCGATGCACTCCCCGTCCCGGTCCTTCGGACGCAGCGCAGAAGCCATCGAATTACGGCTCGTCGCAGACGATCTGGCGAGTCTTCTCGATATGCAGGCGCCACGTCTCCGCGCGGTGACGACCCACGAGTCCTGGTTCGATGCGCACCTGTGTGCTCGGACCGCCGCCGGGTTGCTGCGCTACCACTACTGGATGGCGGACGACTCCGCGGCACGCATCACGAGGTTGTGCAGCCTACGAGACTCCATGATGGCGGAGAACCTCCTGGCACTCGCCGAGCGGGGACCGACGCTGGTATCGGCGCACAACAGCCATCTCCAACGCTGGAAGAGCAGCATGCAGATGTGGCAGGGGCGAATCGAATGGTGGAGTGCGGGCGCACTCGTCGACGCCCGACTCGGGGCCGACTTCGCGTTCCTGCCGACCGCAGTCGGCACGATCGAACGCCACGACGTCGGCCCACCGTTGCCGAACACGGTGGAGGGCCACCTGTTCTCGTTGCGTGCCGGGCGAAGCCTCGTCGACACTCGCGTGCTGGCCGAAGCGCTGGCAACGGAGTGCCCCGATGCTCGCGTGTCACCGTGGTTCGGTTACGCGCCGCTCGACCCCGATCACCTCGTCGACAACGACGGCTTGCTTTTCGTCGACGACGCCGATCACTCCGCCGAGGACGGTCCAGCGGGTTCGCCCGCTTGATCGTCGGGAACGACGATCGTCGTGATGGCGGTGATGTCGCCGGCGGGGATGGCGAAATGTTCGACCGTGGACAGTGTCGTGTTGTCGTCCAGTTCGATTCGGTACCGTGCGACGACGAAGGACTCCCACTCCTCGATGTCCACGTCACGGACCGCGGTGACGCGACGGTACCGCGACGACTGTTCCAGGTCGTCCCGAATGTGTTGCCCGCTCTCCCCGGTGACGTCGCCGTTCTCGACGCGTCGGCATCCCTCCGCGAGGCGCAATTTGGTGGCGTCGTGACTCGTCAAGGCCTTGATGTATTCGCGTGCCATCGCGACGCGTCCGGTGTCTGCTTGCCTCGTCGCATGCCGGGCGATGCTCGCCAGCAAGGGCTCTGCGAGTTCGGTACGGCAGATCAGCAGATCCGGGAGGTAGGGATGAGACTGGTTGTACAGCAACGGCGTTCCGTCGATGCGTGAGCAGTGCAGGCCTGCCGCGAGGGCAACGCCCACTGGCGCAGCCGAATCCCATTCCCACTGACCGCCCGAGTGCACGTAGGCGTCGGCGTCCCCGCGGACGACGGCCATCGCCTTCGCCCCGGCCGATCCCATCGTGACGGCATCTCCACCGACGTCGTCGGCGACCGCTTCGATGTAGTACGGCGGACGACTGTCGCTCACGACGAGGGTAGGCCTGCCGTTCGACGGCGCCCGTTGCCCCGTCTTCGTGGTCGAGTAGACGGCTCCGAGAGCAGGTTGAGCAACCGCGGACGCGGTCATCCCCTTCCCGGCCTCCCAGAGTCCGACGTGGACCGCCCAGTCCTCACGCCCCTGGATTCCGTACTCGCGCGACCCGTCCAGTGGATCGATGATCCAGACGCGCTGTGCGTCGAGCCGGGCCGGATCGTCGGCGGACTCCTCGGACAGCACGGCATCGCCCGGCCGATCGGCTCTCAATCTGGCGAGGATGAGACCGTTCGCCTCGGCGTCTCCGAGACGGCCGAGCTCGCGCCCTTCCGTTCTTCCGTTCTCGCGCGTACGAATGTCGAGCAGCACTCTGCCCGCGGCCTGCGCAACGTCGGCTGCGAACCGTGCGTCGTCTTCGGGTGTAAAAGATGCACTCACAGGTTCACAATTCCACGATTGCGCTCGATCGTGTGGCGGAGGTGTGCGCGGCGGCCGCCTAGAGTGTCCACCATGGCTCCGACACGCTGGCAGACCGAGAACGACGAGGCACAGTCCAGGAAATACGTCGACAGGTTCGCTCGGCTCGAGGCTCGGGGCGTCGACGTGCACGGTGAGGCACGGATGGTCGACGCGCTCCTCACGCCGGGCAGTTCGGTCCTCGACGCGGGTTGTGGCACAGCGCGTCTCGGCGCGGAGCTCGCCCGTCGAGGACATCGGGTGACCGCAGTGGACCTCGACCCCGTGTTCGTCGACGCAGCCCGCCTGAACCCGGACATCACCGTTCACCAGGCCGACCTGACCCAGCTGGACCTCGGTGAGACGTTCGACGCCGTCGTCGCGGCCGGGAACGTGATGGTGTTCGTGGAGCCCGGAACCGAGCGCAGTGCGGTGGAGCGCATCGCGGCGCATCTGACGCCGGGCGGCGTGTTCGTCGCGGGCTTCGCCACCGACCGGGAGTACACCGTGGGACAGTTCGACGACGATCTCGCCGCGTCCGGCCTGATCGTCGAACATCGTTTCGGCACTTGGGATCTGCGACCCTGGCGATCGGACTCCGACTGGGCGGTCACCGTGGCGCGGGCGGCTCGGCTCCTGGCCTGAAGCTTCCGACTCGAAGCTGGTCGGGTAGTGCATCGAACCAGTCGAGTGTCGCCTGCTCGTACCTGATTCCGAAATCCAATGTGGCCAGATCGAACACACTCGCGCCGCCCGACGCGGCGCGCTGCTCCCGGTAGCGAGCCAGGGTGTCCGCGTGCCGACGCCGGTGGTCGGCCAGTATCCCCGCCACCCGCCCCGGGGCGAGATGCTCGCCGAACGCCAGAGTCAGCAACAGCGGGTGTCGAATGTTCTCCTCACCGGGAGCCCGGTCGATCCACCGGGCGAACTCCGCCCGCCCGTCATCGGTGATGGTGAACGGTTTCTGAGCCCTGGCTCCCACCGCGCCTTCCTCGATCAGGCCCCTCGTGGTCAGCGCCGCAAGTTCCCGATACACCTGACTCCGCGTGACGGTCCAGAAGCCGCCGATGCAGGCAACGGCAGTGGCATGAAGGTCCCAGCCGGTCATGGAGCCGCGATGCAGGAACCCGAGCAGTGACGCCGCGGTCGCGTTCAACGGTGGTTTTTCGGGCACATCGTCATGCTCCCACACCTTGACATTCCACAGTGGTAGGTCGATGCTGGACACACCCCGACAGTCCACAATGGAACGTCAGTCCGGAGTTGGAGTGCAGATGCCGTACCAACCGAATGTCCGTGAAACGAACTCGAACACCCGCCTGTCCGACGCGCACCGCGACGCCGCCGTCGACCTCCTGACCAGCCATGTGGCGTCCGGCCGCCTGACGATCGAGGACTTCGACGGACGCGCCGCCCAGGCCTACGCCGCCGTCACGCGCGCCGACCTCGACGACGTGTTCCGCGACCTCCCCGCACCTGTCGCCTCGACACCGGTGGCCTCGACACTCATCGAGCCGCAGTCCCCGCAACGTCCACCGATGAGCCGCGAACTGCTGACGTGGGCGAGCGTCGGAGTCCTGTGCCTGACCATCTGGGCCGTCACCTCGGTCGCCACCGGGAACTTCCTCTACCCCTGGCCGGTGTGGGTCATCGGCCCATGGGGAGCGATGCTGGCACTGCACCGGGTCACCGGAATGCCGATGGGTTGCACCAGTCGCTGACACCACGTCACGAACCGGGAATCACGACGACCTTGCCCGGCAGGTTCCCCGCTGCGGCGCGGGCGTGCACCGTCGCGAGCTCACGGAGCGCAACTCGGTCGGCCACGTCGACGACGAGCTCGCCTCGGTCGACACGCGTCGAGAGTTCGGACAGTTGCGCGGCGTCGCTGCGGAGGTACATGTCGATGCCGCGAACACCGCGCGCCTCGTCACTCGGCGCGGGCATCCAGACCGTGGTGTTGACGACCACGCCGCCGTCCGCGACTCGGGTTGCCAAGGCGCCGAACAGGTCCGGCGTGATGGGCGCGAAGTTCACCAGAACGTCGACGGGCGTCGTCAGCGCGACCACGACGTCGACCGCCGAATGGTCGACGACCTCGTCGGCACCGAGCTTCCTCAGACGCTCTGTCTCCGACGCACGCCCCGTCGCGACGACGTACGCGCCTGCCGCGTGGGCCAATTGCACGGCGAACCCACCGACGGCCCCGCTCGCGCCGTTCACCAGGATGCGTTGTCCGCGCTTCAGCTCGGCGTGATCGAACAACGCCTGCCACGCGGTCAGTCCGACCACGCCGAGCACTGCCGAATCAGCGAGCGGAATCGACGTCGGAGCCGGTGCGAGCGCGTCGGCGTCGACGACCACGAATTCTGCTGACGCACCGTCCGTGACGAACGGAAGGAATCCGATCACCCGGTCCCCGACCTTTCGGTTGTCGACTCCGTCGCCCAGCGCGTCGACGGTTCCCGCGACATCGACACCCGGGATGTGCGGCAGGGTCAGTGGCATCGGCTCCTGCATGTTGCCCGCCCGGATGTTTCCGTCGACGCCGTTGAAGGTGGTTCCTGCAACGCGAACGCGAACCTGACCGGCTGCGGGAACGGGAGTCTCGACGTCCTCGTACCGCAGAACATCGGCGTCGCCGTACTGGTGGAAGCGAATGGCCTTCATGGTATTGCCTCTCGTCGAACCCGAAGTGCTTCGATTTCGAAGCACACCGCAAAGCTAGCACTGCTGCGAATTCGAAGCAAGTCTTTCGAATACGAAGCAGTTGTAGAGTGGTCACATGTCGGAACAATCGCCCGCCCTCGACTCCGTTCAACTCGGCGCGTACTTCTCGCTCATGGAGGTCGCCGGCCTGCTGCGTCACGCGGTGGAGCAGCAATTGAGGGAGGACGGAGACCTCAGCTACGTGCAGTTCCAGTTGCTCGCCCGCCTGGCCCTCGACTCGCCATCGGGCAGCGAACGCATGACCGACCTCGCCGACGGCGTCGTCTACAGCCGTAGCGGACTGACCTACCAGGCTGGATTGCTCGAAAAAGCGGGTCTCGTGTCCCGCGGACCGTCGCCCGACGACGAACGCAGCGTCACCGTCACGGTCACCGACTCCGGACGGGCGTTGATCGCCAAGGTGATTCCCGGCCACGTCGAGATCGTTCAGCAGCAACTGTTCTCGTCGCTGTCGCCGTCGGACACCCGGGCTCTCGGCGAACTCCTGTCGCCGGTCCGCGATCACATGCGCACAGCACCCCCACGCTCGGCGGCAGCCCGCCGGAAGCGCTGAGCAGAACCAGCGCGGAACACGTCGGCCGGCGGACGGCGCAGGGTGAGAAAAGCGGAACCGCCAGGCATGTCGCCTGGCGGTTCCTTCGAGCGAGCGACGGGATTCGAACCCGTGTAAACGGCTTTGCAGGCCGGTGCCTAGCCACTCAGCCACACCCGCATCGAGGACAAGAGTGCCCCAGTGAACCCGATGTGACCATGGTTCTGCTCAGCGTGATTTCAAAGACACGGCAGACGACGGCGCCCAGGCCGGATGCCATGGGAGGATGGACGGCATGTCTGCTTCGTCGCCGCTTCCACTCGATCCCATTGCAGAGGCCCACCGTCAGTGGACCAAGCATGGATGGGGCGACGTCGCCGACGGGATGGCCGCGGTCACGTCGCTGATGCGCGCGCAGCAGATCATGCTCGCGCGGGTCGAGGAAGTGCTGAAGCCGACTGGTTTGACGTTCTCGCGCTACGAGTTGTTGACGTTGCTGACCTTCACCAAGACCGGTGCGATCCCGATGGCAAAAGCAAGTGCGCGCCTGCAGGTCCACCCGACGAGTGTCACCAATGCGGTGGATCGGCTGGAGACCGCCGGGTACGTGCGCCGGACGCCGCATCCGAGCGACCGACGCACCACCCTCGTCGAAATCACCGACAGCGGCCGCGAACTGGCGGTCGATGCCACCGAGAAGCTCAATGCGCAAGTGTTCGGCAAGCCCGGTCTGGCGAAGGACCGGTTGACGTCGCTGGTGCGAATCCTGGCCGAACTGAGGCGCACCGCTGGCGATTTCGAGGACGACGGGGCCACTGCGGCCTGGTGAATCGCGCTCGCTCACCCGTTTCATGATCAAATGGTCACCGGGTGTGGCGGGGGCCGCTCCCAGGTTGGAGCAAAGCAGTGTTGGTTGTGGGTGTAGGCGCGGGGGCACACGGTGCGCGCGCGATCCTGACGTATCTCGACAGTCCTCATCGCGCGCCGGTGGCGTCGCGTACCGTGCGTCGCCGACGAGGTCAGTCGTTGGTGTCCACGATCTCCGACGGGGTGTCCGCCCTGCATGCCATCGCCGCCAAACTGTCTCTACCGGTGCAGTATTCGGCCATCGCGTACCGGCTGGCCGAGGAAGCCGACGCCATCAGCGCTCACCGTGATCCGCGCTACGCCCAACTCGTGCACGAACCCGCGGCGCAGCTGCGTTACCTTCGGTTCACCGGAACCGTTCCCGCGCACGGATCGACGGTGCTGTGCGATCTGGGGAGCACCGGTATGACGGTGTCCGTGCTGGATCTGGCCGCGGGGAGAACCGTCGCCGCCCGTCGAACAGAGACGTTCTGCGGTGACGACCTGGACCACCTCGTTCGCCGACATCTCGCCGACCATGGAGTCCGGACGGACATCGACTCGTCCCGCGCACTCAAGGAGCGGCTCAGTGACGGCGGAGTGGTGAGCGCACACGATCCCGACGGCGCTGGCCACCACGTGCTGACGCGCCGCGACTTCGACGACGTCATCGCCGGTCCGGTGCGCTACGCGACGATGGTGGTTGAACAGACGATCGAACTGTCCGGCACCAAACCTGCGTCCATCGTCCTGCTCGGTGGGGGCGCCAACGTCACCTCGATCGGCGCGGCCTTCGAGAAACGCCTGCGCCTGCGGACGGTGGTGCCGCAGCGCCCCGAGCTCGTGTCGGCCCGGGGCGCCGCGTTGCTGTCCACGATCAGTGGTGCAACCGATCAGCAGTTCAGCGATTGACGAACTTGGCCTGACGCTTCTCCACGAACGCGGCCATGCCTTCCTTCTGATCGTCGGTCGCGAACGTCGAATGGAACAGGCGACGCTCGAACCTGACTCCCTCGGCGAGCGACGACTCGAACGACCGGTTCACGGCGTCCTTCGCCATCATCGCAACAGGAAGCGACATCTCCGCGATCGTGGTCGCCGTGGCGATGGCGTCGTCGAGCAGGTCGGCTACCGGGACGACACGAGAGACGAGGCCGGCTCGCTCGGCCTCCTCGACCTTCATGTTCCGCCCGGTCAGCACCATCTCCATCGCCTTGGCCTTGCCGACCGCACGAGTCAGACGCTGCGAACCACCGATTCCGGGAATGACGCCGAGCTTGATCTCGGGCTGGCCGAACACCGCGGTGTCCGACGCGATCAGGACGTCACACATCATCGCGAGTTCGCACCCACCGCCGAGTGCATAACCGGACACCGCCGCCACGATCGGCGTCCTGGCCGCGGCGAGACGATCCCACGCCGTGAAGAAGTCGTCGAGGTAGACGTCCATGTAGGACTTGGGCTGCATCTCCTTGATGTCCGCCCCGGCAGCGAAGGCCTTCTCCGAACCGGTGATGAGGATGGCGCCGATGTTCTCGTCACGATCGAGTTCCTCGACGACCGAGACGACCTCGTGCATCAGCTGAGAATTGAGCGCGTTCAGTGCTTTCGGTCGATTCAGGGTGATGATGCCGACGCGCCCACGACGCTCGAGCAGAATGGTCTCGAAATCCGTCACTGTGCTGCTCCTGTCGAACGCTCACGAATGTCGTTGATGATGCCGGAGAAGTCGACATCGGTACCGCCGCCGGACGTCTCCTTGAACTTCGCGTAGATCTCGGCGGCCTGCAACCCCAGAACTCCCTCGACACCATTGTCGCGCAACGCATTGGCGGCGAGACCGAGGTCCTTGTCCATCAGAGCAGCGGCGAAGCCCGGCTTGTAGTCGTTGTTCGCCGGCGACGTGGGGACTGGGCCCGGAACCGGGCAGTTGGTGGTGAGCGCCCAACACTGACCGGACGCCGTCGACGCAACGTCGAACAGAGCCTGATTGCTGAGTCCGAGCTTCTCCCCCAGCACGAACGCCTCGCTGATCGCGATCATGGACACGCCGAGGATCATGTTGTTGCAGATCTTGGCGGCCTGACCGTTACCGGCCTGCCCGCAGTGCACGACCTTGCGGCCCATCACATCGAGAACCGCTGCTGCCGAAGCGAAGTCCTCCTCCGAGCCACCGACCATGAACGTCAACGTCCCCGCAGCCGCCCCGCCGACTCCGCCGGACACCGGCGCGTCGAGACCACGGTGGCCCGCGTCGTCGATCAGCTTGTGCGCGGCGTGGGCGTCGGCGACATCGATCGTGGAACTGTCGATGAACAACGTGCCCGGCGCCGCCGCCGGCAGCAGATCCTTGTACAGATCGAGAACAAGCCGTCCGTTCGGAAGCATCGTCACGACGATGCCCGCGTCCTTCACTGCCGCCACCGCAGAGTCGACGACGGTCACCCCGTCGGACTCGGCCTGCGCCAATGCCGCCGGGACCAGATCGAAGCCCTGCACCGTGTACCCGGCCTTGACCAGATTGGCCGCCATCGGGCCGCCCATGTGGCCGAGACCGATGAAGCCGATCGTCTTCTCACTCATGTGTTCTTCTCCAGTCCCATCGGTCGTTTCTGCAGGCTCCACTCCAGCCCCAGTTCCCTGTCACCCAACGATGCGAAGTACCGATCGACGTCGGCGTCGGTCACGTCGGCGAGCGTCGCCGGCGACCACTTCGGGTTTCTGTCCTTCTCCACGACCTGCGCGCGGATGCCCTCGACGAGATCGTGTGATTCGAGGCTCGCTAGCGAGACTCGATACTCCTCGTTCAACACCTCCTCGAGCGACGACGCCGTAGCCGCGTGCCGCAGCGAGCGCAAGGTCACCTTCAGCGAGACAGGCGATTTCGATTCGATGTCGCCCGCAGCTTTCTCGGCGTCGGGTATCCCGCTGCCGCGCAGTCCGTCCACGATGGCCTGGACACTGTCTCCTGCGTAGTACCTGTCGATCCACTCACGCGATGCATCGAGCGTCGACGCAGGTGCTTCTTCGGTGAACTCGTCGAGAGCGTCGGACAATTCACCGGATTCCAGGGCGTCGTAGAATTTCTCCAGATTCTCCGACGGCATGTAGTGGTCCGCAAATCCTGCTGCGATCGCGTCGCCTGCGTCCATGCGCGCCGTCGTCAGGCCGAGGTGGGTGCCGAGTTCTCCCGGCGTCCGGGCGAGGAGGTACGTGCCACCGACGTCGGGGATGAAACCGATCCCGACTTCCGGCATCGCGATCTTCGATCGCTCGGTGACGATTCGGACGTTCCCGTGAGCGGACAACCCGACGCCGCCGCCCATGACCACACCGTCCATGATGGCGACGTACGGCTTCGGGAATCGGGCGATCGCCGCGTTGAGAATGTATTCGTCGCGCCAGAAGTCCTTCGAACCGCTGCCGCCGTCCTTGGCGTCGTGGTAGATCGAGACGATGTCGCCGCCCGCGCACAGACCACGTTCGCCTGCGCCGACGAGCAGCACGAGGTCGACGTCGTCGGCGGTAGCCCACTGGTCGAGCTTCGGCGCAATCTGCTGCACCATCGCGTGATTGAGCGCGTTGATCGCCTTGGGGCGGTTCAGCGTGATCCGGCCGACTCCGCCGGCGACGTCGAACAGCACTTCTGCTTCGGATTCGGTAACTGCCTCGGTCATGCTGCTCCCACTATCGAGCGAGCCACCACGACTCGCATGATCTCGTTGGTTCCCTCGAGGATCTGGTGCACACGAAGATCGCGGACGATCTTCTCCACACCGTATTCCGCGAGGTAACCGTATCCACCGAGCAACTGCAGCGCAGCGTTGGCGACCTCGAAACCCGTGTCCGTGGCGAATCTCTTTGCCATCGCACACAGTTCGACCTTGTCCGCCTCGTCGTTCTGCAGTGCGTCGGCGGCGCGCCAGAGCATGGTGCGTGCAGCTTCCAGTTCGGTCTTCATGTCCGCCAGCCGGAACTGCAGAGCCTGCGAGTCCAGCAGCCGGGCACCGAACGCCTTGCGTTCGAGGAGATAGGCAACGGCCTTGTCCAGTGCGCTCTGCGCCCCGCCGATGGAGCAGGCTGCAATGTTGAGCCGGCCACCGTTGAGTCCGTTCATCGCGATGCGGAAACCGTCGCCCTCGTTACCGAGGACGTTGGCGGCCGGGACGCGAACGTCCTCGAAGATGACTTGGCGTGTGGGCTGGGCGTTCCACCCCATCTTCTTCTCGTTCGCCCCGAAGGACAGACCGGGCGAATCTTTGGGCACGATGATCGCGGAAATTCCCTTGGGACCCGCAGTGCCCGTTCGGACCATCACGACGTACACGTCCGACGTACCCGCACCGGAGATGAACTGCTTGACGCCGTTCAGCACATAGTCGTCACCGTCGCGAACAGCCTTGGTACTCAAGGCCGCCGCGTCGGACCCCGCACCGGGCTCGGTGAGGCAGTAGCTGCCCAGCTGGTCCATCGAGCACAATCCCGGCACCCACTGGCGACGCTGTTCGTCGTTGCCGTAGGTGTCGATCATCCACGTCACCATGTTGTGGATGGAGATGTAGGCCGCGATCGACGGATCACCCGTCGCGAGCTGCTCGAAGATGCGGACCGAATCCAGCCGCGTCAAGCCGGACCCACCGACGTCCTCACCGATGTAGATACCGCCCATTCCCAGACCGGCCGCCTTGCGCAACACGTCCACCGGGAAGTGCTTGTTCTGGTCCCATTCGACTGCATCGGGAGCGAGGAACTCGTCGGCGAAATCCCGTGCGGTTTCGTTGATCGCCTTTTCGTCTTCGGTCAGTGTGAACATGCGTCAGTCCATGTTGGGGATGACGAAGTGATTGGCAGCTTGCTCCTTGGTGCCCGACGGCCACCGCTGCGTGACGGTCTTGGTCTTGGTGTAGAAGCGCACCGAGTCCGGTCCGTGCTGGTTGAGATCGCCGAAGCCGGACCGCTTCCAGCCGCCGAACGTGTGGTAAGCGATCGGCACCGGGATCGGGACGTTGACGCCGACCATGCCGACCTGCACGCGCGAGCAGAAGTCGCGAGCAGTGTCGCCGTCACGGGTGAAGATGGACACGCCGTTGCCGTATTCGTGCTCGGTGGGCAGACGCAGTGCGTCCTCGTAGTCCTCGGCGCGCACTACGATGAGGACCGGTCCGAAGATCTCTTCCTTGTAGATGCGCATGTCCGTGGTGACCTTGTCGAACAACGTTGCGCCCGCGAAGAATCCGTTCTCGTGGCCCTCGAGCACGAAGTCCCGGCCGTCGACGACGAGCTCGGCTCCTTCGTCGATCCCGATCTGGGTGTAGTCGTTGACCCGCTTCAGCGCATCGCTTCCCACGAGCGGCCCGAAGTCCGCGGCCTCGTCGTCGGAGCGGCCGATCTTCAGCGTCGCGACGCGTTCCTTCAGCTTGGCGACGAGTGCATCGGCAGTCTCCTCACCGACAGGAACGGCAACCGAGATGGCCATGCAGCGCTCGCCCGCGGAGCCGTAGGCAGCACCGAGGAGGGAGTCGGCGACCTGATCGAGATCGGCGTCGGGCATGACGAGAGCATGGTTCTTGGCGCCACCGAAGCACTGGGCGCGCTTGCCGTTCCTGGCGGCTTCCTCGTAGATGTACTGCGCGATCGGGGTCGATCCGACGAAGCCGATGGCCTTGACGCGATCGTCGTTCAGCAGCACGTCGACGGCGTTCTTGCCGCCGTTGACGACGTTGAAGATGCCCGGCGGCAAACCGGCTTCGAGGAACAGCTCGGCCAGTTTGAGCGGTACCGACGGGTCACGCTCGGACGGCTTGAGGATGAACGCGTTGCCGCACGCAATGGCCGGGCCTGCCTTCCACAGCGGGATCATCGCCGGGAAGTTGAACGGGGTGATACCCGCGACGACGCCGAGCGGCTGCCGCATCGAGTAGACGTCGATTCCGCCGCCCGCGCCTTCGGTGTACTCACCCTTGAGCAGGTGCGGGATACCGACGGCGAACTCGACGACCTCGAGGCCGCGCTGGATGTCGCCCTTGGCGTCGGCGATGGTCTTGCCGTGCTCGCTCGACAGCAAGCGAGCGAGCTCGTCCATGTCGCGGTTGATGAGCTGCAGGAACTTCATCAGCACGCGGGCGCGGCGCTGCGGGTTCCACGTCGCCCACTCGCGCTGCGCCTGCTCGGCGTCGGCGATGGCCGCCTCGACCTCGGCGTCACTGGCCAGCGGAACGAGCGCCTGAACCTCGCCGGTATTGGGGTCGAACACGTCGCCGAAATTCCCCGACTCTCCGGGAACGTGCTTGCCGCCGATGAAATGCGTGAGTTCGCGAGCCATGGAATCCGTCCTAACAGGTACGAGAATGAAGTGTGCTCATCCTATAGTCGGACTTCCATGTATGTCCAGCAGGTGAGCGGGTCAGAGCCGGTCGTACAACGCCCGCAGCTCGGCAACAGCCCGGCTGACCTCGGCCTCGTTGGACCCGTCGGCTCGGAAGACCTTGCGCAGGATCAGCGGGTCCAGGTCGTCCATCGCCGGCGCCGACGTCGGTTTCGGAAGAGCGGGCAGTCTGGCGTCGTCCCCGAACCAGTCGCCGGAATCGAGTTCGTCGTCGCCGTCACCGACGCCCTCGATCAGTTGATCCAAATCGACGCCGCGGAGCGTCAGAATTGTCGCGGCGGACGCATCGACGTGTTCGGCGGCGATGTACATCAAGGCAGCCGCATGCTTGCACGGCCAACCGTCGTCGGGGCAGGTGCAGTCGAAGTCCAGCTGACCGCGGTCGTGCGGAAGAAGAATCGACGCCAGTGCCTGTGGGATCGAGTTGGACGCCAGTTCGGCCAACATTCCTGGGTTGGATGCGACGCGGCTCATCAGCGCCGAGATCTGACCGTCGGTCAGCGGATCGACGGTGATCGACGCCGAGAACGGTTCCAGCTGGCTGCCCTGAACCTCGCCGTAGATCTGGCCGCGTTCGACACCGAGATTGAGCACCTGGCCCTGTCGCGCGTACGTCCGGCCACGGGCGATTCTGCCCGGATCGGCCAGGTCCTCCATGGCGGTGACGAAGTGCCTCCCCCACCAGGTCTGGCCGAATGCACCGCGCTTGTTGCGGGACTCGATGCCGCCCTTGGCTTTCCGACGCTTGCCATACTGACTGAAGTCGACCATCACTCACCTACCGCGTCTTCGCTGAGACGGAACAGTTCGTGCAGTTCTGCGGTATCCATCTCGGTCACCCAGTTCTCGCCGGTGCCGACGGCGAGATTCGCGAGGTCTTGTTTGGAGTGCAACATCGAATCGATGCGCTCCTCGACCGTTCCGACACAGAGCAGCTTCTGCACCGAGACGTTCTTGCGCTGGCCGATCCGGAAGGCGCGGTCGGTCGCTTGGTTCTCGACCGCCGGATTCCACCAGCGGTCGAGGTGCACGACGTGGTTGGCCGCGGTGAGGTTCAACCCGGTTCCACCTGCCTTGAGCGAGAGCATCATGATCGGTGGGCCGCCGTCGGCTTGGAAGGCCTCCACCATCGCATCACGCTTCGATTTGGTGACACCGCCGTGCAGGAACGGCACGGCGGTGCCGAACCTTTCCGCGAAGAACGGCGCGACGATGTCGCCGAACTCCCGAAACTGCGTGAACAGCAACGCTTTCTCGTTCTCCCCGAGGATCGAATCGAGCATGTCCTCGACGAGGCCGATCTTTCCGGAGCGATGGTGCCCGCGCTTGAGCACCGGCGAGCCGTCCGACAGGAAGTGCGCTGGATGGTTGCACACCTGTTTCAGCCTCGTCAGCGCAGACAGCACGGCGCCCTTGCGCTTCATCCCCTTGGCGTCGGCGATCTGGGCCATCATCTCGTCGACGACGGCCTTGTACAGGCCCGCCTGCTCGGCGGTGAGGTTCGAGCGCACCGTCATCTCGTTTTTCTCCGGAAGATCGGAGATGACGGCGGGATCGGTCTTGACCCGTCGGAGAATGAACGGAGAGGTGATGGCGCGCAGGCGTGTCACCGCGTTCTCGTCTTTCTCGCGTTCGATGGGAACGGAGAAGCGCTTGCGGAAATCCGTTGGTCTGCCCAGCATTCCAGGGTTGGCGAAGTCGAGGATCGAGCGGAGCTCGTCCAGTCGGTTCTCGACGGGAGTTCCGGTGAGGGCGATCTTGTGCTCGGCCGGAATGGCGAGAGCCGCCTTCGCCTGCCCCGTACCCGAGTTCTTGATGTGCTGCGCTTCGTCGAGCACGACCCGACGCCACGTCCGCTCCGCCAACTGCGCCCGATCGCGCGCCATCAGTGCATACGTCGTCACGACGAGATCGTGCGCGGAAATGGCGTCTCGAAGTTCGTCACCGCTCAACCGCGCCGCACCGTGGTGAACCATCACGCGTAGGCCGGGGGTGAACTTCGCGGCTTCGCGCTGCCAGTTTCCGACGACCGACATCGGCGCCACCAGAAGCGTCGGCGTCGTACTCCGTTCGTGCGCGAGCAAGGTGAGGACCTGCAGAGTCTTGCCGAGCCCCATGTCGTCGGCGAGTACCGCTCCGAGTCCCAGCCTGCTCATGAACGCCAGCCACTCCACACCACGCTGCTGGTACGGCCGCAGGGTTGCGTTCACGCCCGGTGGAAGCGGAATCGGCTCCGGGCTCGCTCCCGGCTCGAGCAGCGCCTTCGCCCATCCCGTCGCCCGGATGTCCTGAACGGACGCCGGAGGCGGATCGGCAAGGGTCATCTCGCGCATCAGCTTGCCGAGCGGGGTCCCGTCGCCGTGGTGCTCGGCGACGTATTTGGCGGCGCGGGCGAGTTGACCACCGTCGGCGAGCACCCACTGCCCGCGCAGACGCACCAGGTCACCCTTGGATACGGCCAGGCGGTTCATCTCGGCCTCGGTGAGGACCATGTCGCCGAGCTGAAGTTGCCAGTCGTAGGAGACCAGTTCCTCCATGCCGACGGCTCGGTCGGCGGCGGCCTTGGTCACCGCGGGTGATTCCACCCGCAAGCGCATCGACGGATCCAGCCGCGTCCATGCCCGGGGCAGCAGCACCGTCGTTCCGGTCGCCTGCAGTGCCGTCGCGCCGTGCTCGACGAGATCGATCACCACCGACGTGGGCAGCAGGAGATCGAGCGTGCCGTCCTCCGATGGCAGATCCCGCAGCCGCGGGTACGCCGCCACGGCCTCGCCGAGCTTGCGCACGGCTGTGGAGAGCAGGGTCGCGTCGACGCGGCGGTTCATCGGAACCGGCACGGGCGCTTCGCCGTCGGCGCGCAGACACACCTGCAAGGTCCAGAACGCTTCGCCGAAATCCGCAGAATCTTCGGGCTCGTCGTCGGTGGGTTCGAGCAATCGCAGTACCAGCGACGGCTCGTCGACGGTGAGGGTTTCCCGCCACTTCTCCAGCAGAGTCGAGGCCTGCTGAGTGCCTTCCACGTAGGGGTCGTCCAGAACGAGGGCCGACAGCAGCGGGTGTTCCGGAAAGGGTCTGCCCAGCACCGACCTGACGATGGGATCGGTCAGCTCGGCCAGCATGTCGTCCAGGATTGCCTTGGGTCTGTGGGCCGCACGCTGCACGGACGGCATGGCCGCGGCGAGTTCGCTGGCCCAGGCCCGTTGGCGCTCCCCGCCCACCAGACGCCACCTCGGCCACCACGTCCCTTCCAGTCGGACGAGCGAGGGTACGACTCTGCCTGCGCGCGCCCACCGCTCGATGCCGTGCGCGACGTGCGCCAGATACTGCAGATCACCTGCGATCAGCGGATGCGGCGTGATCCTGAGCAGCAGGTCGGCTGCATTGAACGGCACGAGCGCGATCGCGGGAACGCTGGCCGTCGGGGGCCGCCCCCCGTCGGTCGGCGGGAACGTGACCTCGACTCGGTGACGAAACGGTCTGCCGAATACCTGCGCGAGCGCGGCAGGTAGAGCGGGCTCCGTACCGGTGGTGACCTCGTCGTCCCACAGCGCCAACCCGCTGCCGGGAGACCAGAGACCGTGAAGCACTCGTCCATCCAACCAGGGTGCTCGGTTACGGATGGGCGTGGTGTGCCGGTTGCCGCACCGTGCGCGGGGTCCGTGCGACGCCGACGGGCGAGAAATGGCACACCTCGCCCACCGACTACCGGACATTTGGCACAGTGGATGAATGATCGCTTATGGGTTCAGTGAGTACGGAGGTCCCGAAACCGAGTATTTCCTCGACGTGCCGATTCCAGACCCCGGACAGGGACAGGTGCTGGTAGCGGTGCATGCAGCCGGGGTGAACCCTGCCGATTGGAAGGTGCGGGCCGGCAACCGCAAGGACACCGTACAAACGTCCCTACCGGCAGTTCTCGGCCGTGAGGTGTCCGGCACGGTGGTTCAGGTCGGTACTCATGTGGACGGTTTCTCGGTGGGCGATCGAGTGTTCGGATCCACCGCGGCCGGTCACGGCGGGTACGCGCAGTACACGGTGCTGAACGCGTCCAGCGCCGCACACAAGCCCGATGCCGTGACGTTCGCCGCCGCCGCCACGCTGCCGGTTGCGGCAGGTACGGCCTACGACGGTGTCGACCAGCTGGGCCTCGCGAGCGGTTCGACGTTGCTGGTACTCGGCGCGGGCGGCGGGGTCGGTTCCGCCGTGCTGCAGATAGCCAAGGCGCGCGGTCTGAACACGATCGGCGTGGCCGGCACGGGCAAGCAGGAGTGGGTGTCCGGCCTCCGGGCTCGTTTCGTCCCCTCCGGCGAACACTTCGCCGACGCCGTGGACACCGTGGTGGACGGCATCTTCGATCTCGTCGGCGGGGACACATTGAAATCGGCGGTATCGCTGACAAAGCCCGACGCACCTGTCGTCAGCGTCGCGGATCCCGTGCTCGCGACGTCGCTGGGCGGGTCGGGCGTGCACCGCAGACGAACCACGGAGGCGTACGAGGCCGTGGCCGACCTGGTGGCCACCGGTGTGCTGACACCTCGGATCGACCAGGCCTTCCCGCTCGAGCGGGCAGGCGAAGCACTCGCGACGGTGGAGCGCGGCCACGCAACCGGCAAGGTGATCATCGAAGTCGGCTGAGCAATCAATGTCGGTGGGGTGCGGCACAATCGTGTCCGGATAGACCGAGTACGACGATTGGGCGTGTGTGAAGAAGCTGCGTGTGGCGCTGCTGTTGCTGGTGGCCGCTCTGGCCATGACTGCATTCGGGTCCTGCGACAGAGCGTCGATTCCAGGTTTTTCGCCGCCTCCCCCGGCGCCGGGTAGTCCCACACGAGTGCAGATCGAGGATCTACTTGCACGGGTTCAGGTGGTCGCGGACAGGCCCGACAACCCGGGATACGAGCGGGGCTGCAAAAGCGGGGAGGGCTGCGTGTTCGGTCCGGCGTGGACCGACGATTACGACGGGCCCGGCGGTCACGACGGCTGCGGTACCCGCGACAACGTCCTGGCGCGTTCCCTCACCGAGGTGACGTTCCGCGACGGGACTCGGAACTGCGTGGTCACGTCGGGGGTTCTCGCGGACCCGTACTCCGGTGAGTCCGTCGAATTCGTCAAGGCCGACGCAGGCAAGATTCAGATCGACCACGTCTACCCACTGTCCGCGGCCTGGGACATGGGCGCGAACGCATGGACACCGGACAAGCGAGTCCAGTTCGCCAACGACATCGACTTCAACCTCCTTGCCGTGAACGGGCCCGACAATCAGTCGAAGAGCGACTCCACTCCAGCGCAGTGGCTACCACCCAACGCCGCGTACCGATGCTTCTACGCGGGCAAGTACCTGTCCGTCGCGGCGCAGTACGCGCTGCCGATCACACAGGCGGACCAGCGCGCTCTCTCGTCGGTGGCGCAGAACTGCTGAGAGTAAAGTCCGAACGATGTCCTCGCGCAGCTTCCTCGACCGTGAAACACAACTGTGCATGTCGCTCTCCGGTCGCCCGAGCAACATCGGTACCCGTTTTCACAATTACCTCTACGACGAACTCGATCTGAACTTCGTCTACAAAGCCTTCACCACGACCGATCTCGCCGCAGCGATCGGCGGGGTTCGCGCGCTCGGTATCAGAGGCTGCGCAGTGTCGATGCCGTTCAAGGAGGACGTCATCGCGTCGATCGACGTGATGCACGAGTCGGCTAGTGCCATCGAATCGGTCAACACCATCGTCAACGAAAACGGCGTACTGCACGCGTACAACACCGATTATCAGGCAGTCGCGAATCTGCTTGCGTCATCAGGCTTCTCCACCGACTACACGGTCTCGGTGACCGGTAGCGGAGGAATGGCCAAAGCCGTCGTTGCAGCACTTCGTGATTCGGGATTCACCCGAGGCACCGTCGTCGCCCGCAACGAGGTCACCGGTCCGGCTCTGGCCGCCGCCTACGGATACGAGTGGTCTGCCCGCACCGTCCAGGCCGACCTGCTAGTCAACGTCACCCCCGTCGGAATGGCGGGCGGCCCCGACGCCGATGCCTCGCCATACTCCGACGAGCAGATCCACGGGGCCCACGCAGTGTTCGACGTAGTCGCCATGCCGTCGGAAACACCGTTGATCGTCAAAGCCCGGGCCGCAGGCAAGCCCGTCATCACCGGCGCCGAGGTCATCGCACTTCAAGCCGCCGAGCAATTCGTCCTCTACACCGGCATCCGGCCAACGAACGAGCAAATCCAGCGGGCGTCTGAGTTTTCGCGGAGCTAGCCCGAAGACCGTGCAGGGTTGGCCTGGGGAACGCTTGATATTCGCACTCCATCACACGGTGACTTCAGCACAATCGAACGTAACGTCCGTGCAGGCTGGAGCCTGTATCGAGGCTATCGGGCCGATCGATTCCGAAACAACGCCCTCGGTAGTCCGCATGGTCGGTATCCCCCTACACGTAGGTACCGCGATTCCGGGGCAACTCCCAACGAAAGTGTCGTTCGATGTAATCGTTCAGCGCGGTTGTCGGGGCGTCGGCGGGCCCGGAGTGTTCGACGACGAAATCGACCGAGGGAAGCTCGGGAAGGCGAGTGGCTTCTTCCAGACCACCAGGAATCGACGTGGACGCGTACACGCTGTACCCCACGCCCGCGAGTGACGCCAGGTGGGCCTCGCGGCGCGAGCACACCTCGGTCGGTGTTCGATAGTCGTAGCCGCCGAGATTCAGCACCTCGATTGCCGCGTCGCGGACCCAAGTGGGTGGGAGATAGACGACGACGGACTCGCGGGAGCGGGAAGGACATCTCGAGTGAGGAGCCCGAGCCCATACGAGTCGGTCGTGACCGACGACGGTGCCGGCGGAACTTGCAGGTCGACAAGCCATCAGTGCGGAGTCGATGTCGTGCGTGCCGAGACGACGCCGGAGTTGCTGGGCGTCGTCGTCGACCACGAGTTCCAGCGTGACATCGGGGTGTTCTTGTCCGAAGTTGCGAAGCACTACCGGAACAGGCCCCGCCAGTAGATCCTCGGTTGTCCCGAATCGAACACTGCCGGACGCACGAGGTGCGGAAAAGAAGGTGGTTGCTGCCTCGTGCGCCGCGAGTATCCGTCCTGCATGTTCGGTCAGGACACCACCCGCGGCCGTCGTCGTCACCCTTGTTCTCCGTCCGGAAGACCGAAGAAACAAGGTTTGCCTCGTTGCGTGTTCCAGCCGAGCTACATGACCGCTGACCGTCGACTGACGCAGACCGAGGGTGTCGGCCGCAGCCGTGAACGAGCCTGTACGTTCGACTGCGAGGAACGTTCTGAGGAGGATCGGGTCGAGCATGTTCAGGTAGTTGCCGACGTGCAGCCGATTCGGTTGAACCGTTTTTCTCGCGTGATGCGCCGCATCTCCGGGTCTTGCCCGACCAGGTCGGCGAGTTCGCGATGAAGAGCGACCCCGACTCGATCGCAGAATTGTTGCGATTCTTCTGCGGCGTCCGGCAATTCGGGAATGACGAGGTCGACGATTCCCGCGTCGAACAGATCCAGTGATCGCACTCCTTGCTTGGTCGCCATGTCAGCGGCGTGCGCGATGTCGCGGTGAACTATTGCGCTTGCCCCCTCCGGAGGCAACGGCGAAAGCCATGCGTGTTGGGCCGCCAGCACGCGGTCGGCCGGCACGAGCGCAAGAGCCCCTCCGCCGGTCCCCTGGCCCAGAAGCAACGAGACGGTCGGGGTGTCCAGATCGACCATATCGGCTATGCACCTGGCTATTTCACCGGCCAATCCGCCTTCCTCCGCCTCCTTGGACAGAGCCGCCCCCGCGGTGTCGATCACCGTGACAAGTGGGAGTTCCAGATCCTGCGCAAGTCGCATACCGCGTCGCGCCTCGCGCAGAGCCGCAGGACCGAGCGGCGTCGTCGCCGTTTGGGTCCGACGATCCTGACCGAGCAGGACGCACGGCATGTCACCGAAACGTACCAGCGCGAGAATCAACCCGGGGTCGGCTTCACCCTGACCGGTTCCATTGAGCGGCAACACGTCCGCTGCGGTGTTGAACAAAAGTTCGCGAACTCCCGGGCGGTCCGTCCTACGCGATGCGAGTACGGACGTCCATGCCGGTACGTCGTCGATTCTCCATTCCGGCGTATGGGAAGTGCGCGCACGGCAGGAGGGCGGGTCGGAAATGATGCGCAGTGCACGATCGACTATTTCGGCGAGTTGCTCGGGCGCTCGGATCGCGTCGACGAGACCGTGTGCCTGTAGGTTTTCCGAGGTCTGCACGCCCGCGGGGAACTCGGCATCGTAGAGCGCCTCGTAGACGCGTGGCCCGAGAAAACCGATCAGGGCACCTGGTTCGGCGACGGTGACGTGACCGAGGGAACCCCAGGACGCGAAAACCCCTCCCGTGGTGGGATTTCTCAAGTAGACGATGTAGGGCAGGTGAGCGGCCTTGTGTGCGGTGATGGACGCAGTTATCTTCACCATTTGCAGGAACGCCACGGTGCCCTCCTGCATCCGCGTCCCACCCGATGTCGGAAGCGCGAGAAGCGGTAGCCGCTCCGCAGTGGCCCGGTGCACTGCAGTCACGAGCCGCTCGCCCGCAGCCACACCGATCGAACCCGCCAGGAACGAGAATTCGCACACCAGAATGGCGACTCTGCGGCCCCGGATAGTGGCGGATCCTGTGATGACGGATTCATCGAGCCCGGTCTTTTCGCGGGCCGCTGCCAATTCCTCGGCGTACGTCTCGTCGACGACGTACTCGACGGCAGGTGTATCCCATGAGTCGAAACTGTCTGTGTCGACGACGATGTCCAGCAGTTCGTGCGCTGTCATTCTGGTCATCGGATCGCTTCTTTCAGCCATGCTCGGACGAGTTCGTCGTCGGCACCGAGGACCGGCGGGGCAAGGTGGCGGGTTTCGGTGACCTCGGTGCCGTCTGATTCGAAGAAGCGCAGGGGTGGTCCGGGGAGCGTGACGGTTCCCAGCGTTTCGTGTTGGACGTCGACCAGCAGACCTTGAGATTTGGTCTGCTCCCACTCGTAGACTTCCTGCAGGTTGCGTACTTTTCCTGCGGGAACACCGATCTCGTCGAGAAACTTCAACAGAGGTTCGGTCTCGTAGGTTCCGAAGATCTTCGATACCAGTTCGATGACCTCGAGACGCGACTCGACGCGCTGTGGGTTGGTTGCCATGCCTTCCAGATCAGGGTCGATGCCGAAGCCGTCGCAGAACCGGTGCCACAGTCCTTCGCTGCCTACTGAAATCTGAACTGCACCGTCCGCGGTGGGAAAGAGGCCGTAGGGACAGATGGACGGGTGATGATTCCCCTGCGCCTGACCTACCTCGCCCGCAACGGTCCATTTCGTCCCCTGAAAGGCGTGCACACCTACGATGCTGGCCAGCAACGAGGTTCGTACCACCTTGCCGCGTCCGGTGCGATCACGCTCGCGAAGTGCTGCGAGAACACCGAAGGCTCCGTACATGCCGGCGAGGAGATCGGCGATCGGGATTCCGACCCGCTGGAGATCGTCGGGTCCGGAGCCGGTCAACGACATCAGACCCGCCTCACCTTGCGCGATCTGGTCGTACCCCGAACGCCCGCCTTCTGGGCCGTCGTGCCCGAATCCGGTGATCGAGAGCACCACGAGACCGGGGTTGATTTCGGCCAAACGAGCGGGCGAGAATCCGAGCCGGTCCAGTACGCCGGTCCGGAAGTTTTCCAGCAGCACGTCGGCCTGCTCGATCATGTCGTGCAATGCCTCTCGGCCGTCGTCGGTCTTGAGATCGAGGGCGATCGATCTCTTGTTCCGGTTGGCCGACAAGAAGTACGTCGACTCGCGATCCACGCCCTCCGGGGCGACGAACGGTGGGCCCCAACCTCGGGTGTCGTCGCCGCCTTTCGGCGTTTCGACCTTGACGATGTCGGCGCCGAGGTCCCCCAGCATCATCGACGCGTGCGGTCCGGCAAGGGCGCGCGTCAGATCGATGACCACCGTTCCTTCGAGTGGTCCGGTTCTGCCTGTCGTGTTGAGCGGCATCGAAATCAACTTCTTCCGGGTGCGAGAGCGAGAGGTAACCTTGGCCTAGTGGCCCAGTGGCCTAGCCAATTTAATTGGACCAGCGATGCGAATGGATGTCAAGAATGTGTCCGCGACGCTTTCGGTAGGTCGCGACACACTGCGGAGGCCGCTACAGCCAACCGGGCACTACCAGCAGTCCCCAGGCAATGATCGGACCGAGTACCACAACGAGGGCGCTGTACTTCAGGATCTGTTTGTAGAACACGTCCTTGTCGATGCCTTGTGCGTTGGCCAGGACAAGAGCTCCGTTGGTCGAGAATGGGCTGACATCGACGATTGTCGAGGAAATGGCAAGTGCAACAATGACTCCCACGGCGCCTACTTCGCCGGCGAGCAGGAATGGGACCGCGAGCGGAATGGTGACACCGAGAATCGCGGTCGAGGAGGCGAACGCGGAAACAATGGCACCGATGTAGCACAGAAGCAACGCGACGAGGAGAGGTACTCCGATTCCCGCTACCGCGTCACCGACATACCCGACCGTTCCGGCTTTCTGTAGCACCCCGACAAATGTGAGCACACCGCCGATCAGGAGGACCGTCGACCAACTGATCTGATTGATCGCCCCTTTCTGCGCCTTCGGCGAGGCCAGAGCAAGGACTACCGCAACCGTCATGGAGATGAAACCGACATCCAGGTCCAGGATCAGCGAGAGCACCGCCAAGGACGCCAGGCCGATGAGCGTCAGAATCTGATCGAAGGTGACGGCCTTGACCGCAGTCGCCAACGGCGGGGCGTTCTCGACCGTCACCGTCTGGCCCGAAGGCTTCGGCGTACTCGATCCGAACCCACGCATGACCGTCGAGCGGCGTGCACCACCGCCGACCCCGCCTGTGTCGCCGTCGGGACGGGTGCCGTCGTCGTCGTGCACGCTGCGGCCGATCAGCGAGCGACCACCCAGGAACACGAACAGGGCGGCACCGATTGCAGCATTGAAGATGAAGCTACCGAGGAACAGTGTCAGCGGGCTGTTGGTGAGTCCGGCGTCGGCGGCGATGCCGTTGACCGTGACTCCGTAGATACTGATCGGCGAGAAGCCGCCGGCCTGAGCTCCGTGAATGACCATCATGCCCATGAGCAGGGCGTTGATCTTGTAGCGGGCAGCGAATCCCAGCGCAATCGGAGCCACGATGGCGACCGCGGCGGGCCCGAGTGCCCCGATCGACGTGAGCACCGCGGTGATGCCGAACATCACCCATGGAATCAGGGCGACGCGCCCCCCGACCAGGCGTACGGCACCCCGGACAAGTAAGTCCACTGTGCCGTTGTTCTGCGCTATCGCGAACAGGTAGGTGATCCCGACCAAGGTCAGAAACAAACTGCTCGGGAATCCGCCGATGATCTCGTCGGTACCCATACCCACGGCGAGGGTTCCGACGAAGAACGCTGCCACGAAGCCCAGCGCACCCATGTTGACGGGGAACACCGTGGCTGCAAGGAACATGACAACAAGAGCAAGGATTGGAATCAGCTCGGTCGACATCGAGGTCTCCGGTTCATCTGTGGCGTCACCGAAGCGGTTGCTTCGGCTGCGCAGTGGCCAATTGGACTAGCCACTGGGTCAATAAGGACTCAACCAGTGAAGTGGATCACTTGTCAACCCTCGATGTGCTCGTCGTTACTACCGAGCGGTCCGTTAAACTTGTAGGCCTAGAGGAACAGAGAGCGAGTGACACAGTGGCTGAGCAAATTCGCCCGGTGGCCAGGCCGCGGCTGTACGAAGTGATCGTCGAACAGCTCTGTGCACACATCGTCGATCGCGACATGAAGCTCGGCGATCGACTTCCCGCCGAACGCGAACTCGCTGCACAACTCGGCGTCAGTCGAGCATCCCTCAGCCAGGCACTCGTCGCTCTCGAGGTTCAAGGCATTCTGTCCGTACGTCATGGCGACGGAGCAGTGCTGGTTCGACGCCCCGTGGGAGATATCGCAATTCGTGCACTGCGCGAGCATGCCGACCGACTTCCGGAGGTTATCGAAGCCCGAGAAGCGCTGGAAGTGAAACTAGCGGAATTGGCCGCACAGCGTCGCAGCGACGCGGAGATGGCTGCCATCGATCACGCACTGTCCGTGATGGCGACCGAGATCACCGGCGGCGACCGCGGCGTGTCAGGCGACGAGATGTTTCATCGCGCTATCACCGACGCTGCACATTCCCCTCTCCTCGCACGCCTCATGGGCGAAATCGCGGAACTGATCCGCGAAACACGCATCGAATCCTTGTCGCAATCCGAGCGACCGAAAGCATCGCTCGAAGGCCACCGCCGAATCGCCGAAGCAGTACGAGCGCAGGATCCGACCACGGCAGGCAGAGCCATGGCTGACCACATCCGCCTCGTCTCCGACGTTGCACTACTGCGAACCAGCGAGGCATGAGGTAGACCTCCGCGCACTGCACCACCGACCGAAACGCTCGTGACACGGTCGAACCCACACCGATGGTCTGGTGGCCGTCGATTCCGGCAGACCAGGCGAGATCGGTGACTTCCGAAGTATTAAAAGGTGTCCCGGGGCAGCTCTGTACGGGTGTTCGTAACCGGGACGAGTCCACGGGCGGCCGCACCAATCGTCTAACCGTACAGTCGACTCCTCGCAGTCCAACCGATCTGGTGCGCAGCGTTGTGGGCCTTGTTCGAGGCGATCAGCATGCGTCCTGTCGGGCAATGGACCATCGGCTGCGCACTGCTCGCGTCGATCGAAATACCAAGTCTCGTCGTCTACATCCGACTGCCCACGGTTCGCTGCGCACGGCAGGAATAGGTTGCCAAAAATCCTTGAGGGTCGTTCGAGACCCTCTGCGCGACGGCGGGTTTGCCGCCCCGCCGTCGCATCCAGTTCTACTCAGTCGCACACCGCTTTCGCTGCGTCCTCCGCGGTTGCGAGGGAACCGGTTTCGTATTCTCCGATTGCCGCGACCTTCGCTGCTGATGCCGATGTCGGGTCGAAGGTGTAGCCCAGCCATTCCCTTGCCAGGCGACGCGCGAGTTCGATTCCGATGACACGCTGGCCCATGCACAGCACCTGGGCATCGTTGCTGAGTACGGCACGCTCGACCGAGAAGCTGTCGTGTGCCGTGACGGCCCTGATACCGGGAACCTTGTTGGCGCTGATGGCCACTCCGAGACCGGTGCCGCACACCAGCAGCGCACGGTCGGCCGACCCGTCGGCGATCATGCGTGCCGCGGTGACGGCCACGTGCGGGTAGGCGGTGTGCTCGTCGGTTCCGACGCCCACGTCGGCGACCGATTCGACTCGATCGTCCTTCTCCAGATCGGCCAACAGTGCTTGCTTGTACTGCAGTCCGGCGTCGTCGCATCCGACGACGATTCTCAGCTTGCTCATGATCTACAGTCCTTGCTTCGTGAAGAGTTCGGCGACGGTGGCGACGCACATGCTGAGCGACACCGCGCCCGCGTCGGGGGTCCCGACGCTTTTCTCGGCCAGGGGACGTGCTCGTCCCACCTTCGGACGGAGTTCCGCGGTGCGCTGCGCAGCGTCACCCGCCACGTTCACTGCGTCGGACCACGCAGTCCGCCAGTCACTTCCGCCGGCAACGGCTTTCTCGACGGCCCCGACGAACGGGTCGAGAGCGTCGAGCATTGTCTTGTCTCCCAGCGATGCACCGCCCAGGGATGTCAGGGCGTCGTACCCTGCTCGCAGTGCTTCGGCGACGGCCGCGTCGTCCGGTACGCCGTTGTTGCCCAGTCTGTTTCCGATGGCTGTCAGTGCGGCACCCCACAACACTCCGGAGGTTCCACCTGCTTTCGCTGCCCATGCCGAGCCTGCGGCCGCGAGCACCGATCCGGTGCCGCCGTCTCGGTTGACGGCATCGTCCGCGGCTTCACGTGCAGCAGCCGTACCCTTCACCATTCCTCGGCCGTGGTCGCCGTCTCCCGCGACGGCGTCGATGCGGCCGAGTTCGTCCTCCGCAGCAGCCATTCGCTCCGCCAGGGCTTCGAGGGACGATGCCACGAACCGAGCGCACTCCCGCGAATGCTCGTCGGACTCCGGCATTACCGCGGACGCAGCCTCGGCCACGTCGTCGGCCGACCGACGCTCCCCGGTATCGCCGGCGACAACTCCCTTGCGATAGGCGGGAGTGTCCGCCGGCGCGGTCCAGAACCTCTCGAGTTCGTCGTCGAGCCACATGACGGTGAGCGAGCAGCCTGCCATGTCGAGGCTCGTGACGAGTTCCCCCACTTCCGGGTCGACGACGGTGTATCCGTGCTCGCGCAGCCGACGCGACACCGTCTGCCACACGACGAACAGTTCCTCGTACTTGGTTCGGCCGAGCCCGTTGAGGATCACCGCGATGCGCTCGCCGCTGCCTTCGGGCTTCTCGGCGAGCACGCCATCGACGAGCAGGTCCGCAAGCTCGGCGGCAGTCGGCATGTCGTGGGAGGACACCCCCGGCTCTCCGTGAATACCGAGACCGAGATCCATCGTC
Organism: Rhodococcus sp. RS1C4; assembly: GCF_002258225.1. NCBI lineage: Bacteria > Bacillati > Actinomycetota > Actinomycetes > Mycobacteriales > Nocardiaceae > Rhodococcus > Rhodococcus sp. RS1C4. The sequence continues at coordinate 40,984 of NZ_NOXZ01000032.1, read as the reverse complement.
CCCTTCGCCACCGTGAACAGTGGGTCCTGGGCACCGGGCATCGTGCAGCCGTCGAAGGCCACGCCCAGCGTGCGGGTGGCGTCGTTCGCGGCGATTCCGACCCGCTCGACACCGTCCAGGTCGTATCCCTCGTCGGCAGCGGCCGACGCGCACCGGAACACCGTGAAATCACCGGCGATGCCGCGCCTCTTGGCGATCTGATCCTTCGGTGCGCTGGCGATGTCGTCGGTGACCGCGAGGTACCGGGCGTCGATTCCCTCGGCGCGCAGCTTCTGCACCGCGAGACCGAAGTTCATGACGTCGCCCGCGTAGTTGCCCGTCGTCAGCAGCACTCCCCCGCCGCGCTCGACTGCACGCGCCACCGACGCGGCATCGTCGGCCGACGGCGAGGTGAAGATGTTTCCCACCACGGCACCGTCGGCGAATCCACGACCCACCACTCCGCAGAACGCCGGATAGTGCCCGGACCCGCCGCCGACGACAACCGTGGCCTTGCCCTCGGGTGTCGCTGTCGCGCGCACCACCCCGCCGGGGACACCGACGACGTACCGCGAGTTGGCGTCGAGGAATCCGTCGAGCATGTCCTCCATGAACGACGCTGGATCGTTGAAAAGCCTTGTCATGACTGGTCCTATCGGAGTCTGAGACCGGATTCGCGGTCGAACAGGTAGATGCGTTCGGCCGGAGCGGAGAGCGCGCATCGATCGTGGCTGCGGTAGCTTTCGCGTGCGGGGGTCTGCACCAGAAGTTCGCCGCCGCCTGCGACGGAAATTTTCGCCTGGCCGAACTCCATCAGGTGCTCGAAGTAGTCCACCGACGCCGCAATCTGCCCGTCACCGGCCACGCCCGCGACGATCGACGCGTCCTGCGGGCGGATACCGACCTTGACGGATGTGCCGTCGGAGACATCGGTGACGTTCACCGACAGTGTGCCGTCCCCGATTTCGACGACACTGGACGTTCCCGAACGACGGACGACACCGTCGAGAACGTTGATCTGCGGCTCGCCGACGAACCCTGCGACGAACAGATTGGCCGGATCGTCGAACACTTCGTCCGGAGTGCCGAACTGCTGAATGACTCCGCCGTCCATGACCGCCAAGCGGTCCGCGAGGCTGAGCGCCTCGACCTGGTCGTGGGTGACCACGATCGTGGTGTACCCGAACTCGCGCTGCAACATCTTGAGTTCGCGTCGAACTCGTTGGCGTGCAGAGGCATCGAGGTGCGAGAGCGGCTCGTCGAGGAGCAGCACCGGAGGGTTCCGAACGAGGGCCCGCGCCAATGCGACGCGCTGCTTCTGGCCACTCGACAGTCCTGCCGGACGCAGCTCGAGTAGATCCTCCATCTCGAGCCTGCGAGCGATGGAGTTCACGAGCTCGTCGGCACCCTTGACCTTGCGTGCCTTCAACCCGTACGCGAGGTTCTCACGAATGGACAGCGGCGGGTACAGCGCGTAACTCTCGAATCCGACCCCGACCTCACGTTTTCCGGGCGGAAGGTCCGTGATGGTCCTGTCGCCGATGCGGATCTCTCCACTCGTGACCGTCTCCAGGCCCGCGATCATCCGCAGAGTCGTGGTCTTGCCGCATCCGGACGGGCCGAGGAGCGCAATCAGTTCACCGGGCTCGATGGTGAGATCGATGCCCTTGACGGCCTTGAATTCTTCCCGCCCACGCGACGAGTAGGTCTTGACCAGGTTGTCGAGCGTCAGGCTCTGCGCGACGGTCGTGGTGTGTACGGCAGTCATCTACTGCTCCTTGCTGTCTGCCGCGCCCAGGCGACGAGTTTCGACGTCCGACGCCCCGTCGGTGCCGTCGAAGATGTGGATGTCCGACGCGTCGACCGACACGGTCACCGTCGCACCTTCGGTGATGTGACGTCCGCCCTTCGACAACGCGATGAGAGTGGTTCCGCCGAGATCGACGGACACCTCGACGTCGCGTCCGAGACGTTCGGCGAGTACGACGGTGCCCTCGAAGTTCACCTTCCCCGGCTGCGTCGACGCCTGCGCGAGCACGTCGACGTCGCAGGGCCGAATGCCGATGCGCGCGTTGTCCCCTCTCGACAGCATTGCCGGAGCGGACACCTCGATGCTGCTTCCCAGCACGCGCAGCGATCCGTCGTCGACGGTTGCGTCGTAGAGGTTGATCTCGGGCTGACCGAGGGCCTTGGCGACGAACGTGTCCGCCGGTGTACGCCAGATGTTCTCGGGAGTATCGACCTGGACCACACGCCCCTCGCGGAGGATCGCGATGCGATCTCCCAGGGCGAGGGCTTCCTGATAATCGTGGGTGACGTAGACGGTGGTGGTCTTGGACATCTCACCCAACTGCCTCAGTTCGACGCGCATGGCCGCACGAAGCTTCGCATCGAGGTGCGAGAGGGGCTCGTCCAGCAGGTAGACGTCGGCCGGACGGACCAGCACGCGACCGAGCGCGACACGCTGACGTTGACCGTTGGACAGCTCGCGCGGAAACCGCTTCAGCAGATGGTCGATACCGAGAGTCGTCGTCACGGACTTGATGCGTTCGGTCTGCTCGGCTTCGGTGTACTTGCCGGTGCGGCCGGACTTCAGCGGCGATGCCAGGTTCTCCGACACGGTCTTCTGCGGGTACAACGCGTAGCTCTCGAACGCCATCGCGACGTTGCGGTGGTACGGCTCCACAGCTGTCATGTCCGTGCCGCCGATGTGGACGGCACCTTCGTCGACCTCGACCAGTCCTGCAATGGACTTGAGCGTCGTGGTCTTGCCCGCCCCGGACGGACCGAGGATGACGAAGAACTCGCCGTCCGCGATGTCGAGATCGAGTCCGTCGATTCCGATCTTCTTGCCGTACTTCTTGCTCAGTCCTTTGACTGCAAGCTGTGCCATCTAGGATTTCACCGCCCCGAACGAGAGACCGCGAACCAGGTAGCGCTGAATGGTGAGCGCCAGGATCAGCGGTGGGAGTGCTGCGATGACTGCTGCCGCCGCAGTGAGGTTGTAGTAGGCCTGCCCGCCACCACCGAGATACTTGGTGATCGCGACGGTGACCGTGCTGGCGTTGCTGTCGGACAGGATGAGCGGGAAGACGTAGTTGTTCCACGCGAAGATGAAGGCCAGCAATGCAGCTGCAGCAATGCCGGGGCGCACCAAGGGGAGCGCGACCATGACGAATGCCCGCGAGCGGGTGTACCCGTCGAGAAGCGCGGCCTGTTCCAGATCCTCCGGCAGATCCTGGAAGTAGGAGCGCAGGATCCACACGACGAGCGGCATGGTCACCAACTGCAGCACCCAGATCATGCCGACCTTGGTGTCGAACAACCCGATCTGGTTGTAGATGACGAACAGCGGCACGATCACCATGAGCTCGGGCGCGAATCGGAACGAGAGCATCTGGAACATCAGATCGTTGCTGCCCTTGTACTGCCAGCGACCCGCCGCATAGGCGGCGGGGATACCGATGACGAGCGAGACGATGACCGCGCCGCCGCAGTTGATGAGGCTGGTGAGCAGAGACGACGTGAAATCGACGCTGGTGAGGTCGGTTCCGCGCTGGCTGAGCACGGTTCCGAAGTTCTCGAACGTCGGCGTGAAGGAGAAGTACGTGCTCGTCTGCTCGGCGTCGGACTTCAGCGCCAGTAACACCATCCACACGATGGGGAACAGCGAGAACACGAACCACACCAGCAGTACGACGTCCGCGGCGACCGAGGCCGGGGTGAACCGGCGCTGCCCTGGAAGCAATTCCTTTGCCATGATGTCAGTTCTCCGCTCCAGCGGCGCGCCGCTGTGCTTTGCCGAGCACGCTCACGAGGAAGCGCGCGGTGATGAACACGAGGATCCACAGCAGGAACATGTAGGTGCTGCCGCGGGAGTAGTCGAGGTTGATGATCGAGTCCTCGAACGCACCGATCTGCAACGAACGGGTCGCGACACCCGGCCCACCGGCCGTCAGAACCCATGGCACGTCGAAGAACTTGAGGTTGTCCATGAAGCGGAAGATCACCGCGACGAGGATGTACGGCCACAGCATCGGCAACATGAGCCGGCGGAACATGTAGAACCAGCTCGCGCCGTCGACCTCGGACGCTTCGAACGGTTCCTTCGGCAGGGAACGGATGCCGGCGAGAACGAGAATCGCGACGAACGGCGTGAAGATCCACAGGTCGACGAGGATCACCGAGAACAGCGCGTTCTGACTGCTCAACCAGTCGAACGTGTTGCCCAGTCCCAGAACGTGATTCAGCACACCGAACTGCGGGTTGAACATCAGCTTCCACACCACCGCGGCGATCACCGGCGCGATCATCAGCGGAAGGATCAGCACCTTCTCGAAGATGCGGCCGACGATCGACGACCGGTTGAGCAGCAGCGCGATGATCACGCCGATGACGGTCTCCACGATGGTCGCCACCACTGCGAACGTGCCCGTGACGCGCACGCTCGACCAGAACTGCGCGTCACCGAGAACGCTGGCGTAGTTGGCGAAGCCGACGAACACCGGGTTCGGGTTCACGGCAGCGTAGTTGAGGAACGAGTACCACGCGCCGACGAAGAACGGGTACAGAATTCCGACGACGATCAGGACGGCGGGAACCGACAACAGATACGGACGCAGCCGACGACGCCACCGCGGCACCTCGGGCTTGGCCGTGGAACCTGGAACAGGCGCGCCCGTCGAACGCGAAGGCTCAGTGCGCGTGGCCATGACGTACCTCTTTCTGAAAAGTCATCACAGGTTCACCTTCGAGGTGTTGGTTTTCGCCAGTCCGTCGAGCCGGGACTGAGCGTCGTCGCCGCCGTAGATGTCCTGGAGTGCCGACGCCCAGTTCTGCGTGGTGTCGAAGAACTTCTTCTGCGGAGTGAACTGAATCTTCGACTGGTCGATCACGGTCTCGAACGTCTCGAGATAACCCGCTTGGTCGGCGACCTGGTCCTTGAAGACACCGTCGAACACGGACTTGCGGACCGGGTCGGCGTAGATCCCGCCCTGAACAGCTTTCGACATCGCTTCCTTGCCCGTGGCCCACTGCATGAACAGCCAGGCTGCGTGCTTGTTCTTCGACATCGAGTTCATCGCCAGCGACCACGTCCACAGGTTCGTGGCGTAGCTGCCGTCGGGACCTGCAGGACCGGGGTACCACCCGATGTTGCCTGCCTGTGCCGACGCACCCGGCTTGTTCTTCGGGTAGGTCGCACTGTCGGCGTCGAACACCATCATCGCTTTGCCGTCACCGAGATCACCGGTGGCGTTGGGGTAGTCGTAGGACGTCCACGACGTCGGTCCGGCCTTGTGCTGCATCTCGATCCACTTCTCGGTGAACGCAACTGCCTTCTCCGAGTTCATCCGGGCCTGCAACTCGCCGTTCTCGAAGACGTAGTCCTGCGCACCTTCACGCGTGAACTGGGTCATGAAGCCGGGGTGAATCGTCGCCCACGACTTGGACCCGCGAGTCGCGATTCCGTAGCGGTTCTGCGAACGATCGGTGAGGTCGATGGCCAGCTGCACGAAGTTGTCGAAGGTGTCCGGCAGCGTGATGCCGTTGTCGTCGAAGAACTTCTTGTTGTACGCAACGACGTTGTTCTCGAATCCCCACGGCAGCGCCCACTGACCACCGGTACCGAGCGGTGAGCCCTGCTCGAAATCCCAGCTGGTCGACGTGCGCAGACCCTCGTAGATGTCCTCGAAGTCGTACTCGGCGCTGGTGGCCGAACTGTTCTGCAACCAGGGGTTCAAGTCCTCGAGCCATCCGGGCGGGCCGTACTGCCAGATGAAGTACGCCCCCAGCATGAAGACGTCGTGTTTGCCGGTACCGCCGGCAAGTTCGGTGTTGAGCTTGGTGAAGTAGTCCGCCTCGGGCACCAGGTCCGCATTGACGGTGATGCCGGTCAGCTGTTCGAACTCGGCGAGCAGCGGTTGGAACGACTGCTGGTACGGATGCGGGGTCTGCAGGATGTTGAGGGTCGTACCCTCCACGGCCTTCCAATCGAACGACCCGCTCACTTCGCCGGCGCCGTTGACGGCGTTCACGCCACCTCCGACTCCGCAGGACGACAGAATCGGCACCGACGCTGCGGCGACGCCTGCCAGCCCCATCGCGCGGAGCATGTCCCGCCTCGAGAATTGACGATAAGTCATGGGTAAGTCTCCAAAGTGCTTCGTGCAGGAGCGAATCAGGACGGAATCAGCGAAACCTTGACCGACTCTGCGCCGCTTCCGACGAGGTCGAGACCCTTCTGGAAGTCAGCGAGGGGTAGTTGATGGGTGCAGATCTTGTCCATCGGCAAGACACCGGACTCGATCATGCGGATGGCTGCGGGCCAGCAGTACGGGCCGAGATGCGCGCCGAGAACGTCGAGTTCCTTGTCGTCGGAGATGATCGACCAGTCGACCGTGACATCGCTTCCGAAGACGCCGTATTCGACGTACGTGCCGAGCTTGCGAAGCAGGTTGAGTCCCTGCGGAACGGCAGTGGGATGTCCTGTCCCTTCGAGGTAGACGTCGGCGCCGTATCCGTCGGTGAGGTCCTTGACGATCTTCTCGGCATCCTCGTTGCGGATGTCGACGACGATGTCAGCGCCGCATTCCTTCGCGAGCGCCAGCTTCTCCGGCTGCATGTCGAGCGCGATGACATGCGCGGGGTTCTTCGCCCGTGCGCCGGCGATCATACCCAGGCCGATGGGGCCGCATCCTGCGACGACGACGACGTCGTCGAATGTGATCCCTGCCCGCTCGACGGCGTGCAGCGAGCAGGACAGGGGCTCGGTGAATGCTGCGTGCGCGGCGGGGATGTCCTTGGACACTTTGTGCACCAATGCTTCTGCGGGGTACACCATGTAGCTGGCCATTGCGCCGGGGGTGCGACGCTTGAATCCGTACAGGTCGTGCGGCGCGCACATGTGGTACTGGCCGCGCAGGCAGAAGCGACACTTCCAGCACGGCACGATCTGCTCCGACACCACACGGTCACCGACCGAGACGTTCCACCTGGCCGACGCCTCGTCGTCGATCACAACGATTTCACCCACGAATTCGTGACCGGGAATGACGTCGGTCTCGGCCCAGGCGGGTCGGTTCTCGTCGCCCCAGAACTTCGCTGCGCCGTGGTAGCACTTGAGGTCGCTTGCGCAGATCCCGACCGCCTCGACGCGAACCAGGGCTTCGCCGGGCCCGGGTACCGGTACCGGCACTTCCTCGAGCCGGTAGTCCTCCGGGCCGTGGCAGACCACAGCCTGCATCTTCTCCGGGATTGTCGTGTCCGGCATCTATGACTCCTCGTTCAGCAGTTTCGTGTCCGCGCGGTCGTCGCGGGTGAGGCGAGACATTGCCTGTCGGCGATGTGTTGGCGCTCACATTAACGAACAGGTATACATATGTCCAGAACGAATGTTCAGCAATTCAAACTCCGTGCACATATGTTCAGTGGGATACTTCCGACCATGGCGATCACAGGATCTGCGAGCGAGAACCCCCTGTCGGGCCAATCGGCCGACGGGAGCCACTTCGCGCCGACCTTGCTCTACACGGCGGCCAAGCTCTACTACGACGAGGACGCCACTCAGGCCGAGGTCGCCGCCAAACTCGGAACCAGCCGAGCGACGGTCAGCAGACTTCTCTCCGAGGCGAGGCGTCAGGGAATCGTTCGTATCGAGGTCGTGCCACCGAGCAACTACTCGCAGGACGATCTGGCGGACAGCGTTGCGTCCGCCCTCGGCCTCGAGTACGTCTACCTGTCGGCACCCCTGCCCCCGGCCACGCCGTCGAAACCGACGGTCGATCTCATGGGTCGCTACCTCGCTCCCGCAGTGTCCAAAGCACTCGCCGCGGTCGGGCTCGTCCCCGGCGACATCCTGTTGGTCTCCTCCGGCAGAACCGTGTACGAAGTGGCTCAGTTCGACCTGGACAGAATCCCGGGAATCCTGGTGGCTCCGACCGTCGGCGGCAACGACCAGCCCGAGGAGTGGTACCAGACGAACGAGATCACCAGACTGATCTCCAACAAACTCGGCGGACGAGCCAACTACCTGTTCGCACCCGCGCTTCCCGGTGCCGATCTGTACTCGATCATCCACTCGGACCCCGCAATTCAACGCGTGCTCGAACTCTGGCCCCAGGCCCGGTGCATCCTGATGGGCGTCGGGGCACCTCCCCTCCTGCGCTCCGACATACCCCGCTTCGTCCCGACCGACTCCGCATCACTGCGAGACTCTGTCGGCGACGTGTGCTCACGCTTCTACGACCGGGACGGAAACTCTGTCGAGTTCCCCGGCTCCGATCGTCTGATCGCGGTGGAACTGGATGCACTGCAGAAGATTCCGGTCGGGATCGCGGTGGCAGTCGGGTCGGACAAAGTGGTGCCGATCGTCAGCGGCGCGCGAGCGCACTTCTTCAATCGACTCGTCACGGACCCGGCGACCGCACAGGACATCCTGTCCCACATCACGACACTCGACGAGGAAGACACGGCATGACACCTACGATCGACCGATCCACGACTCCGAGCCTCGACGGCAAACGCGTGCTGATCACGGGCGCAAGTCGCGGCATCGGCGCCGACATCGCGCAGACGTTCGCCGCGGCAGGCGCGCGCCTCGTTCTCTCCGGTCGAGATCACGAATCGCTCGAAAGCTCCTCTCGCACACTCGACACCGAGACCGCCATCGTCGTCGCAGATCTGTCGACAGCAGCGGGTCCGGACACGCTCGCCGCCGACGCCGTCGACGCATTCGGCGGCGTCGACGTACTCGTCAACAACGCCGGAATCTCCTACCCGGAAACGGTGGACGCACTCGATACAGCGCACTTCGACGAAGTGATCCAGGTCAATTTGAGAGCCCCGTCGTTGCTCGCAGCGCGTATCGGCCGAGCAATGGCGGACGGCGACGGCGGATCCATCGTCACCGTCGCATCGGCCGCGGCACTACGACCACTCCCCGAGCACTACGCGTACTGCACGTCCAAAGCCGGACTCATCATGGCCACCAAAGTGCTCGCGCTCGAACTCGGTGGGCGAGGCGTCCGGGCCAACTCCGTCTGCCCCACAGTAGTTCTCACCGACATGGGCCAGAAGGTATGGGGCGACCCGGTGAAATCCGCACCGATGCTCGCGCGGATCCCCTCCGGCCGATTCGCCGAGCCGTCGGAGGTGTCGGCGACTGCGCTGTGGCTCGCCTCCGACGCGTCGGCGATGATCAATGGAATCGACATCCCGGTCGACGGCGGTTACCTGGTCAGTTGAGCGCCCGCGTGCACGATGTCTCGCGTCGCCGGGTAGAGCTGGAGCCAACTGGCATACAGGTCGTCGTACAGGGCGCGGTGTGCAGGATTCGGCGGCACCTCGGATGCCACGGTGGCCCAGTCGGTTTCGGGCGATACCTCCCCGACCCCGATAGCGGCCAGCAGGCCGTCACCGTAGCTCGCCCCGATGGCCTGCTCGGTGACGAGCTGCGTCTGTCCGGTGATGTCGCTGAGCGCCTGCGCCCACACCGGACTCCGCAGCCCACCACCCACGGCGACGGCTCGGTTGACCGGCGTGGCCGCGTCGTCGAACATCTCCAGAATCTGCCTGATACCGAAGGAGATTCCCTCGTACGCAGCCCGGAAGATATGACCTCGTCCATGCCGAAGAGTCAGTCCTGCCATCACACCGCGGGCATCGGCGTCGAACACCGGCGTTCGCTCGCCTGCGAGGTACGGCAGGATCAACAACCCCTCGGCCCCTGCTGGAACGGCCGATGCCTCACGCATCAGCTCCTCGAACGGCGCTCCACCGGTGAGTGTCCGAAGCCACGTGGTCAGTGAACCGGCGGTGGATGTTCCCGCCGCGAGTGCATACGTGCCTGCCTGCACTCCCGTGGTGGTCCACAGCGCAGAATTCGTGTGATAGTCCGCCAACACCTGCACCAGGAACATCGTCGATCCGTACATCAACATCAGATCACCCGGATGCCGCACTCCCACACTGAATGCCTCGGCGTACGCGTCGACAGTTCCCGCCACCACGGGCGTGCCGACAGGGATGCCGGACGCAGCACTGCCGCGCGCATCGACATGTCCGACGACCTCGCTCGGCCACGCCAACCTCGGCACCTCGAGTCCGCCCAGAACTCGGTCGATCCAGTCTGCGTTCCAACCGAATTCACGAACCGAGTAGAGAGGGTCGCACTGACTGGCCGTGTGATGGTCCTGCACGTACTCACCGGTGAGCTTGGCGACGATGTACGAATTGGATCCGTACCACCGTCTCGCACGATCGAACACCTCCGGCTCGTTCTTGCGAACCCACTCGATCTTCGGCCCCACTGCCTGACTGGACAACGATTTGCCACATCGCTCCAGAATGGCGTCGGCACCGAAATGCTCGGTGAGCTCCTCGATTTCGCACGAGGCCCGTGAATCGATCCCGTACAGGATCGCCGGCCGCACCGGACGCAGTTCGGAGTCGGTGAGCACCAGACACGGACCGACCCCACTGACACAGACGCCCGCGACCTCGGAACCCGACGGAACCCGGTTCATCAACGCCGATGCGATGACGCACACGTCACCCCACCAGACCGCATCCGCATCCACTTCCGCCCAGCCCGGGTGCGGTAACGACATCTCGTGGGCTCGCTGCTCCGAGGCGAGAACCTCTCCGTCGGCGGTGACGAGGACGCCCTTGCTGCTGCCGGTGCCCATATCGATTCCCACGAACAACTTCACGATTGCAACACTAACGGAGCACATCGGCCGCTGTGGCCGGTAAGCACGCATCCACGATTACCGGCGTACCCCCACACAGGGCATCATTGCTGTTCGTGGCAGAGCCGACCCGATCGACACCGAGCGCACTTCAACCGATCCTCGCGGGCATCGTCGCCGCGCTCGTCGGTTTCACCAGTTCGTTCGCCGTGGTGCTGACCGGTCTTCGCGCGGTGGGCGCGTCACCGACGGATGCAGCGTCGGGGCTCCTGGTGATCTGCGTGACTCAGGCTCTCGGAATGATCTACCTCTCCCGGCGGTATCGCCAACCCATCACCCTTGCCTGGTCGACGCCCGGTGCCGCGCTGCTGGCCGGGACAGGAGCGGTGGCCGGCGGGTGGCCCGCTGCCGTCGGCGCGTTTCTCGTCGTCGGCGCATCGGTGATCACCACCGGGCTGTGGCCGCGTCTCGGCGCACTGATCACGTCCATTCCCACATCTCTCGCGCAGGCGATGCTCGCGGGTGTCCTGTTGCCGCTATGCCTGAAACCGGTAACTGCATTCGCCGCATCACCCGGGGCGATCGCACCGGTCATCGTGGTCTGGCTGGTGCTGCAGCGTTACTCTCCGCGGTGGGCCGTTCCCGCTGCATTCGGCACCGCAGCCGTGGTCATTGCCATCGATGTCGCTGTCGCGCAGCGTATTCCCCCCGCCGCGGACTTGATTCCGCACGTCGCCTTCACCGCACCGGACTGGACGTGGCAAGCAATCGTCGGGATCGCGCTGCCGCTGTACATCGTCACCATGGCATCGCAGAACATCCCGGGCGTCGCCGTCATGAAGTCCTACGGATACGACGTACCCTGGCGGCCCGCGATGGGGGTCACCGGCCTGGGAACGATGGTGGGCGCACCGTTCGGTGGGCACGCCGTCAACCTCGCAGCCATCAGCGCAGCCCTGGCCGCGGCGCCGCAGGCGCACCCCGACCCCCAGCGTCGCTGGATCGCAGCATCGTCGGCAGGCTGGTTCTACCTTCTCCTCGCAGCATGTTCGGCTGCCGTGGCGACTCTTGTGTCCGTTGCGCCTGCCGGTGTGGTCGAAACCGTTGCCGGACTGGCGTTGCTGGGCACGCTCGCCGCCTCGCTCGCCGGTGCCCTGAAAGACGAGAACGGGAGGGAGTCGGCCGTTCTCACGTTCGTGATCGCGGCGTCGGGCATCGGCATCTTCGGTATCGGCTCCGCCTTCTGGGCGTTGGTCGTCGGCCTCGTCGTTCGCTGGGTTCTGGCGCGCGGCCGATAGAGTCAGCAACCATGACCGCCTCCGCCGGCCAGCGAGCCGAACGCAACACCGCCGCCGAGTACCCGGCCCTCTGGCCGATCGCCACGCGGTGGGACGACAACGATCACTACGGGCACGTCAACAACGTCACCTACTACTCGTACTTCGACACCGCGGTGAACGGTTGGCTGATGCACACCACAGGCGTGGACATCAGGGCACTGGATGCCATCGGTGTGGTCGCCGAGACGTCGTGCAAGTACCACAGCGAGTTGTCGTTCCCCGACGCCCTGCAGGTCGGCCTGTCGGTCGAGAAACTGGGCACCCGCAGCATCGTCTACGCGCTCGCTCTGTTCCGCGAAAGCCCGGGCGACGAGCTGCACCTGGCAGCCACCGGCCGATTCGTCCACGTGTACGTCGACGCGCAGACGCGTCGTCCCGTCGCCATTCCCACCGAGATCGAAGCCGCCGCCCGCACTCTTGTGGCCGGGAGTGGAGCCGGCAGGAACGACCCCAGCTAGACCGGGAGTGGAGCCGGCAGGAACGACCCCAGCTAGACCGGGAGTGGAGCCGGCAGGAACGACCCCAGCTAGACCGGGAGTGACTAGGCGGAGATTTCAGAGGCCGATGTCGTCGGCGGTGCTGAGAGCCCGGGCGATGATGTCGTCGATGAGGGTCGTCGTGGGAGAACCGGCGTCGGCGCGGTTGCGGGCGTCGGCTTCCGCTCGTCGCATGACGCCCTCGGCGATGATGGACAGCTTCCACAGCGCGAGCACCTGCCAGAATCCGACGGCTGTGACGTCGCGCCCCGTCTTCGCTGCGTAGTCGGCCGTCAATTGCTGTCGGGTCGGGAAGCCGGGCAAGGTCGAGGCCATGAACGGCCCTGCGACGGCGTCGCCCGCTTCCGGCCAGTAGGCGAGGAGCCCGCCGATGTCCGCGAGTGGATCACCGAGCGTGCACAGTTCCCAGTCGACGACGGCCACGATGTCACCGGCGGTGGGTGAGGTGATCACGTTGTTGAGGTGGAAGTCGCCGTGCACCAACGTCAGTTCTCGTTGATCCGGGATGTTCGCTGCGAGACGCTCGGCGAGAGTGTCGATTGCCGGTACTTCACGTGTCTGCGTGTGCTGCCACTGTGTTCGCCAGCGCTTGAGTTGCCGCTCCGCGTACGGCTTGTGGCTGGCCAGGTCCGTGAGCCCGACGCTGTCGAGGTCCACCCGGTGAATGCTCGCGAGCGCGCTCGTCATGCTGGATCCGATTGCCCGGCGAATGTCGGGTGCGGTGGCCTCGGCTTTCTGCACCGAATCGAGCACGACGCCGTCGACGTAGCTCATGAGCACCAGAGGCACGTCGGACACCTGTGAATCCTCGGTCACCGCGATCATCTTGGGGACCGGAACACCGGTGTTCTGCAGGGCGGTGAGGATCCGGTATTCCCGGACGACGTCGTGTGCGGATGCCAACAACGTGCCGAGTGGCGGCCTCCGCAGTACCCAGCGACTACCGCCGGCGTCGGCGACCGCGTACGTGAGGTTGGATTGTCCGTTGCCGACCCTGTCGTATGTCAGCGGGGCCACTGCACCGATGCCGAGGCCTCCGATCCATTCGGAGACGGCGTCGAAGTCCACACCTGTCGTCATACGCTCGAAGGTCCTTTCACTTGCGAATCAACACTCGTCACTGTCGCACGGACGACGCGTGACCGAGCGTGGATTCGCCGAACAACGAGCTGCGACGTGTCGTACGACGAGCGACGCCGCGGACGCACCCGTGTGGGCGTCCGCGGCGTCGAATGGATAGTGAGAAGTACTCTCAGCTGGCCTTCGGGAGCTCGGTGTCGGCGGCTGCGTCAACGATCGGGGCGGAAACGTTCACGTCCTCAGGGCTCAATTCCGTGACGTCGCGGCGAGCGGCCACCTCGTCGACATCACCGACGAGCAAGGACACCAGCGCGTCGGGCTCACTCGTCCACGCCGCGGACATCGTGCGCATCTCGGACGGGGAGAACAGCCCGCTCATACGAAGGGCGTCGATCCACTCGGCGACGGCGTCCGGCGTAGCCGCCGGAATGGACTCGCGGTCGAGGCGAGCTACCTCGAACTCGCACGAGAAGAACGCGCGCATCATCTCCAGCTGAGAAGAGGACAGCGGCGCCGAATCGACTGCGGCGTCCAGCACTGTGGGTGTCGCGTCCGCGAGATCCTGGCGGGTGTGTGCGAGGGTCATGATGTCTCCTTCGATCGGCGTCGCTGTGCGGTGCCAGGTCAGCCGCTCGGCCTAACCTTCTCGGCACCGTTCTCAGATCGTTACGAAGAGATTTGTAACGAATTTGCACTCCTGTCCGATTCATCGAAACTACGCTTCCGCTCGGTTGTGTCGCCAGACCAAACCGAATGATGTGATAAGCGTCACACGAGTCGCCGGCATCCGGCGACTATCCAGCTACGAATGCTTACCAAGATCGTCCACCCACGACCTCTCACCGCGGGCTCGACGCAAACAACCAGGTAGCGTGCGTGCAGTGATCGACAAGGCCGCAATCTCGACAGCCGCTGCCCGCCGCGCCCGCGCCGCCGTTTTTGGAGTGTTCGCCGTCAACGGCTTCCTCTTCGCTATCTGGGTCGTGCACATTCCGACCGTCGAGCGTCAGGTCGGTATCTCGCACGCCACCCTCGGATCGCTGCTCCTCGTCTTGGCGGGCGGAGCGATCGTGGGGATGCAGGCCGCCGGCCCGTTGGCCGACCGATACGGCAGTTATCGAATCGTTACTGTCGCCGGAGTGCTGCTGTCCACCGCAGTCGTCGGTCCGGCGCTCGCCACGAATGCCGCCACCTTGGGTGCAGCGCTCTTCGTGTTCGGCATCTTCAACGGTGCTCTCGACGTGTCCATGAACTCTCAGGCAGTGGACGTCGAGCGCGTCTACGCGCGACCGATCATGTCCGCATTCCACGCTCTGTTCTCGGTCGGTGGCGTCGTGGGTTCACTCGTGGGAGCCGCCACCCTGTCCATCGGCATCCCGATCCTGTCGACCACGATCGGAGCAGCCGTTGTCGGCATCGGCGTGTTGGCCTGCTGCCGCCCCTTCCTGGTCCCCCGCACGTCGCCGCACACCGGGGAGTCCGAAGCCGACGGTTCCGCGCGGGGCCGATTCTCTCCGCGCGTCCTGGCGCTCGGAGCCCTTGCGTTCGCCCTCCTTCTGTCCGAAGGGGTCGCCAACGACTGGAGCACGTTGCAGGTGAAGGAGCACCTCGCCACGTCGGACAGCACCGCAGCTCTCGCCTTCGGATTCTTCGCGACGATGATGACCGTCGGCAGGTTCTGTGCGGATCGAGTCAGCGCGCGCTTCGGCCCGGTCGCGGTGGTCAGGTACGGCAACGCGATCGCGGCAGCGGGGATGGCTCTGGTCTTGGTCTCGGACGTGCTGCCGCTGACGCTCGCCGGATGGGCGTTGTTCGGCCTCGGATTGTCCGGCAGCGTTCCGCAGATCTTCACCGCCGCAGGCAACCTCGGAGGCGGCGCGGCGACCAACATGTCTCGCGTCGTCGGAATGGGATACGTCGGGCTGCTGGCCGGACCTGCGATCGTCGGCTGGATCGCCCACTTCGTGTCCCTCACCTCGGCGATGGCTGTCCCGTTGGCGCTGACGATTGTCGCTGCAGCCGCCGCGGGAACTGTTCGACCGCGCACGGTGTTGCCCGAACGGGATTGACGGAACCTTCACACCGCACGCTCAGAGTCGTACGGCATCCTCGTAGCCGAAGGACAGGCGTGCGGACAACGCAGTAGTACTACAGGGGCGACACGAAGGGGGTGTTGTAGGCAGTGAGTGCCGACACCGACAGCATGGAATTGGTGCAGCTCGAGGGCATCGAGATCGACCACGACGCACTGGCTCGAAGCAGGCGATTGATGGCACGGCTCGTCGCAGTCGCCGGGCTGCTGGGAGTACTGGCCGTGGTACTTGTGGTGCTTCCGCTCGCGGGCGTGACGTATCCGTATTCGCGGGCGCTGGTTCCCAGCTTGGACGGACCCGCGAACGCACTGCTCGAAGCGTTCGGAGTCACCCCTGTTCTGGTCGCGGTGGCAGGTCTGACGGTGGTGTCGCTGATTCGTAAGCTGCCGTACGGGATCGGTGCCGTCATCGCCCTCGTACTCGGAGCGTCTCTGACGACGGCAGCGGTGCGGTCGTGGGCCGACGGCTGGGTGCCGGCGTCGGCGCTGCCGAACGGGTACGTGACGGCGTGTGCATCGTTGGTGTGCGCGGCGACACTCGTCGCGAGTGCGCGGTTCCTGCCGATGGTGTGGGGACTCGGCGCGGTTGCAGTGGCGACGGTGTCCGCGGCGGCCGTCATCGGCGGTTCGGCGACAGTCGTGGGCATCGTGACGACTGTGGCTATCGTGACCGCGTGGTGGGCTGGGTCGTCCGCAGTCATGTTGTACTCGCCCGTCGCTGCCGAGCGTGAGGCCCAGAATCCGTTCGACACCGCTGCTCTCGCACTGCGAAGACTGCGCTAGAACGCCGATAGCCCGGTGACCGTGTCAGGCCACCGGGCACTCGCACCGAAGAACGAACTACAGAGCTTTGAGCTCCTCGATCACCGAGTTGACGGACTTCTTCGCGTCGCCGAACAACATCGAGGTGCGATCGGCGGTGAACAGCGGGTTGTCGATACCGGCGTAACCCGAGCTCATCGATCGCTTGAGCACGATCACCGACCGCGACTCGTCGACGTTGAGGATCGGCATACCGTGGATCGGGCTCGACGGGTCGTTGCGCGCCGCCGGGTTGGTGACGTCGTTGGCGCCGATGACGATGGTGACGTCGGTGCGATTGAACTCGCCGTTGATGTCGTCCATTTCCTTCATCGCGTCGTACTCGACGTCGGCCTCGGCGAGCAGCACGTTCATGTGCCCCGGCATACGGCCGGCAACGGGGTGGATCGCGTACTTGACCTCGACGCCCTTGCTCTCGAGGATCGACGCCATGTCCTTGACGGCATGCTGAGCCTGCGCGACAGCGAGGCCGTACCCGGGCACGACGATGACCTGCGATGCGTACGCCATCTGGATCGCTGCATCCGCGGCCGATGTCGACTTGACCGTGCCACCCGATGCGTCCGCGCCCGGTCCGGCATCGCTGCCACCGCCACCGAACGACCCGAACACGATCGCCGGAATGGACCGGTTCATCGCCGTTGCCATCAGGTTGGTCAGGATCGAACCGGATGCGCCGACGATCATGCCTGCCACGATCATGGCCGTGTTGTTCAACGCAAGACCGGCAGCCGCTGCCGACAGTCCGGTGAGCGCGTTGAGCAGCGAGATCACGACGGGCATGTCCGCGCCGCCGATCGGGAACACCACGAACAGACCCATCAGCCCGGCTGCGACGAGCACCAGCACGATGAACCACACCGAGGTGCCCTCACCCGGAGTCGACTTGACACCGATGTAGATCGCGACCGCCACGGCGAGGACGAGCAGCACGATGTTGGTGAGCTGGAAGATGCGCGCATTCTTCACGAACGCCTTC
Organism: Rhodococcus sp. RS1C4; assembly: GCF_002258225.1. Classification (NCBI taxonomy): domain Bacteria; kingdom Bacillati; phylum Actinomycetota; class Actinomycetes; order Mycobacteriales; family Nocardiaceae; genus Rhodococcus; species Rhodococcus sp. RS1C4. Next base: position 23,507 of record NZ_NOXZ01000032.1, on the reverse strand, counting down.
TCGACGTTCTTGTTCAGCAGTTCCTGCAGCTTGAGGAACGCCACGAGCGAACCCCAGAACGACACCGAACCGATGACTGCGGCGAACAGCGATCCGACAACGATGTGCACCGTCGGCTCTTCACCGTGCTGGAACGCCGAGAACCCGTCGGTCTCGATGAACTCCGCCCACGCGATGAGCGCGACGGTGCCGCCGCCGACGCCGTTGAACAGCGCCACCAGCTGCGGCATGGCCGTCATCTTGGTGCGCTTGGCCGGCGGAACGCCGAGCAGAACACCGATCGCGAGACCGGCGGCGATGAGAATCCAGTTGATCGCGGCGGCGTCGCGCACCTCGATCAGGGTCGCGACGACGGCGATACCCATACCGACAGCGGCGATCCAGTTGCCGCGGACGGCGGTCTTCGGGCCCGTCAGGCCCATCAGACCGTAGATGAACATCGCGAACGCAACGATGTAGAGAATGTTGACGACATTGTTCATCAGGAATCGGCACCCTTCTGGCCAGAATCAGACGACGCCGCAGGATCAGAAGCAACGGGTGCCTTCTTGGACTTGAACATGCTGAGCATGCGGTCGGTGACCAGGAAGCCGCCGACGACGTTGAGCGTGCCGAAGATCAGCGCGACGAACGCGATGATCCGCACACCCCACGACGCATCCTCGGGCAGACGGCCGAGCACGATGAGCGCGCCGAGCACGACGATGCCGTGAATGGCGTTGGTGCCGGACATCAACGGTGTGTGCAGCGTGTTGGGAACCTTGGAGATGACGGCGAATCCGACGAAGCCCGCCAACACGAGAATCGCGATGTTCGCGAGAAGAGCGGTGTACATCAGGCGTCAGCCTTTCTGGTGACACAGGACTGCGCGACGACCTCGTCGGAGAAGTCCGGCGTGAGTGCGCCGTTCTCGTCGAGAAGCAGTTCCAGCAGTGCGGAAACGTTCTTCGAGTACAGCTCGCTGGCGTGCTCGGGCATGGTGGCCGGCAAGTTCAGCGGCGAGGCGATGGTGACGTCGTGCTTGACGACGGTCTGGCCGGGCTCGGTCAGCTCGCAGTTGCCGCCGGTCTCACCGGCGAGGTCGACGACGACACTGCCGGGCTTCATGCCCTCGACAGCGGCGGCCGTCACCAGACGCGGAGCCGGACGACCCGGCACCAACGCGGTGGTGATGACGACGTCGAAACCCTTGATCGCTTCTTCGAGTGCCTGCTGCTGCTGGGCACGCTCGTCCTCGGTCAGCTCACGTGCGTATCCGCCCTCACCGGCAGCGTCGATCCCCAGATCGAGCCACTGCGCACCGACGGAACGAACCTGATCGGCCACCTCCGGGCGCACGTCGTAACCGGTTGGCCGGCCGCCGAGACGCTTCGCTGTCGCCAACGCCTGCAGACCCGCGACACCTACGCCGAGGACCAGCACGGTCGCCGGCTTGACCGTGCCTGCGGCGGTGGTGAGCATCGGGAAGAAGCGAGTCGATTCCGACGCGGCCAACAGAACGGCCTTGTACCCGGCCACATTGGCCTGCGAGGACAGTGCGTCCATCACCTGTGCGCGGGAGATACGCGGGATCGCCTCGACCGCGAACGCCTGCACCCCGGCGGCGGCGAGTGCGTCGATCTTGTTGTCGGCGTTACGCGGCGCCAGGAATCCGATCAACGTCGAACCCGACGACAACTTCGAGATCTCGGCATCCGTCGGCGGGGCCACCTTCACCACTACGTCGGCGGACCACGGGTCCCCGATCGTTGCTCCGGCCGCGGCATACAGCTCGTCCGGAATCAACGCTCCCGAACCCGCACCGGACTCGACGACGACCTCGACGCCCTTACCGATCAGCGACGCGACGACCTTGGGCACCAAGGCCACTCGGCGCTCGCCGTCCGCGGACTCACGCACGACACCGACACGTGTCGTCCTGCTCTCTGTGCTCTGCGATGTTTCCAATTCTCCGACTTTCGTATGTTGAATGGCGCCCGTGGTACGGCGAACGGGGGTAACCGCGCGGCAAACAGGCAAAGCCCAGCGTCAAGGCACAAGGTCCCTGATGATAGCCAAATGAGGCAGACCTCAGGTAACCCAGACCACAACTGTGGTTTGTTCTGAATCGAATCCGACGCGCCCCGACGTGCAACCCTTCCATTTGCGGTGACGGACATCACAGTGGGCACGTCGGCGCCCACCTACAGTTGCGGCGTGAACAACTGCGTGTTCTGCGCCATCATCGACGGCGATGCCCCCTCGGTCCCCGTGTACGACGACGACGACGTCGTGGCGTTTCTCGACATCAGACCGATCACTCGCGGCCATCTCCTGGTGATTCCGAAGAGACACTCGCAAGACCTCGACACATTGGATCCGCGCCTCGGCGGCGCAGTGTTCGCCGCCGGACAACGACTGTCTCGCGCGATCAGGCGGTCGGATCTTCGTTCGGACGGCGCCAACCTCGTCCTCAACGACGGCAAAGCCGCCTTCCAGACCGTGTTCCACACGCACCTTCACGTCGTACCGCGATGGACCGGTGACACACTGCGGTTCGTGACGGGATTCGTGACGCGACGGCTGAAGAATCCCGAGGCGACGGCGTCGGCGATCAGGACGGGTTTGACGCGTTTGGACGAGGAAGAGTCCAGGTGAAGCTGTTTCTGGCGTCGTACCGGTTCGGCGCGCACGTCGACGAATTTCTCGCCCTGACGTCCGGTCCGGGTCGCGTCGCCGTAATCGCGAATGCCGCGGATGCGTGGCCCGCCTCGGCGCGGCAGTCTGCCGTCGTCAGCGAACTGCGGAGCCTGAGCGAACTCGGTTACGTCGCCGAGGAACTCGACCTCCGTCGATTCCGAACCGACCGCGACGCGCTCCGCCGAGAACTCGACGCCGTCGACACGGTCTGGATCCGCGGGGGTAACACGTTCGTGCTGCAAGCTCGGCTCGAGATCGCGGGCGCCGACGGCGAGATCACCTCGCGAGTGCGGGACGGTTCCCTCGTGTTCGCTGGGTACAGCGCGGGCGCGTGCATCGCCTCACCGTCGCTTCGAGGCGTGGAGGCAGCCGACGATCCGGCAGAAGTCGAGGCGGCCGCCGGTCGAACAGCATCGTGGACCGGCCTCGGTCTGACCGACCACTCGTTCGTCCCGCATTTCGGGTCGATTCTCGACGAGAACGGCGCCGCGCAGGACATGGTGTCAGTGTTCGAGTGCGAGAACGTCCCGTACCTGACGCTGACCGACGAGCAGGTCGTCGTGGTCGACGGCGATCACTTCGAGCGTCTCTAACCGAACTGTGCGATCGGGGCCAGCCGGTCCAGCGAGATCCACGCCATTTCGCACCGGCGACGCGTCACTTCGTCGGCGTCGATCAGCAGCATGTCCAGCAGCATCTTGGGCCGTCGCTTCCACGTCTGTTCGGCGTCGGCGACGGTGGCACGCTCGAACAATCCGGACTGCGCGAGTGCGGTGACCCACTCCTGGACGTCTCCGCGGTGGATCGCCTCGATGGTGTCGTAGTCGACTCCGCCGTCCTGGAATTCGTACGAGAACATCGCAGCGACGTGGTTCCACGACTTCTGTTTCGGCTCCATCATTTTCGGGCCTCCTCGCTGACACAGGGGCCGACCGTGTGTGCCACTCCCGGCCCTGGACGGACCTGACGACCCGCCTTCGCAGGACGCTAGACCTCGCAGCTACAACATTGCGTTGCGTGCGCGCATCGATCCGGTAACGGAAGTGACTGAAGTTACTGGTGTGACTCACGTCGGCCGTGCGCAACGACATCCAGCACTCGACTCGGTAGGCTCCACAACCGTGTGGAAGCGGGCAACCATCATCGGCGCGGTAGCGGCAGTGACACTTGCCGCCGGATGCTCCGGCTCCGACGACACCGACGGCGGCGCCTCGCCCACGACAGAGCCGGACTCCGCGCAGACCGAAGAACTGTTCGTCGGAGAATGCGGTTCGCTGACCGACGAAGAACTGACGTCCATCACCGGGGTCCGCGGGCTCGCCTCGTCGTCGAAGAACGCTGTTCGCTGCCGCTGGGACGCCGTCGACACCGGCGCATACGCGATGTTCACCTGGTATCGAGGAAGCCCGATAGACCGCGAACGCACCGTCGCCGGCCAGATGGGACGCGAGATCGGCGTCATCGATGCCGACGGGCACCCGGGGTTCACCGACCGAGGAAGCGACGCGTCGTGCGAGGCAGGCGTCGAGTCCGGCGACGGCTTCCTGCACTGGTCGCTCAACTACGTCTACGCCGCACCACCTCGCGACAGTTGCGACGTGGTCGAGGACCTCGTGCGCGCGACCGTCGAGAATGCGAGATAGGCACTGCCATGAGACGTCGAACTTCCCTGGCCGCGGCCGCAGCGGCACTGTCCCTACTCGTCGGCGGCTGCAGCACGACCGTCTCCGGAACCCCCGTCGCGCAAGGCGCGGGTGACGTCGACACAGAATTCGACAAACTACTGCAGGAATGCGTCGCCGTGCCGGACGACAAGATCGCCGAGTCGGTCCAAGCGGACACCGTGAGCCAGTACTTCTTCGGTGCGGTCTGCATGTGGTCCGGATCCGGCCCGTCGGGGCTGATCGACGTCACGTTCGCCTGGTACGAGGACAATTCGCTGGGCCGCGAGCGCGAGCTGTCCGAGAAACTCGAGTACTCGGTGGAGCCGGTCACGGTGGGCGGCGCGAGCGCCTTTCTGTCCCGGCGGCCGGGCGACCCCGCGTCCTGCGGCATCACCGCCTCGTACTCCGGCACCATCACCTGGTGGGTTCAGTACCGATCCGGAACAGTCGATCCGTGCGCCGGAGCAACCAGACTCGCGGAGCTGACACTGCAACGCAATACGTAGCCGACCTAATTCTCGCGGTTTCAATCAACTCCGGTTCATGCCGCGGGCTCCACTCCTAGTCTGGGGTGATGACCGACCTGACCGAACTGCGCCGCGCACTCCCCGAGGGATCCGTCATCGTCGATCCCGACATCACCGAGGGATATCGACGAGATTGGGCGAAGGACCCCGATGCCGGATCACCGCTGGCCGTCGTGCGAGCAACCTGCACCGCCGACGTGCAGGCGGTCATGAAGTGGGCCACCGCGCATCGCGTCGCGGTGGTTCCCCGGGGCGCCGGTTCCGGATTGTCCGGCGGTGCAACCGCCGTCGACGGCGGAATCGTTCTCACGACCGAATCGATGCGGGACATCCATGTCGATCCCGTGACGCGTGTAGCCGTGACCCAGCCCGGTCTGCTCAATGTCGAGGTCAAGAAAGCCGCCGCCGAGCACGGCCTGTGGTATCCGCCCGACCCGTCGTCGTTCGAGATGTGTTCCATCGGCGGCAACGCAGCCACCAACGCGGGCGGTCTGTGCTGCGTGAAGTACGGCGTGACCACCGACTACGTGCTCGGCCTCGAAGTGGTCCTCGCCGACGGCACAGCTGTGCGTCTCGGTGGCCCTCGGCTGAAAGATGTTGCGGGACTCTCTCTGACCAAGCTGTTCGTCGGCAGCGAAGGCACCCTCGGGATCATCACGGAGATCACCGTTCGACTGGTGCCCGCACAGCCGCCCGCGAGCACCGTCGTCGCATCGTTCTCCTCGGTGCGCGACGCGACGACGGCGATTCTCGCGATCACCCGGAATCTCCGTCCGTCGATGCTCGAGTTCATGGACCGTGCGTCGATCGGAGCGGTCGAGGACGCGATGAAGATGGGACTGGATCGGGGTGCGGCCGCGATGCTCATCGCCCGCTCGGACTCCCCCGGCGCAGATCGCGGACGGGAAATCGACATCATGGCCTCGGCGTGCACCGAAGCAGGGGCATCCGACGTGTTCACCACCGACGATCCCGACGAGGGTGAAGCCTTCGCTGCAGCACGGCGATTCGCGATCCCTGCGGTGGAACGGATGGGTAGCCTCCTGCTCGAGGACGTCGGGGTTCCATTGCCGGCGCTCCCCGACCTGGTCGAGGGCATCGAGAGGATCGCGGAGAAGTACGAAGTACTGGTCGCGGTCATCGCACACGCAGGCGACGGAAACACCCACCCTCTGATCGTGTTCGACCCAGCCGACGCGGACATGGAGCGACGCGCGAACATCGCGTTCGGCGCCATCATGGATCTCGCGATCTCGCTGGGCGGCACGATCACCGGTGAACACGGAGTCGGCAGGCTCAAGAAGGCCTGGCTACCGGATCAGGTGGGCGAGGACGTCATGAAGCTGACTCAGCGAATCAAGTCCGCACTCGACCCCGACGGCATCCTCAATCCCGGAGCCGTTCTCTAGTCGAGGGCGGCGGCGCACTCGTCGGAGACGGTCAGGACATCGTCGAGAATCTCCAGGCCCTGTCGGAGTTCGTCCTCGGTCGTCGTCAACGGTGGCGCGATCTGAATTCTGTTGCCCGCCATGAACGGCCACAGGCCGCGCGCTTTCGCCGCCGCGGTCACCTTCCCCATGGGTTCGGCATCCTTGCCCGTCGCCGCGAACGGCACCAACGGGTCACGCGTCTGCCGATCCTTGACCAGTTCCACAGCCCAGAAGAACCCCCGACCTCTCACCTCCCCGACGCTGGGATGGGACTCGGCGAGCTTGGCCAGTCCGGCGCCGAGCACGTCGGCGCCGACGCTTCGGACGTAGGGCAGAATTCCGTCGCGTTCGAACACTTCGATGGATGCCACACCGACCGCACAGGCCAGCGGATGCCCCGAGTACGTCAACCCGCCCGGATAGGGCTTGTGATCGAATTTCGACGCGATGGCTTCGGAAATGACGACGCCGCCCAGCGGGACGTAGCCGGAATTGATTCCTTTCGCGAAGGTGATCAGGTCGGGCTCGACGTCCCAGGCCTGGCAGGCGAACCATTCCCCGACCCGGCCGAATCCGACCATGACCTCGTCCGCGATGTAGACGATGCCGTACCGGTCGCACAGTTCGCGCACCCCCGCCAGGTAACCCGGCGGTGGCACCAGGACACCGTTGGTACCGACGACGGATTCGAGAATGAGGCCCGCGATGTTCCCCGGGCCCTCGAGCTCGACGACCTGTTGCAGATGGGACAGCGCCGCTGCGGTCTCGTCCTCGGGAGTCGTTGTGCCCCAGGGTGACCGATAGGGGTACGGACCGAAGAACCGGACGACGTCGACGTTGGTCGGTTCGGTGCCCCACCGCCTCGGTTCACCCGTCAAGCCGATGGCCACACCGGTTCCGCCGTGGTACGAGCGGTACGCGGCCAACATCTTCGTCCGGCCGGTGTGCTGGCGGGCCAGGCGCACGGCGTGCTCGACGGCTTCTGCTCCTCCGGTGGTGAAGAAGACTCGGTTCAGATCGCCCGGTGCTCGCTCCGCGACGAGAGCCGCGAGCTTGCTTCGGGTGGAGTTGGCGACCGTCGGGGAGATCGTCGTCAGCACACGGGCTTGGTCGACGATCGCCGCCACGAGATCCGGGTGCTGATGACCCAGGTTGACGTTGACGAGTTGCGACGAGAAGTCGAGGTATCGATTCCCCTTGTCGTCCCAGAACCAGGACCCTTCGCCGCCGTCGACGGTGATCGGGTTCAACTCGGCCTGCGCCGCCCAGGAGTAGAACACGTGGTCCATCTACTTGCCGCCTTCCTCCGATCCGACGGATGCAGTCGTCGCCCCTGCCAGATCCGGGATGACGTGCTCACCGTAGGACTCCAGTGTCGCCGATTTGGCATCGTGCTGGAGGTACACCGAGAACTGGTCGACACCCAGCGCTTCGAGCGCCTTCAGCTTCGTGACGTGCTCGGCGGGGCTGCCCAGGATGCAGAACCGGTCGATCACGTCGTCGGGCACGAACTCGGCGTGCGAATTCCCAGACTTACCGTGCTCGTTGTAGTCGTACCCGGTGCGTGCAGCGATGTAGTCGGTCAACGCAGCAGGTACACCCCCACCGTCGTTTCCGTATCTAGCCACGATGTCCGCGACGTGGTTGCCCACCATTCCCCCGAACCATCGGCACTGATCACGCGCATGCGCGAGTGCGCTCGCGCTGCCGTCGGTGACGTAGGCGGGTGCTGCCACACAGAACTTGATCGACGACGGATCCCGCCCGGCGGCGTCCGCGGCGGCCCGGACTCGTCCGATCGTCCACGACGCGATGTCCGGGTCGGCGAGCTGCAGAATGTACCCGTCGGCGACTTCCCCGGTGAGGTCGAGCGCCTTGGGTCCGTACGCGGCAACCCACACCTCGAGTGTCGATCTCGTCGCCCACGGGAATCGGACGACGGTGTCACCGAGCGACACCGACCGGCCGTTGGCGAGCTCGCGGATGACATGAATGGACTCGCGCAACTGGGCGAGCGTCGTCGGCTTTCCGCCGAGGGTGCGAACCGCCGAGTCACCTCGACCGATTCCGCAGACCGTACGGTTGCCGAACATGTCGTTGAGCGTGGCGAACGTCGACGCCGTCACCGTCCAGTCACGGGTGGCGGGATTGGTCACCATCGGCCCGACGACAACCCTCCTGGTTTCCGACAGGATCTGGCTGTGAATGACGTACGGCTCCTGCCACAGCAGGTGGGAATCGAACGTCCAGACATGCGAGAAACCATGCGTCTCCGCGCGTCTGGCGAGGTCCACGACGCGTGATGCAGGCGGAGTGCACTGCAACACGACTCCGATGTCCATCGGTCACACGAGATTCTGCGACAGCTCGCGCTTCACGAACCGCCCGTCTCCGGCCGAACCACGATATTCGCCGCCGTCGACGATCACCCTGCCGCGGGAGATCACCGTGTCGACGTGTCCGTCGATCTCGAAGCCCTCGTAGGCGGAATAGTCCATGTTCATGTGGTGCGCCTTTCCGAGTCCGATGCTGGTGTGGCCGTTCGGGTCGTAGATCACGAGGTCACCGTCCGCACCGGGCGAGACGATGCCCTTCCTCGGGTACATGCCGAACATGCGCGCGGGCGTGGTGCAGCAGACGTCCACCCACTTCTCCAGGGTGATCCTGCCGTTCTTCACCCCCTGGAACATCAGGTCCATGCGGTGCTCGACGGATCCGATTCCGTTGGGAATCTTGGAGAAGTCACCGATGCCCATTTCCTTCTGGTCCTTCATGCAGAACGGGCAGTGGTCGGTGCTGACGGTGGCGACGTCCCCCGTTCGTAGGTAGCGCCACAATTCGTCCTGGTGGCCTTCGGCGCGGGATCTCAACGGCGTCGAGCACACCCATTTGGCGCCGTCGAATCCCGGCGCGCCGAGCTGCTCTTCGAGCGAGAGGTACAGATACTGCGGGCAGGTCTCGGCAAACACGTTCTGCCCGTTGCCTCGTGCGACCGCGATCTGTTCCAGTGCCTGCTTCGCGGAGACGTGTACGACGTACAGCGGGGCTCCGGTGACGTTCGCCAGCATGATGGCACGGTGGGTTGCTTCTTCCTCCAACTGCCACGGTCGCGAGGTGCCGTGAAAGTACGGTGCGGTGTCGCCGCGCGCCACCGACTGTGCGACGAGCACGTCGATGGCGATCCCGTTCTCGGCGTGCATCATCAGCAGCGCACCGGTCTCCGCTGCGGTCTGCATGGCGCGCAGTATTTTTCCGTCGTCGGAGTAGAACACGTCCGGATACGCCATGAACAGTTTGAAGCTGGTGACACCTTCGGACACCAACTCGCTCATCGCTTTCAGCGAATCACTGTCCACGTCGCCGATGATCTGGTGAAACCCGTAGTCGATCGCACAGCGCCCGGCAGCTTTCTCGTGCCACTGCGCCAGCGTGTCCTGAACTCGTTGCCCTGGAGTCTGGATGGCGAAATCGACGATGGTGGTGGTGCCGCCCCACGCTGCGGCCCGGGTGCCGGTCTCGAACGTGTCCGACGCGAACGTGCCCCCGAACGGCATCTCCATGTGCGTGTGCCCGTCGACTCCACCGGGGAGCACGTATTTCCCGGTCGCGTCGATCACCGTGTCCGCCGTCTGGGTCAGGTCGGCAGCGAGCACCGTCGAACCTGGTTGCAGCACAGCGACGATGGTGCCACCGTCGATCAGCACATCGAGCGGTTGGGCACCCGTCGGCGAGACGACTGTGCCTCCGTGAACGAACGTCGTCCCCATCTCAGCACCTCCGGCCGGCGGTCATGGCTCCACCAGCGGCGCGTAGGCGTCGGGTCTGCGGTCCCGATAGAACGCCCACCGGTCACGGACCGTCTTGATGAGATCCATCTCCAGGTCACGCACGATCAACTCGGGCTCGCTGTCCGAGGCGACGTCACCGACGAACTTGCCTTCGGGGTCGACGAAGTAGCTGGTGCCGTAGAAGTCGTCGTCGCCGTACTCCTCGATGCCGACGCGGTTGATGGCTCCGATGTAGTACTCGTTGGCCACCGCCGACGCCGGCTGCTCGAGTTTCCAGAGGTAGTTGGACAACCCGCGCGAGGTGGCCGACGGATTGAACACGATCTCGGCTCCGGCGAGACCCAACGCACGCCACCCTTCCGGAAAGTGCCGGTCGTAGCAGATGTAGACGCCGATGCGACCTACTGCGGTGTCGAACACCGGCCAGCCCAGGTTGCCGGGCCGAAAGTAGAACTTCTCCCAGAAACCGTTCACGTGCGGGATGTGGTGTTTGCGGTATTTCCCCAGGTAGGTACCATCAGCGTCGACCACGGCCGCGGTGTTGTAGAGCATGCCCGGTTGTTCCTGCTCGTAGACCGGCAGGATCATGACGATGCCCAATTCCTTCGCCAGTGCCGCGAACCTGTCGACGGTGGGTCCCGGAACCGACTCGGCGTAGTCGTAGAACTTCGAGTCCTGCACCTGGCAGAAATACGGGCCGTAGAACAACTCCTGGAAGCAGACGACCTTCGCCCCTTGTTCGGCCGCACTGCGCGCGTATCCCTCGTGCGCCTCGATCATCGTCTGCTTGTCGCCGGTCCAGTTGGTCTGGACCAGAGCCGCTCGAACTGTCGTCATGGCTGACCACTTCCGTCCCTCGTTCTCGATGGGCCTGTTCAACATAAGTGATCCACGAGGTACACGTGCGGTCAATGGTGTTACAACATGAAGTGAGGACGTTTCGGCCGGGTAACGACTCAGGTCGACGGCATCAACAGGGCCCGCACGGCGTCGATGGTGTCCGCATCCGCCGGGGTCTTGTCCGGCCGATACCGCAGCACGCGTGCGAATCTCAGTGCCACACCACCCGGATAGCGGCTACTGGTCTGCGCGCCGTCGAGCTCGATCTCCACGACCAGTTCGGAGTTCAGGTAGACGGTGTGCTCGTCGCGCGATCGCTCGTGCTCGAGAAATTCCTCGGTCTGCCACTGCAACAACGCATCGGTGAGACCTTTGAACGTCTTACCGACCATGATCGGGTCACCGCCGTCCGGGTCACGCGCTCCCAGATGCAGGTTGGACAACCACCCGGTGCGTCGCCCGTAGCCCCATTCCGCAGCCAACACGACGAGGTCGAGAGTGTGCTCGGGTTTGACCTTCTGCCAATCCTTTCCCCGTCGTCCGGCCGCGTAGATCGAGGACAGCGACTTGATCATCACCCCTTCGTGACCGGCGTCCAACGCCGCATCGAAGTGAGCGGCGGCCGAATCCGCGTCGGGTCGCACCAAGGACGGGATCCGATGTTGCGGAGCCACGCGCTCGAGGGCGTCGAGTCGTCGTTCGAGCGGTTCGTCCAACAGGTCAACTCCGTCGAGGTGGATACAGTCGAAGAAGTACGGCTGCAAGAGCAATTCGTGTGCGCTCTGCGCGCCGAACCGACTCATCGTCTCCTGGAACGGCCGGGGTCTCCCACCGTCGGTCAGCGCAAGGGTTTCACCGTCCAACACCACGGACTCACAGGGAAGTGTGCGAATCAGCTCCACCAATTCCGGTACGCCGTCGGTGATCTCGCGCAACGTCCTGGTGTAGATGTGCACGTCGTCTCCGAGCTTGTGCACCTGGATCCGTGCACCGTCGAGCTTGTACTCGACGCTCACATCTCCCTCCATGTCCGCCCAGGCGGACGCCAGCGTCTCCGCCGGCGAGGCGAGCATGGGACGAACCGGCCTTCCGACCTGAAGACCGAAGCCTGCCAGTGCCTCCTCCCCACCGTTCAACGCAGCAACTGCGGTCGCGTCGAGACGCCCGGACAACATGAACGCCCGGCGCACCGGCGCCGGATCCAACCCGGCGGCCTTGGCGATCGCATCGGTCATCACTCCTTCGAGCGCACCCTGGCGAAGTTCACCCGTCATCAGGCCGACGAGAAACTTCCGTTCCGCCCCGGTCGCCGACGCCCAGAGGTCGACCAGCAGTTCACGCCGCCGCGCGGCCGAGCCAGGTCCCGACGTCGACGCGACGGCGGTGATGGCGTCGTCGACCTCGCTCACCGTCAGCACACCGTCCGGAGCGGCCGGGACGTCGATGTCTGCCAGAGTGCGCCACCCGACCCCGATGCGGCCCTGCGGCAGCTCCCCGGACAGCCAGGACACGACGACCCCCACGTCCGCGGACTGCAGGTCGGCGAGCAGCAGGCGTAGAGCCTCGGTCTTCGCCTTGCGGGAGCGCGTGGCACCGACGGCCGAGGAGGTGTCGATGATTCGAGTGAACAGCACGTACCGAACGTAACCGGAAGGTCGGACACTCAATCCTTCCGCGGCGCGAGCGTGCTCGGTCGACGTGTGTCAGCTGAAGCCGAGTACCCGGTCACCCCACGCCACCCTGGTCTCCCCGTCCGGGTCGTCGACGACGTTGTCCTGGCCGTCGATCACCAATGTGGCACGAGCCGGCTCGGTGTACAGCGGCCAGTGTTTCGCGCCGTCCAGCGTTGCGGGAACTCCGTGACGCGCGAACGCCGTCCACCGCTTCATCACACGGGCCGAGACGGCCGTCGCAGCTTTGCGGCCACCGAGCCAGAACGTCGGATCGCGGTTCAGGGTGCCGAAGTTGCCGAAGACGTAGGGCAGTTCCGTTGCGTGACCGGCTCCGATCCGCGCGGCTTTCAGCATCGGCGTCGCGTGGTCGAACCGGTACATCCAGACCGGCGAATGCCTGCTGTGCGCGTCGGCGATCCAGAGGCTGGGCATCTTGAACCCCGCGTCGGTCGACATCGCGAGCGCCCCGGAGGTCTTCGATCGTTCCGGGTACGCCGACATGATCTCGGCGACGCGGAAAGCAGGCAGTTCCGCGTGGTCGTTCGCGATCGCCCGGAACATCTCGGACACGGTGTCCGAGGTGACCGGCATCAGCGGCGACTTCATCAACCGGAAGATCGACGCCTCGTCGTTGTTGGTTCCGATGATCAACGGAATTCGGTGGGCGAACCCTTTCTGGAACGCCGCGACCGGATACCGAGGCACGATGTCGCCGTCGACGACCGGCGCGAGCCCGAGTGTGCCGGGCACCTTCGTCGGGATCTCGTAACAGAGCGTGTCGCCCGCCTCCACGAGCCGCATGAACTCGATGGTCTTCAGCTCGTGGATTCGATCCGGCGTGACGTCGACGAGTTCGAGGAATCGTCCCGCCACCTGCGCAGCGCGGTCGGGACCGTACACCGACGTCGCGGGTGCGCTCTGCACTATCGCGCGGTGGAACAACCCCGCGGCCTTCGGCGACGTCATCAGCGTCGTCACCGACGCGCCACCCGACGATTCACCGAACAGCGTCACGTTCGACGGGTCACCGCCGAACGCGTCGATCGATCGGCGCACCCACTCGAGCGCCGCGATCATGTCCCGCAAACCAAGATTCGATTCGAACACCGTGTCGTCGGTGGAGAACGAGGACAGGTCGAGGAATCCGAACGCGCCGATCCGATAATTGATCGTCACGATCACCAGGTCGCCGACTTCCGCGAGACGCCGACCGTCGTACACCGCCTGAGACGAGGACCCGAGCGAGTAGGCGCCGCCGTGAATCCACACCATGACCGGTCGCGGGGTTCCGTCCGGCTCCGGCGCCCACACGTTGAGCGACAGGCAGTCCTCCGACATGGGGATGTCGGGATCGATGGGTACCGGGTTGTCCAGGCCCTGCGGAGCGACGGACCCGAAGTGCCTGCAGTCCCGCGGCTGTGTCCACGGTTCGACGGGGCGAGGGGATCGAAATCGATGTTCACCGTCCGTCGGCGCCGCGTAGGGAATGCCCTTCCACGCGTGGACCGACCCGTCCTGATGGCCGATCACATCACCGTCGGGCGTGCGCACCTGGCATGTCGTCTCGCTCATGGCCCCTCCTACGATCTACCGGCGTTCGCCAACGTACCAACTCCCCGTCGGCGCGGATCGTCGTTCATGTCCGCGACGTTCTTTATGCTGAGCCGTATGACGCGGGTTCGGATCTACGCTGGTGCAGCGTGCGGGCTTGCCGCCGTCCTCCTGTCCGGGTGCAGCACGCAGTCGTCGGGGAACGCAACGGCGCCGCTCGCGACGGTGGACACCGATCCGCCGTCGGTGATCCGGACGACCACACCCCCGGCCACGACAACTCCCGCGCAGACGACCACTCTGCGGTCGACCACTCTGCCGACGACGAACTCGACCACCACGCCCGCAGTCGCCGACCCCGCTCGTTACGAGGGGCTCAGCGGTTTCTACTACTTCACCTCCCCTACCGGGAAATTCGAATGCGCCGTGTTCATCACCGATGCGTCGGTCGCCGGCTGTCACGGCGAGTTCCCGCCCACTGCTCCCCGGGTCGAGGGCAGCGGCGCTCCGGATTCTCGAGTGGCTCCCAACACGATCGAGCTGACGGCCGGCACCGCGGCGCGATTCCTGAGCTCCGGTGACCCTCGGTTCCATCGGTTCGACGCCATCGCCACTCCGCTCCCCTACAGTGAAACGCTCTCGATACCCGGGTCGGGTACGTCGAACGGCATCACGTGCAGGGTCGACGAGCTCGCCGGGGTCTCCTGCACCGACCAGGTAGGGCATGGTTTCACCGTGTCCGACACGGCGTTCGAGTTGAAGTGACCGGTGTGTTTCGCAGTGCGAACGACCGGGCATAAGCTGACAGCCGTACGGCGAGACCGCCGCACGATCATCTGTCGCGGCCGAGAGCACTGAGCTCTCCGACCGGGAAGGAGTTTTCCCGATGTCCACCACGCCGACTCGACGCAACGCCAAAGTCATAGGCGTCAGCGTCGCCGCCGCGGTCGGCGGCTTCCTGTTCGGTTTCGACAGCTCCGTGATCAACGGGGCCGTCGACGCCATCGAAGGCCGTTTCTCACTTGGCTCGTTCACCACCGGCTTCGTCGTCGCCATCGCGCTGATCGGGTGCGCCGTCGGCGCCTGGTTCGCGGGCTCGCTCGCCGATCGATGGGGCCGCAAGAAAGTGATGGTGCTGGGCTCGGCCCTGTTCACCATCTCCTCGCTGGGATCGGGCCTCGCCTTCAGCGTCCCCGACCTGATCCTGTGGCGCATCCTCGGCGGCCTCGGTATCGGTATCGCCTCCGTCATCGCGCCCGCCTACATCGCCGAGATCGCTCCCGCGAAATGGCGCGGAAGTCTGGCGTCACTGCAGCAACTCGCCATCACCCTCGGGATTTTCGCCGCCCTTCTCTCCGACGCCCTGCTGCAGGGCGCCGCGGACGGTGCGTCCAACGACCTCTGGCTCGGTCAGGAAGCCTGGCGCTGGATGTTCCTCGTCGGCGTCGTACCGGCCCTGATCTACGGCCTGCTCGCAGTCACCATCCCCGAGTCACCTCGCTACCTCGTCGGCAAGCACCTCGACCAGGAAGCTGCCGACATCCTCGCCAACATCACCGGTGAACTGCATCCCGACGAGCGAGTCCACGAAATCCGCCTCACTCTCCGCAAGGAGGAGAAGGCCTCGTTCGCCGACATCCGCGGCCCTAAGTTCGGGCTCCAGCCGATCGTGTGGGTCGGCATCGTCATGGCCGTCCTGCAACAGTTCGTCGGCATCAACGCGATCTTCTACTACTCGACGACGCTGTGGAAGTCCGTCGGCTTCACCGAGGACCAGTCGTTCACGACGTCGGTCATCACCTCGATCATCAACGTCACGATGACCTTCGTGGCCATTCTGTTCGTCGACCGAATCGGCCGACGCAAACTGCTCCTGGGTGGTTCCGTCGGCATGTTCGTCGGTCTGCTGATGGCAGCGATCTCGTTCTCCCAACAGATCGGCAGTGGCGACGACGTGTCCCTCCCGAGCCCGTGGGGTGCCGTCGCGTTGGTCGGAGCGAACCTGTTCGTGATCTTCTTCGCGGCGACGTGGGGACCCATCATGTGGGTTCTTCTCGGCGAGATGTTCCCCAACCGTATGCGCGCCGTCGCCCTCGGAATCGGAACCGCCGCGAACTGGCTGGCCAATTTCGCTGTCACACTTGCCTTCCCGCCGCTCACCCAAGCGATCGGCCTGTGGGCGATCTACGGATTCTTCGCCGTCATGGCGGCAGTCTCGTTCTTCTTCGTCAAATCGAAGATTCCCGAGACCAACGGCAAGGAGCTCGAGGACATGCAGTAACGGATCGCCGACGAGAGTGCTAGGGTCGGCGATGTTCTGACACGGGGTGCGTCCGTACATGCGGATGCTGAGATCACACCCGTCGAACCTGATGCAGGTAATGCTGACGAAGGGATGTCAAGGCGATGACAACGCCTGTGCACTCGGTGCACTCGGAAAAACCCGGCGATTCCGGTCGCTACACGGATCACCTGTGGGACGCGACGGCGGATCTGCGCGCCGCGATCGACGATCTCGAGTTCCTCGAGCTCCTCGGTGACGGCACGCTTCCGCTGGACGCGTTCCGCACGTACATCGCCCAGGACGAGCTCTACCTGGCCGGATACGCCAAAGCCCTGTCCATCCTGGCGTCGAGAGCGCCGGACACGCAGACCGCGGCGTTCTGGGCATCGTCTGCGGCAGGTGCCGTCGCCGAAGCGTCACTTCATGCGTCGCTGCTGTCCAGCGACGCGCTACCGAGCCCCGGTGCCGAGATCGAACATTCACCGGCGTGCCTCGGCTACGTCTCGTACCTCGTCGCCACCGCCGCGACCGAGCCCTACGTAGTCGCGGCCGCGGCCGTACTTCCGTGCTACTGGATCTATGCCGACGTGGCAGTTCGCTTGTCGCTCGCGGCACGGGAAGTCCTGCAGCGCGACCCCGAACACCCCTATGCACGGTGGGTGTCCACGTACGATTCCGACGAGTTCCGCACGCTCGTCGACGGCGCCCGCGCCCTCGTCGACGACGCGGCTGCTGCGGCGACGGACGTGCAGCGCCACGCCATGACGCAGGCGTTTCGCGTCGCCACCCGGTACGAACTGATGTTCTGGGACACCGCACTTCACCCGACGCCGTGGCCGGTGGCACGATGAAACGTCTCCTCGCCCTTGCGTGCGCCGCGATCTCCGTGGCGGGCTTGACCTCGTGCGCGCAAACGAACGATTCGGACACCATCAGATTCGCGCTCGACTGGACACCCAACACCAATCACACCGGCTTGTACGTCGCCCTCCAGGAGGGCTACTTCGCGGACGCCGGGCTGGACGTAGAGGTGTTGCCGTACAACAACACTTCGTCGGACACCCTCGTCGATTCCGGTAACGCGGAGTTCGGGATCAGCACGCAGAGCTCCACCGTCTTCGCGAAAGCCGCCGGTGCGCAGATCGTTTCGGTGCTCGCCCCCCTGCAACACTGGGCGACGGCAATCGGTGTCCGCGCAGACCGCGACGACATTCCGAGCCCCAAGGCATTGGACGGCAAGGTGTACGCCGGCTTCGGCGACACCGGTGAGCAGGCAGGCCTACGACAGGTTATCCAGAACGACGGTGGTAGAGGCGAGTACGAGACCGTGGTGCTGGGGACGTCGGCGTACGAAGCCGTGTACTCCGGTACCGCGGACTTCACCGTCTCCTATCTCGCATGGGAAGGCATCGAAGCCGAGCACAGCGGGACCCCGATGAAGTACTTCGAGAACACCGACTACGCGTTCCCCGACGCGTACGCCATCACCATCAGCGGCAACGAGAACTGGCTGGCCGACAACTCCGATGAAGCCGGGAAATTCGTCCAGGCACTGCAACGCGGGTACCAGCTTGCGGCCGACGACCCCGATCGCGCCGCCCAGGACGTCATCGACGCCAACCCGGGAACCTTCACGGACGAATCGTTGGTCTTCGAGAGCCAACGAATGTTGGCGGACAAGTACATGCGCACCGACGACGGCACGGTCGGTACGCAGAACCTCGACAAGTGGACCGAGTACTCGAAGTTCTTGTACGACAACGGGGTTCTGGTGGACGAGAACGGCGCGCCGCTCTCGTCCGAGCCCGACTGGTCCACGTACTTCACCGACGAGTACGTCGCCGAATGACTACCTCGGCGATCGGCGACGCGTCTTCCGAGGCGTCTCCGGCCGCACGCGGTGTCAGGCGATGGCCGACTGCCGGAGCGGACGGGCGGGCTCTCGTTCGCTGGGCCCTGCCGTCGGCAACCATCGTCGTCGTCCTCGTCGCGGTGTGGCAGATCTACGTCACCGTCAGTGGAATTCGGCCTCAGGTACTTCCCTCACCCACGCGAATCCTGAGTCAGGGATGGGCGCATCGAGACGCGATCGCGGCCAATGCTGCAGCGACACTGCAGGTCACGGTCATCGGCTTCACCGTATCCTGCGTCGTCGCCTGGATTCTCGCTGTCGCCGTCGACTTCTCGCCCTGGCTGCGTCGAGCAGTCGTTCCGTTGTTCGTGGTGTCGCAGACACTGCCGATCATCGCGATCGCGCCCCTGCTGATCATCTGGTTCGGGTTCGGCTTGCTTCCGAAAATCCTCGTCATTGCGTTGGCGACCTTCTTTCCCATGGCAATCGGCCTGATCGAGGGCTTCGCCTCGGCCGATCGCGACGCCCGAGCGCTCCTGTCGAGCATGGGAGCCGGCCGCTGGCAGCAGTTCAGATACGTGCGTCTACCGTCGGCGATGCCGCGGTTCTTCACCTCGCTCCGAATCGGCATCACCTACGCCGTCGTCGGTGCGATCTTCGCGGAATATGCCGGCGCGAGCGCGGGCCTCGGCATCTACATGAGCCAGCAGAAAAACTCGTTTCGTACCGATCTGGTGCTCGCTGCCGTCCTCGTCACCGCCGTCATCAGCGTCCTGCTCTTCTTGCTGACGTACGTCGTCGAGAGACTGTTCATACCCTGGGCTCGCGACGAACGGGGACGAGAGGAACAGCCGCGATGAGCAGAGTGCACGTGGCAGGCCTGACGAAGTCCTACGGCAACCGCACGATCCTGGACGGCATCGACTTCGACGTCGAACCCGGTGAATTCGTGTCGGTGATCGGCCCGAGCGGATCCGGCAAGAGCACCATCTTCAACATGGTGGCCGGCCTCGACTCGCCGGACGGGGGTGTCGTCGAAGCACCCCGCAGTGCCTACATGCCGCAGAAAGACCTGCTGTTCCCCTGGCGGTCGGTGCTGGACAACACGACCCTCGGCCTCGAGGTGCAGGGCGTTCCGAAGAAAGAGGCGCGTACCCGGGCTCGGGACCTGTTCGACGTCTTCGGACTCGCTGGGTACGAGAACGCTCGGCCCTCGGAGATGTCTGGGGGAATGCGCCAACGCGCCGCACTCCTCCGGACCGTCGTTCAAGGCCACGACCTACTCCTGCTCGACGAACCGTTCGGCGCGTTGGACTCGCTGACCCGAACAGACATGCAGGAATGGTTGCAGGACGTCTGGCTTCGCTACCGCTGGACGGTACTGATGATCACGCACGACATCCGAGAGGCCGTGTACCTCTCGGATCGCGTGGTGGTTCTGTCCGACAAACCGGCCCATGTCCGACGCCAAGTCGCCGTTCCCCTGCCGAGGCCACGTGAGCCGATGGTCGTCACGACACCCGAATTCGCTGCCGTCGAGTCGGAACTGATCGACGTACTCGTCAGCGCACGTCGGTCACGAACCCAGTCGGGACGCTAGAGCTGCCACTGCGGATCGTGCGTCCGCGAGGCTCGCTTCCGCCTGCGGAGTCAACGCCGCCATCGCCGGAACCCGGGAGGCGAGCGTCAGGTCCACGGTCACGACGAAGACCTCCATCCCCAACGCCACACCGAGCACCTGCTGCAACTGCGGCACCGTGTGATCGGCACCGAAGTCCGGCGTTCCCGGGCCGTACTGGTTGCCTCGCGACGACACCACGACAACCGGCTTGCCTTCGAGAGGCCGAGTCGGCGCGTCGAACGGCACGGTGATGCCCGGAACGTGGATGTAATCGATCCACGCTTTGAGAGTCGACGGAACGGACCAGTTGTACATCGGCGCACCGACGAGAAGCACATCCGCGGACACCAACTCGTCGATCAGTTCCTTCTGCAACGCCTCCGCCTCCGGCGGCGCAATCTCGTCCGAAGTTCTCAGATGCGGCGCCCAGTGCAACGCGGACGTCGGCAGATGAGGCGGCGGATTGCGATGCAGATCCCGATAGATCACAGAATGATCGGCACCGAGCGAATGCCAGGTGTCCGAAAAATGTGCGGTCACCGCTCGACTCACGGACGCAACAGGATCAGCGGAAGAATCTAGATGCAACAACTGCGGCACGGACACTCCTTCTAGTAGCGGTAACTAGAGAATATGCCCAGCATGGGAGTAGAGCCTGCAGATAGGCTCGAGGTATGGATCATCGGTACATTGCATCGGCGTTGTCGCACCCTGATGCACAGTTGGTTTCCGCCCGCATTGCGGAGTCGGGTGATCGTGTACCCACTGTTTCGCTCGATGGAGTGGAACTCGACATCGACGAGTCGGGCCGACGAGCTGTCGTGGAACTGCTCCGACTTCTCGCCGGGGGTACGTCGGTGACGGTGGGCCCGGTGAGCGAGCTACTGACGACGTCGCAGGCAGCCGAGATCCTCGGTGTATCCGACACTTACGTCCGAAAACTGGCCGACGCGGGCGACCTCGCGATCGAGATGCGCGGCACTCACCGCAGGTTCCGCCTCGAAGATCTTGTCCGACTTCGGGAGACGTTCAAGAAGAATCAGCCGGCTTCGCGGCCGAGCAACTCGGACTGAAGGGTCAGCAGGTCCCGGAAGGCCTCTCCTGATGCACGCCACAGCTGTTCGCTGTCGATGAAGTCGACGCCCAGCAAGTTGACATCTCCACGGTAGGCGCCGACGTCGACGGACAGTTTGCGAACGATCATGGAGATGTCACGCTCGAGGTATCCGGAGTCGCTGCTTTCCAGGGCCCGGAACTGAGCGGAAAAGTGGTCGGCCGAGATCCGTCGGTCCACGAATTGCGCAACAAGGATGACGAAACGCGATGCGTGCAGCGATGGGGATCGAAACGAATGCTCCACGGAACTTTGCCTCCCTGGTCGACAACGCCACTCGTCGTCGCCATCGAACTCAACGGACCGAGACGCCGACGTAGCTGGGCAGCGGATCCGCCGGGGACCTTGCCGTGCGAGGGGTGTCGAACGTCTCGATAACAAACAGGAACTTCACCCACGATAGGGAGTAGAACCTGATCGATCCGCTGTTTCTGGGATTGCTATGACCGTTCACAACAGAACGGTCGGTCCACTTGTGACCTACAGAAGCGACCCGAGCGGCGCGCGTTCAGGGGTGTCGAGCTCCCAGAATTTCCAACCGTCGCAGACCTGCGCATCGCCGCTGATATGTGTCGCGACGGCACTGGCGGCCTCGGTGGGATCTTCGAATCTACGGCCCTCCATCGGTCCACGCACGATCTCGAGGCGCGAACTGTCGGGGTCGTACCGCGCACTGAGCCGGTAGCCGTCGAAGTCGGCAACGACACGAACGCGCAGGTCGATAACCTCTTCGACCGACGCGGAACGCTTTGCATCCGTTCGCCGGGTCTTCTTGCCGACGCGATGAGACGCCGCGGAGTGCGCTGCTTCTGCCAGCGTCGGGTCAGCGTCGACGTTCAACCCCAGAAGACTCCACCTGTCGTGACCGTGTTGCACCCGGCCGACAGCGATTGCGTGGTGTCCGGTACGAGAGCGCAACGGAGAATCCTGCACCCACAGATCGACCTCGCCCCTGATGTCCGCGGCCATTTCCTCTGACGACACCATAAAAAAAGACGGATCCGACTTGCCCAGATCCACGAACACCCAGTACGTCGAGCCGGTGTCATCGGTGGCCAGCGACTCGTCCTGCCGACGCGCCTTCCAGTCACCCTCCACCTTGGACCTGACTCGGACCACGCAGCTGGAACCGTCGACTGCCCACACCTGGACCGGATTGCGACGCGACGTGGTGAGCCGCTCAGCGCGACCCCCGTGCATCACCACCGCTTCGATGAATGCGCGTATGCCCTGCTCCGAAACGTCTTCCACGGTGCTACCTCTGTTCTGCCTACCCGTGCAGATGAAGAGAGGTGCCTACGACGGGTAGCACGCGCACGACTCGGGAATCTGACCTCAGCCTAGTGGTCCGGCGCCTCACGTGGATACCGTGCACAATCGACGCATGAACGTACGGGCCGAGCACGACGCCGAAAGAAGCAGATTCGTGTTGTACTCGGACACCGAAGTTGCCGCGGTATCCGAGTACTTCGACGTCGGAGACACCCGCAATTTCTTCCACACCGTGACACTCCCCCAGTACCGCGGCAGAGGGTACGCCGCGGTACTGACGGAATACGCGTTGAACGACACCCGCTCGCACGAACTGTTCGTTCAGCCGTCCTGCTGGTTCGTCCGCGAATTCATCGAAACGAACGCAGACAACTTCGGCGACCTGCTCACTTCTCCCGGATCGCCCGGCGAGCGGTAGCGAACAACGGGTAGTTGTCCGTATGCTCGCCGTCCTCACCCTTCTTCTTCCGGTACCGTTCCAACGACTTCGCAACGCGCAGTTCGTGTTCACGGATTACGTTCTCGTACAGATACATGGGAACTCCTCGAATAGCTTTGCAGCCCAGCATGATCAGGACAGGCCAAGACGCCGAATGCCCTGCGAATACGAATAGCGGAATGGACGTCGCTACTCGAACGAGAGTGCGGCACGGGACACCGTAAACGGATGCCCGGCAATGTTTTTGAGTTCTGTCACCAAGTCGCACCCCTTTCGGTCCATGTACTCGCCGTGTTCCGTGCACCATCATGCTGCACAACTCTCACAGGCGCCACCGAATTAAATTGCACGGCACATCGCGCCGGCTCGTCATCGGGTCGCGGGCAATCGGAGTGCCGTCGACAGCAGCGTCGGTGACCATGTGGCACGTGCGTGAGCGGCTGTGTACCTGAGAGCGGCGGGGTGACCTCATGTTGTGCGTGTGGGGGTGGTGTCAGCGCACATTCGGGGGGTGTTTTTCTGTGGGTGTTGTCGCTGTCTCTGTTGGCGGAGCGGTCGTGGATTCACCCTCGTGTTGTGCGTGTGGGGGTGGTGTCGGCGCACATTCGGGGGGTGTTTTCGTGGGTGCTCGACCGGTGTCCGAGGGGGTCCTGCACGGTGGGGTGTTTTCTGTGCGGGTATGCAGAACACCCCCGGGGACCGTGTGGTTCCCGGGGGTGTGCTGTGAAAGTGTGTTCGGCGGTGTCCTACTCTCCCACACCCTGTCGGGTGCA
>NZ_NOXZ01000070.1:0-2153 GCF_002258225.1 Rhodococcus sp. RS1C4 | reverse complement strand
GAGGGTGTCGACGGCGATCTGTAGCCCTTCGAGGGGGCCGTAGGCGGTGTCCTCGTGTTCGATGTTCACGGCGATGTCGGGGTCCACGGAGTGCAGGGCGCGCAGGAACCGGGTCCAGAAGTCGACGTCGTGTCCGTTGCCGACGGCGACGAAGTCCCACGCGGAGTCCTGCGGCCAGACATTGACGAAGTGCTTGCCGCCGAGGCTGATGCGGGGTCCGTCCTGCGGTGCGCGGGTGAATCGGTCGTCGAGGACTCCGTAGATCTCGCAGTCGGGGTTGATTCGGGTGTCCTTGGCTGCGGCGTGGAAGACCAGGGGGCCGAGCCATTCGATGGCTTTGACCGGGTCGATGCCCTGCCAGAACAGGTGCGAGGGGTCCATTTCGGCGCCGACGTTGCTCAGGTCGCCTTTGTCGACGAGGCGCTTGAGCGTCGGTGGGTTGAACACCAGGTTCTGCGGGTGCATCTCGATGGCGACCTTGACTGAGTGCTCACGGGCGAGAGCGTCGATCTCTTTCCAGAACGGCACCGCGACCTGATCCCACTGGTAATCGGAGGAGTCGAGGTATCCCGAATCCCAGGTGTTGACATGCCATGCCGGCCACGTCCCACCCTCGTGGGCTGCGGGCAGACCGGACATCGTCACCACCCGGTCGATGCCGAGCAGACCGGCGACACGGATGGACTTGCGCAGGTCCTCGGCGTCCTCGGGGCCGACCTCCGGGTCGGGGTGCAGTGGGTTGCCGTTGCAGTTCAGGCCGGCGATCGAGACGCCCGTGCCCTCGAACACCGCGAGGTAGTCGGCTGGGCTGATGGTGCCGGCGAGCAGGTCGTCGACCGGAATGTGCACCGGTGGCAGGAATCCACCGGAGTTGATCTCGATGCCTTCGAGACCGAGTGAGGCCACCGTCGCGATGGCGTCGGGCAGGGACTTGTCGTGCAGGATCGCGTTGTAGACGCCGAGTTTCATCGTGAGCTTCCTTGCGAGTAGAGGGTGGGTCAGATCTTGACTGCGGTGCCGTTCGCGGCAGCGGATTCGGCGATGGCGGCGACGATCTGCATGCCGCGCAGTCCGTGCGCGAAGTCCGGGAGCGGGGGCAGGCCGGTCAGTCCGGCGACCTGGTCGAGGAATGCCCGTGCCTGGTAGGCGAAGAATTCGGCTTTGCCGTGCCCGACGCCGCCGGCGTCCATCGGCAGCCCGCCCTGGATGTAGGGGTGCTGGGGTCCGATGATGACCTGACGGCGGCCATTGACCGTCTCGTCGATGTCGGTGGTGGAGATGTGGAACTCCGCGGCTCGCTCGAGCGCCCACGACGCCGACCCGCGCGTGCCGAACACATCGAAGGACAGACCGTCGGGATTGGCGTGCGAGACCCGCGAGGCGGAGAAGGTTCCGACGAATCCGCCGGCGAACTGCGCGGTGAAGGTGGCGATATCCTCGTTCTCCACCGGCGCCGTCTCCCCGGTGGTTTCGGCTTTGGTGTGACCGTAGGTGACCCCGACCGGGACGGGGCGTTCGGTGACGACGGTGGAGAACTGCGCCCCGCGGACCTCGACGATCGGTCCGGCGACGTACTCGGCGAGATCGATCAGATGACTGCCGACATCGGCGAGTGCACCGGTTCCCTGCCCGCCGCGGTACCGCCAGGTGATCGGCCCGCTCGGATCGAGGGAGTAGTCGGCGCGGTAGCGGCCGTCGAAGTGCACGATCTCACCGAGGCGACCGGCGGCGAGCTCGTCGGCGATGGCCTGCACGGCCGGGGACCGGCGGTAGGTGTAGCCCACCGAGGCGATACCGCTCGATGCCGCGGCCGCGGCGACCATCGACTCCGCATCGGCCAGCGACCCTGCCAGCGGCTTCTCGCACAGCACGTTCTTGCCTGCAGCGAGCAGGCCTTCGACGATCTCACGGTGCAGGTGATTGGCGACGACGACGGACACGACATCGATGTCCTGTGCCTCGGCGATCGCCTGCCAGCTGTACTCGGCGCGCTCGTAGCCGTACCGCTTGGCGGTATCGTCCGCGACACCCTTGTTGGTGTCCGCGATGGCCACCAAACGTACATCCGGGCGGTCGGTGCCGAACAGCGTCGACGCCATCCGGTACCCGGCGGCATGGGCGCGTCCGGCCATACCGCCACCGATGACGGCTAC
>NZ_NOXZ01000008.1:0-109144 GCF_002258225.1 Rhodococcus sp. RS1C4 | reverse complement strand
CCCCGGTGATCGGATCCTGCAGAAAACCCCCGCCGTCTTCGACGTCTCGGTCTGGGAATTCTTCCTCCCCGCCGTCGTCGGCGCCACCCTCGTCGTCGCCAAAGACGGCGGCCACAAAGACCCGTCGTATCTCGCCGAGGTCATCGACCGCCACCAGATCACCGTCCTGCACTTCGTGCCCGCCATGCTCGCTGCATTCCTCGGGGCGACTCCTGACCCGGACCGGTTGGCGTCGGTGCGGCTAGTGTTCTTCTCCGGCGAAGCCCTCCCCGCCGCGAACGCCGCCGACGCCGACCGACTCTTCCTCGGCGCCGAACTGCACAACCTCTACGGCCCCACCGAAGCCGCCGTCGACGTCACCGCAGCACCCGTCCACGCGTCTGCGTTGGCCGACGCGGTGACCGTGCCCATCGGAACACCGGTCGCCAACACAACCACCCACGTCCTCGACACCTGGCTGCGCCCGGTACCCGTCGGGGTGACAGGAGAGCTGTATCTCGGTGGTGTCCAACTCGCCGACGGCTACATCGGCCGCACGGATCTGACGGCGTCCCGGTTCGTCGCTACCGGATCCGGGCAGCGTCTGTACCGCACCGGCGATCTCGTCCGCTGGAACCACGCCGGTGAACTCGACTACCTCGGCCGCTCCGACGACCAAGTCAAGATCCGCGGCTTCCGCATCGAACTCGACGAGATCCGCACCGTCCTCGAACACCACCCCGCCGTCTCGACCGCGGTCGTCATCGCTGCTGACCACCCCGGCGGCAATGACAAATACCTTGCCGCCTATTACGTCGGTACCGACGTCACCGACGACGAACTGCGGGAGCATCTGACCGCACGGGTGCCGGACTACATGATCCCCACGGTGTTCATTCCCATCGACACCGTCCCGGTCACCCCCAACGGCAAACTCGACCGCCGCGCACTACCCACACCCGACCTCACCGGAGCACTCACCGGCGGACAGGAACTCGAGACCGATGCGGAGAAAGCACTCGGGCGGCTGTTCCGCGAGGTGTTGGGACTCGCGGACGACATCACGCTCGCCGCAGACGACCACTTCTTCCGTCTCGGCGGGCACTCGTTGCTCGCTGTCCGGTTGGTCGCTCGGGCGAACGAGGAGATCGGTACGTCGTTGCTCCTGAACGACGTGCTCCGGAACCCGACCGTCGCAGGTTTGGCTGCTGCAGCGCAGGATCGCGCCGCGAGTACGGTCACCCCGACCGACGTGGCCGACGCGATACTCGCCCCGCTGTTGCCATCCTCGTCCGGTCGCTTTCTGTTCTGTGCGCACACGATGTACGGCGGCGATGCTGCTGCGTACGACGTGTTGGCCGACTACGTGCCGGACGGACTGGGGATCGTGGGGTTGCAGGACCCGGCACACGGCGGTGTCGACATCGAATTCGACACGCTCGCCGAACTGGCGGTCGTCTACGCGAATGCGGTGCAACGTGTGCAGTCGACCGGGCCGTACGACCTGCTCGGCTGGTCCTACGGCGGACACATCATGTTCGCCGTGGCACAGGAGCTTCGCTCGAGAGGAGAGGAGATCCATTCCTTGACGATCCTCGACACCTATCCGACCAGCGCCCCCGACACGCCCGAGACGCCTGCGCCCGACGTGTCGTTCGTCGACGACCGGGATGCCCAGTTGGAGTACCTGGAAAGCAGACGCGAGGACTTGCTGGTCATTCTCGGCGACGAGGGAAGCCGCGCGTTGTTTGCGAACCAGACGCTCGTCAAAGCCTTTGCGGTGTCCGGTAACCGATGTGAACAACTCATGGCTCAACCGACCAGCGGCCGACTCGACTGCGGCTCGCTCGTCGTGTTGGCTGGGGAAACCATCGACAACGCCGAGGCGGAGGGGCTCACCGCTGGACGGGGCGCCTGGCGTGTCCATCTCCCGCGGGCCGTGATCACTGTGGCCGACGGCGAAAACCACACGTCGGTGATCCTCACCGCGCGCGGACGAGCCCACTGGGGTGCGCAGCTCACCCGACTACTGGAACCAGGCGACGAAGGAGCCGAACAGCGATGACACTGAGCAGCGAACAGGTACAGGAAGATGTGGCGAACGTGCTGTACGTGGAGGTCGACGAGCTCGACCACGAATTGGATTTGCGCGAGCAGGGAATGGATTCCGTGCGCGTGATGCAACTCGTCGAGCAGTGGCGCAGCGCAGGGGTGGAGAAGGTGGACTACATCGTGTTGGCAGAGGATCCACGGCTGGAACGCTGGCTTGCGGTTCTGGAGGACCTGCAGCAGTCTGCGCAGAAAACGTAGGGACGCGAGAGTGTGGGGCCGGGAAAGGATCCGGCCCCGCACTCGTCGACACGCGAAGCGGTTCTACTTTCTCTTGCTGATTTTTCCGACGGCGGTGCGCTCGAACTCGGTGACCAATTCGACGACGTCAGGAAGCTTGTACGTCGCGAGCCCCTTGGCCTTCAGGAACTGCCGAACCTTGGTCAGCGACAACGATTTCGGATCCACACCCTCGCGTGGGAGCAGGAATGCTTTGACACGCTCACCGAGGACGGCGTCGGGAATGCCCTGGACGGAGGCCTCGTGGATCGACTCGTGCGCCAGCAGCTGGTCTTCCACCTCTGCGGGTGCGACTTTCTCCCCGCCACGGTTGATCTGATCCTTCGAGCGTCCGGTGACCGTCAGGTATCCGTCGGCGCCCTGGACGACAATGTCACCCGTGCGGTAGAAGCCGTCCTCGGTGAACACGTTCTGGTGCTGAGGGGCGTTGTAGTAACCGCGGATGGTCGACGGTCCACGGGTCAGAAGGTCACCGGCGGTGCCTCTGTCGACATTCTGGCCATGAGAGTCGACGACGCGGATTTCGTCGTAGTCGGTGGTCGGGCGCCCCTGGCGAGTGGTGATGATGTCCTCGTCCGCATCGAGTCGTGTGAAGGTGTGCAGGCCCTCGGCCATACCGAAGGACTGCTGGACCGTCGCCCCGAGTTCGGGCCGAACTCGTCGCGCCGAGTCGGGGCTGAACTTCGCCCCGCCGACCTGGATGACGGCGAGCGTGGACAGGTCGTATCGCTCTTTCAGTGACGAGTTCAACCACGCCAGCGCGAGCGGGGGAACCAGCGCGACGATGGTCACACCATGCTCGTCGATGAGGGGGAAGCTCACGTCCGGACTCCCGTTGGGCGCCATGACGACTGTGCCGCCGGCAGCGAGAGTGGACAGGTAACCGGGGGAGCGCATCGCGAAGCTGTGCGACATCGGTAGCACGACGAGTTGCACTGTGTCCGAGGTGATATCGGTCATCGCGGCCGCCGCCCGCACGGAGGCGAGGTACGTCTCGTGGGTGTGCGGGACAAGCTTGGGGCGATCGGTCGTGCCTCCCGACAATGCCAGGAAAGCGACGTCCGACGGGAGCGATCGTCGACGATGTTCCAGTGTGCCCTGTGCAAGAAGCGGTTCAAGTCCATCGGCGTCGACGATGATCGTGTGTTCGAGTGTGGACGACGTCGACTTCAGCTCGGCTGCGAGGGCTGCGAGATCGTTCCCGTCGTGCGCGGCGGTGGCGATGTACCCGCGGGCACCGGATTCTTCGACGATGTAACCGATTTCGTGCAGGCGCAACGCGATCGGGGTGAGGACGGGTACTGCGCCGATCTCGTAGAGTGCGAACACCAGCGCCACATAGTCGGGAATGTTCGGGAGGTGGACCACGACGCGGTCGCCGCGCCGGATTCCGAGACGCTCGAACCCGGCCGCGAGCGTCAGAATCCGCTCGCCCAGGTGGCCGTACGTGATCCGGGTGTCACCGAAGATCAGTGCAGTCTCCTCCGAGTGCTGCTCGATCGAGCTGAACAGAAACTCCGTGAACGTCTGGTCCACCCAGATGCCCTCATCCCGGTAGCGCTGCGCGAACTCCGGTGGATAGGGGACGACTCCGTCCAGGACGAGGGGTGCGAGGTCGTGAGTGGACGCGGTCATCTATCCCTTCCTATGTGAGCGGAAATGTAGGTCAGGCCTACATTTCCGCTCACGTTGTGGTGTATTGCAGACGAGAAATCAAGGCGTCGAGCGATTCTGCCCCGTGTGCCGCGACGTCGGCTGCGGGGCGTTCGCGGTATCCGGGGTTGAAGATTTCCAGTGAAAGCGGACCGGTGTATCCGGCTTCGATCACGCCGGCAACGGGGGCGAGTACGTCGAACTCGCCGTCTCCGGGGAAGCAGCGGTGATTTCGGCTCCACTGGATCAGATCGAGATCCATCCACGGGGCGTCGGCGACCTGAAGAAAGCCGATACCGCGGGGGTCGAGGGCGTGGATCTGTTCGATTCCGTCTCCCACCGCATAGAGGTGGAAGGTGTCGACGACGAGTGACAACGACGGGTGGTCGGCGCGCCTCAGTGCATCTTCGACGTCGGCGATGCGGTTGATGTGGGTGCCCCAAGCCAGCGCTTCGAACATGACGGTGGCGCCATGTTCTGCTGCGGCCTCGCCGAGTGCGTGCAATTGCGAGGCAGAGAGGTCTCGGTCGTCGATGGCGTCGTCGTCGGTGTTGGAGACGACGAGGATTGCATCTCCGCCGAGCGCCTCCATGATGTCGCTTTCGCGGTGGAAACGTTGGAGTACGTCGGCGAATTCGGTTTCGGTGACACCTTCGGCGCGCCTGAACGGTTGGTAGAGGTCGACGGTCAATCCGAGGTCGTCGCATCGCCGACGGATGTCTGCGGTGCTCGATGATGCAGCCGTCAGGTCGGCGTCGAGAATTTCGACGCCGTCGAAGCCTGCCGCGGCGATGCCGTCGAGTTTGTCCTCGAGCGTTCCGCCGAGTGACACGGTGGCGATGCAGGTCTTCACGGGTGCTCCTCGGCGTAGGTCCGGCGAGGCTGACATTGATAGCCTAACCTAGCTCAGCTTAACCTAGCCTTACCTCGGAATGGGGTTGTATGTCGGCGCTGTACACGGCCCACAGTTCGGCGTAGCGGCCCGCGGCATCGAGTAGCTCGTCGTGGGTGCCTTCCTCGACGATGGACCCCCGCTCGAGGACGACGATACGGTCGCACGCACGCGCCTGCGAGAGTCGGTGCGCGATGACGATCGCCGACCGGCCATGTAGTGCCTTCGCTGTGGCCTCGTCGAGCAGAGCCGAGTTGCGCGAATCTGCTTCTGCCGTGGCCTCGTCCAGAATCGCCACCGCGGGGTCGTGCAGGACCAGCCTGGCCAGCGCGAGCAGCTGAACGTCCGCCGCGGTGATGCGGTGACCTTCCTCGCCGAGTTCGGTGTCGAGGCCACCGGGGAGCGAGCTGAGAAGGACATCCCCGCCGACGAGTGACAGTGCGTGCGTAAGTGACTCGTCCGAAGCATCCGGCGCGGCGAACGCCAGATTCTCGCGCAGTGTTGCCGAGAAGACTCGTCCCTCTTGGTTCAGGTACGCGATCCGCGATCGGTGTACCGATGCCTCGATGGTTCCGCCGCCCGGCTCGCGCACGCCGGCGATCAGACGGGCGAGCGTTGTCTTGCCCGAACCGCTCGTGCCGACGATCGCGAGGTGCTCCCCGGCGTGGAGCGTCAGATCGACGCCGTTCAGCACGGGGTGCTCCGGCAGATAGGAGAAGGATGCATCACGAACCGAGACGACGGGGCCGGTTCGCCTCACGGTCGAGTCCGGCGCGGCGGCCGGGGCGGCGTAGTTCTTCGTGACACCCACGACCCGAGCGAGAGATGCTGCGGCGGACTGCAAGTCGTCCATCACGAACATCAGCATCGAGATCGGTCCGGTGACCTGCAGGAACAACAGCGAGGCGGCGGTGATCGAACCCAGTGACGTGCCGTACCGCGCAGCCAGAACGAAACCACATCCGACGATCAGGAGCAGGCAGACCGCCTCGGCGAGGTTGATGCGGCTGAAGAAACGGTTCTGCATGATTCGAGCGCGCACCTCCCAACGTGCCACATCCCATGTTGCGCTCTGGATGTCGTTGATACGTGCATCGCCTACCTGAAATGCGGTAACGGTTGGAAGCGCCGTGAGTGTGGTGAGTACGCGTTCGCCGCGGGTGCTGTCTGCCGAGCGCAGTGCGCCGTACACCGGCGGCACCGCGGGGAGGTACCACCTCAATGCCCGTACGTACAACGGCGCGGCAAGCAAGAACGCGATGCCGAAGCGCCAGTCGATGGCCGCTGCCCCGATGACGGTCAGCACGATCGTGAAGATCGCTGCTGACAGCGTCGGCAGAATTGCTGGGAGTTCGTCGGACACGTTCCGCGTGTCGGATGCGGCACGAGTCACGATGTCTCCGACACCCACTCGTTCCACCTCGGTCTCCGTCAGATCCAGTGTCGCCGCCATGAACTTCTCGCGCAGGTCCGCGACCATCGTGTCGATGACGCGTCCGAGCGCCACCATGCCGAAGAACTCGACGACGCCGCCGATGAGGGCAGCGGCCACCAGTGCAGTCAACTGCCACCAGAACACCGCTGGAATTCCCGATGCTTCACTGCCGGTGACTGTGTCGACGATCCACCCGATGGTCAGTGGGAGGACGAGCGTCGTGGCTGCCGAGATCAGCAGAAGTAGGAGGATGCCCGCGATCCTCAGCTTCTTGCCCTCGGCGAGTTCTGTTATCTCGTTACGCATCTCGCGCCAGTCGGCGACCGGCAGGCGCTGCATTTCGGTATCGCTCACGAATGTTCTCCTGCGATGCTGTGCGTGGACACTGCGTGAAAGGCGGGCGAGGACGTGATGACGATCGTGGTCAATCCTTCTCGCGCAGAACGTACCCTGGTGGCGATGTCGTGCTCGGTGGCCGAGTCCACGGAATTCGTGGGATCGTGCAGAACGAGTACCGGCGGACGGCGATGCAGTGCGCGGGCGAGTGCGACGCGTTGGCGTTGGCCACCGGACAGGGTTCTGCCGCCGTCGCCGATATCGGTGTCGTAGCCGTCGCGAAGTTCGTGCTCCAGGCCGTCGCAGCGGGCTGCCTGCAGCGCGCCGCGGGCGCTGGTGTGCTCGTCCGACCCCGGAACTGCCTCCGCGGACGCCACGTTGGCAAACAACGTCGGTTCGAGGAGGTCCGGCTGATGGGGTGAGACGAGTATTCGGCGGCGGACCTCGGCCGGGTCATGTTCTCGCAAGGGACGTCCGTCGAGTGTGATGCCCGGGGTCTTGTCTTGCTCGCCGCGCGAGGTCAAGGTCATCGCGGCGACGAGCCCGTCGGCATCGATCGCGGACGGGTCGATCACGAGAAACTCGCCGGGCGTGACGAGAATCGGGTCGGTCATCTGGGGCGAGTGGATCCGAAGCGTCGGGGACTCCGGGATCGGAGCGGTTCCGAGCGCCTCCGGATCGGGGCCGATGTGCAGTTGATCGAGAACACGCTTGGCCGACGCCAACACCATCGCACCCAACGTTGCGGCGTCCTCGATGAGACTTCTCAGCGGATCGAGAAGCACCTGGGCCATGGCGGCAGCGGCGATAAGGCCGCCGATCGTGATGGAGCCGTTGAACGTGAGCATTGCAGCGATGACGGTCACCACGCCCGCGAACAGACCGGTCAGCGCATTGTTGATGCCGATGACCGCGCCCTCTGCCCTGTTGGCCGCGAGTGTGCCGCGCAGGGCCGATCGGGACACACCTCGATAATGGTCAGTGGCGGCGCGCTGAGCGTGGATGCCCGTGATCACTCGGTAGCCGGACACCAGATCGGCGGCGATGCCTGCCGCGTCCGCGACGGCATCTTGTTCTTCCTCTGCGCGTCTCTGCAGTGGACGCGCGACAACCGCCATGAGCGCCAACAGCAATGGCGACCCGAGTATGACGGTCAAGCCTAGAACCGGGTGGATGGCGAAGAGCGACACAGCCGCGACGACGATTGCGACGATATGGCCGAGTGGATACACCGCGAAATAGATTGCGCTGCTGGCCCGGTCGCTGTCGGAGGTTGCCACCGACAGCAGCCGCCCTGGCAGCTGCGGTCCGCCTGCGGTTCCGCGTGCGTCGAGGATGCGCTCGATCACTCGCGACGACAGCTCGTACTTCGCACGCTGTACAGCGAACCAACCGATGCGCCCGCCGAAGCGATACGTCAAGTTCATGACCACATAGAGGCCTGCGATGACGGCAAGCCACTGCAGGAACCCACCGACGGCCTCACCGGCAGGGGTGCCCGTGGTGACCGGCCCGATGCCGCGGTCGATGGCTGCACCCAATGCCAGCGGAACGAGCGTCGTCGCGGTGTTGTACAGCACCAGGAGCAGGCACCCGAGTGCCGCATGCCAGCCTGCCGATCGGATGATCGACGCCGAGAGGCGTAGCGGCGACATGCCGTCGCGGATTCTGATTCGACGCTGCGGCGGCGTGTCCGGAATGTCGAAGAAAACGGGGATGTGCTTGGGCGGATTCCAGGCGGATGTCATACGTCGGCAGGCTCGTGTTCCAGTGGGAGGGGATGGACGGTGGGGTTCCGGTGCTGCGAGCGGACGCGTCGACGGGGTTGGCCGTAGGGGTTCGACGAATCACAGGGGGTGCGCCCGACTAGTTCTATAGGTTAGCCTAACTTCGAATGCTAATCGATCAGGAGCCTGTAGTGCCTACGCCCGCCCGACGCCAGCCTTATCCCATCAAGATCCGTGCGGCAGAGGTCGTCCGGACCGAGATGATCACCGACACGATGATCCGCGTGACGTTCGGTGGAGCCGGGACCGATGGATTTGTCAGTCAGGTCGCCGACGAGCACGTCAAGCTCATCTTCCCCGACGTCGACACCGGTGAGCTGCGGCTCCCGGTGCCCGACGGCGACCATCTCGATTGGCCGGAGCCCTTCCCGACCACCCGTGAGTACACAGTCCGGAAGTACCGTCCCGAGGAGCGGGAGATCGATATCGATTTCGTCGTGCACCGACATGGGCTCGCATCGGGGTGGGCGATCGCGGCAAGGCCGGGTGACACCCTTCATGTCGCGGGACCTCCCGGCGGGGTGATCATCGATCCCGGATACGACCATTTCGTCATCGTCGGCGACGAGACCGCGCTGCCTGCGATCGCTCGCTGGGTGGAGGAGATGCCGCGTGACACCCGCGGAGACGTGTACATCGAAGTGCACACCGAATCGAGCATTCAGAAGCTGGACCCGCCGGGTGGAATCGACGTCCACTGGATTGTGACGCCGCACGGTGAGGCGTCGGGGCTCGAGACGGCAGTACGATCGACGAAGATTCCGGACGGCGCTTCGGTGTTCGTCTGGCTCGCCGGCGAGGCCGGGGACATACGTCCGCTGCGGTCCTGGATCCGGAAGGATCTGGGTTTGGGCAAGGGGGACAGCTCGATCACGGGATATTGGCGCCGAGGTGTCTCCGATACCCACGAACATCTGGACGAGGAAGAATGAGCAAGGGTTTCTACTACGCCGAAGTTGTTGCCGTCGAGCAGATCACCAAGCACATGGTGCGGGTGACGTTCGGTGGTGAGGACGTTGCCGACTACGTGAGCATCGGGTCCCCCGACGAATGCGTGACGTTGTTCTTCGCGCGTGAGGGTGAGGATCGTCCGCCTGCGATGACCGAGGTCGACGGCGAATGGTGGTTCCACGGCATCGAGGATGCGCCCGAGGGCCGCAACTACACCGTCCGTCGGTTCGATGCCGACTCCGGGCACCTTGTCATCGATTTCGTCGCGCACGAAGGCGGTGTTGCTGCCACCTGGGCGCTGAACGCGACGGTCGGCCAGGTTTTGCTGTGGACGCGGCCACGTTCCTGGTACAACATCCCGGCTACGGCGCAGTGGCAGTTGCTCGTCGCAGACATGACGGGTCTGCCTGCGCTCGGACGCATCATCGAGGAATTGCCGAGTGGCGCAAAAGCTCACGCGATCGTCGAGGTGCTCGAGCGCAGTGACAAGCAGGAGTTCGAGACAGCCGGCGACGTGACGTACGACTGGCGATTCGGCTCCGGCAACGGTGATTCCGCGAGTGTGCTCGAAGACGCGGCACGTCAGTGGGAACTGCCCGACGGCGAGGGTTACATCTGGTTCGCCGGTGAGGCTGCGTCGTCCCGCGTCGTGCGAAAGTACTTCCGGAAGGAGCTCGGCTACCCGGTGACTCGATTCGAGATCATCGGGTACTGGCGCGCCAACTCCGAGCAGTGGCTGGAAAAATACAAGAAGTACCAGGAAGAAGCACTGGCGGTGTACAACGGCGCATTGGCCGCAGGCCGCAGTCAAGCCGAGGCCAGCGAGGAGTTCGACGCCATGCTGGAGCGCGTCGGTCTGTGAGTGGAAATGTAGGCTCCCGCCTATATTTCCACTCACGTGGATAATCTATGAGTGAGTTCTTCCCTGGTCGAGCCCGGCGTTCCCCTTGCAGTCCTGTGCGTGGTCATGGTCCTGCTGGCGGCCTTGGTGTATCGAGTTTCTGCCATCGGGCGAGTGTGGACGGTGCCGTCGGCAGCTGGCCGTGGGTTCCTGCAGTTGGCCGCGGTGTCGCTGGTCCTGGCCGCGGCGCTCGCTCATCTGTGGTCTTCGTTGCTGGTGTTGGTCGTCATGTTCGCTGCGGCTGCCTTCACGTCCATTCGTCGTTCGGAGGCCGGGAGATCCGGGCTGTGGTTGACGGTCCCACTGGCCGTGGGTATCGGCGTCGTCGTTCCATTGTGTTTGTCGACGGGAGTCGTTCCTGCCGAGGGGATTGCGATCGTGCCCGTCGGTGGCATCATTCTGGGCGGCACGATGACAGCGACGTCGCTTGCGGCTCGTCGAGCTCTGGATGCACTGTCCGAGCGGCACGGTGAAGTAGAAGCCGCGTTGAGTCTCGGCCTCACCGAACGTGATTCGCGGCTCGAAGTCGTTCGTCCCACTGCCGGGGACGCGCTGCTGCCTGGGTTGGATCAGACGCGGACGGTCGGGCTCGTGACACTGCCCGGAGCTTTCGTGGGTGTGCTGTTGGCCAGCGGTTCGGCCATCCAGGCCGGAGCCGTGCAGATACTCGTGTTGACCGGACTCTTGCTCGCTCAGACATTGGCGGTGGTCCTGACGGTCGATCTCGTCTCGCGCGGTGTGGTGCACCGCAAAAGCTGACCCACCACAACTGCGAGTGATCGATCTAGAATGCTGAGTTGGTCGAGCACTACTGATGTCTCGCGCTTTCGAAAGGATTTACGTTGTCCGGTTCACTTCTTCGGCGGCGCAGTGTGCGCGTGATCGCCGCGCTCGCCGCAGTGACGATCGGTCTCACCGCATGCAGTAGCGACAGCTCGCCCGGCGACGACACCGAGACGGGAGCCACAAGCAGCGAGACCAGGGTGATCTCGACCGACAAGGGAGACGTCACCGTGCCGGCCGATCCGCAACGCATCGCGGTGCTGTCTGCAGGACTGGCCGGATACCTCTTCACCCTCGACGCACCGATCGCCATCACCGACACGCGGCTTCTGGGCGTGACCAACCTCGACGGCGGGTTCCCACCGCAGTGGGCCGAGAAGGCGGAGGAGCAGGGCACCGAAGAACTGCCCGCAGGCGAAGCGCTGAACATCGAGGCGATCGCACAGGCAGAGCCCGACCTCATCATCGGTGGCGGACAGGGGATTTCCGCCGTCCAGGCAGACGAAGCATACGACCAGCTGACCGCCATCGCGCCGACTGTTCTGATACCCGCGTCCGTCAACACGTGGCAGGGGCAGCTCGAAGCCGTTGCCGACGCTGCGGGTGAGTCGGACAAGGTTGCCGGACTGCTCGAGGCATACGACGACAAGGTCGCCGAAGTAAAAGGGGCCATCACGGTGCCGGGATCGCCGGTGTCGTACCTGTTGTCGCTGAGCACCAACGAGCCCGCGTTCATCCCGCAGACTGCAACGTTGCCGGAGTTGCTGAAGAACGTCGGCCTCGAACCGGACGACGTGCTCACCAAAGCCGACAACCCCGAGCTCTACGGCTCGGGTGACTCGTTCATCATCAGCCCCGAACTCCTGGCTCCGGTGGCGAGCGCACCCGTCATCATCGTCGTTCCGGTCGCCGGTCGTAGCTTGGACGAATTGAAACAGGATCCCGCCTACGCGAGTCTGCCTGCCTTTGCGTCCGGCAACGTCTTCGAGCTGCCTGCTACGAGCTACCGACCGGATTACGACGGGGTTATCTCGACCCTGGATCAGGTGCAGACGCTGTTCGCCCAGTAGATCGTCACGGCTGAGATGTCCGTCGACTCACCTGCGGCGGAGCCGCCTTGGGCATCAACGTTGCGGCGAGGAGCATGAGTACTGCCGCACCGAAGACGCCCAGGAAGACCAGATGAATGGCGTCGGACAGCTGCTGCGGTTCCGGATCCCCGGAGACATGCGAGTTCACGATTGCACCGAAGATCGCGACGCCGACGGCGCTGCCGATGGAGCGCGCGAACATGTTGGTCGACGTCGCGACGCCACGCTCGGACCACTCGACCGACGACTGCGCGGCGATCAGCGTCGGGCTTGCAATGAGACCCATGCCGAGCCCGACGACGAAGCAGACGGCGGCGATCATCCAGATCTGCGACTGCGCGCCTATCAGGGTTGCCGATCCGGTTCCGACCAGCGCGATGGACCCGCCGGTCAACGCCGTCGCGCGGAATCCGAACCTCAGATAGAACTTGCCGGACAGCGACGCCGCGATCGGCCAGCCGAGCGTGAGGGTTGCCAGAGCGAAGCCGGCCACGATGGCACCGGTGCCGAGGACGCCTTGCACGAAGGTGGGGACGTACGACGTCAACCCCAGCACGATTGCCCCGACGATGAGGGACACCAGGCTACTGACGACGAGGACGCGCCGGGTGAACACCCAGAGCGGCAGTATCGGCTCGGGCGCGCGGGTCTGCTGCCAGGTGAACAACGCCAGTGAGACGACCCCGAGTGCAAAGATCCCCACCGACGTGCCCGACGCCCATGCCCAGGACTGTCCGCCTTCCAGCAACCCGAGAAGCAGCGCAGCCGCGCCGACGGTGAGCAGACCCGCACCGAGGTAGTCGATCGTGGGTTTCGAGCGGTCGACGGGCCCTTCGTGGAAGCGTCGGATCAGCATCCAGGCGGCCAGTGCGCACAGTGGGATGTTGACGAAGAAGATCCAGCGCCAGGACAGGAACTCGGAGAACACACCGCCGAGTGCAGGCCCCAGCACTGCCGACATGGCCCACACGCTGGCCAGGTAGCCCTGGGCTTTGGCGCGTTCCTGCAGGGTGTAGATGTCGCCCGCGATCGTGACGGACATCGGCTGCACCGCCCCCGCCCCGAGTCCCTGAACCGCGCGGAATGCGATCAACGCGGGCATCGACCACGCCAGGCCGCACAGAATCGAGCCGAGGAGGAACACTGCGATGCCCCACAGCATGACCTTCTTGCGGCCGAACAGGTCGGCAAGCTTCCCGTAGATCGGCACGGACACGGCCTGGGCCAGCAGATAGATCGAGAACAGCCACGGGAACTGACTGAAACCACCGAGATCGTCCACGATGGTCAACACGGCCGTCGCGATGATCGTGGAGTCCAGTGCGACGAGCGACGTGCTGAGCATCAGAGCGATGAGTACCGGCCCGCGCTCGGACCGGAAGCCGACGTCTGCGATCTCGTTGGTTGCCATCAGCAACCATTGTTCTCCTGTCGCCGAGACATGGCGACATCAGGCCCAGATAGGGTTGGTTTCGTGCGCCCAACACTCAGTAGCTACCAGCATCTGGCCGGCGGCAAGGTTCGCGATCTCTACATCGTCGACGACGACCACCTGCTTCTCGTCGCAAGCGACCGCATCTCCGCCTACGACCACGTCCTCGATACGCCGATCCCCGACAAGGGGCGCGTCCTGACGGCGATGAGCGTGTTCTTCTTCGAAGAGCTCGGGGGAGTCAATCACCTCGCCGGTGATCCGCTCGACGAGCGGATCCCTCAGGAACTGCTCGGACGGGCTCTTGTCGTCAAGCGCCTCGAGATGGTGCCGATCGAGTGCGTCGCTCGCGGTTACCTGACCGGTTCGGGGCTCTCGGACTACCAGCGGACCGGCGCGGTGTGCGGTGTCGCGCTGCCCGACGGTCTGGTCGAATCCAGCAAGCTCGACGAACCGATCTTCACGCCCGCGGCCAAAGCGGCTCTCGGCGAGCACGACGAGAACGTCGACTACGCCGCCGTCGTCGACAAGGTCGGGGAGGAACTGGCGTTCAAACTTCGCGAGGACACCCTCGAGATCTACGCCCGAGCTGCCAATTTCGCACTCGACCGCGGAATCATCCTCGCCGACACCAAGTTCGAATTCGGGCAGGACGCCGACGGCAACCTGGTTCTCGCCGACGAGGTGCTCACCCCGGATTCCTCGCGGTACTGGCCGGCCGACAGCTACGAGGAAGGTCGCGTTCAGCCAAGCTTCGACAAGCAGTACGTCCGCGACTGGCTGACGGGCGAATCGGGCTGGGACCGTCACGGTGACACGCCGCCGCCCGCTCTTCCCGACGACGTCGTCGCGGCGACTCGTGCACGGTACATCGAGGCCTACGAACGCATTTCGGGCCTCAACTTCGACGATTGGGTCAAGCCATGACAGTTACTCCACCGATTGCCAAGAAGGTCCCTCTCGAACGGACCCACCACGGCGACACCGTCGTCGACAACTACGAGTGGCTGCGGGACAAGGAAGATGCCGAGGTGATCGCCTACCTCGAAGCCGAGAACGCCTATACCGAGCAGCAGACCGCCGGTCTCGAGGAACTCCGCGGACAGATCTTCGACGAGATCAAGTCACGCACCCAGGAGACAGACCTGTCGGTCCCGACGCGTATGGGCGACTGGTGGTACTACTCGCGGACCATCGAAGGCAAGTCCTACGGCCTCCAATGCCGTTGCGCCGTGGATTCTCCCGACGACTGGACACCTCCCACTCTGTCCGGTGAGGTGCCGGGCGAGCAGGTCCTTCTCGATTCCAACATCGAGGCCGAGGGGCACACCTTCTTCTCCCTCGGAGCATTCTCGATCAGCCAGGACGGTAACCTCCTGGCCTACTCGACCGACACCGAGGGCGACGAGCGGTACACGTTGCGTTTCAAGGACCTGCGCACCGATGAGATGCTGCCCGACACCATCGAGAAGGTCTCCACCGGAGCGACGTGGTCGATCGACCACGGCCACGTCTTCTACCAAACCGTCGACGAATCCTGGCGTCCCGACACCGTGTGGCGGCACAAGCTCGGCACACCATCCTCCGAGGACGTCAAGGTCTTCCACGAGCCGGACGAGAGCTACTGGGTCGGATTCGGCTCCACCCGTAGCGAGAAGTACCTGATGATCTGGGTCGGCTCCAAGATCACCTCCGAATGCCTCGTCCTGGAATCCGAGAATCCGGAAGGCGAATTCCGCGTCGTACTCCCGCGCGAAACCGGTGTGGAGTACAGCGTCGAGCATGCCGTGGTGAACGGTGAGGATCGATTCCTGATCCAGCACAACGGCTCCGTCAACGGCTGGGGAACCGACGGCGAGAAGGCGGAGAACTTTCTCCTCGCCGACGCACCCGTCGACGATCCGTCGAACCAGACCATTCTGATTCCGCACCGCGACGACGTCAGGCTCGAGGACGTCGACGCGTTCGCCGACCATCTCGTACTCAACTACCGCCGAGAAGCGTTGACACGGCTGGCTATCTGGCCGATCGGACCCGAGGGGTACGGCGACTACGAGGAACTCGAGTTCGAGGAAGAACTCTTCGCCGTCGGCGCCGGCTCGAACCCCGAGTGGACGCAGCCACTTCTTCGTCTTGTCTACACCTCGTTCATCACCCCTGGGCAGGTGTACGACTACGACGTGAAATCAGGCGAGTTGCTGCTCCGTAAGGCGCAGCCCGTCCTGGGTGATTTCCGCGCCGACGACTACGTCCAGCATCGAGAGTGGGCCGTCGCGGCCGACGGGACCCGCATTCCGCTGTCCATCGTGCTGCGCAAGGACGTTCCCGAAGGCCCTGCTCCGACCCTGCTGTACGGCTACGGATCGTACGAAGCATCGATGGATCCGGCGTTCTCCGTAGCCAGGCTCTCGCTACTGGACCGCGGAATCGTCTTCGTCGTCGCACACGTGCGCGGTGGCGGCGAGATGGGCCGCCACTGGTACGAGAACGGCAAGACTCTCACCAAGAAGAACACGTTCACCGATTTCGTCTCCGCTGCACAGCATCTGATCGACACGGGTCGGACGGCGCCGAAACACCTCGTCGCCGACGGTGGTAGCGCGGGCGGGCTTCTGATGGGTGCTGTCGCGAACCTGGCGCCGGAGCTGTTCAACGGCATCCTCGCGAACGTTCCGTTCGTCGATCCACTGACCTCCATTCTCGACCCGTCGCTGCCGCTCACGGTCATCGAGTGGGACGAGTGGGGCAATCCGTTGGCGGACAAGGAGGTGTACGACTACATGAAGTCGTACAGTCCCTACGAGAACGTCGAAGCCAAGGACTACCCAGCGATCCTCGCGATCACGTCCATCAACGACACCCGTGTGCTCTACGTCGAGCCCGCCAAATGGGTTGCCGCACTGCGTGCCACCAAGACCGGTGACTCCGACCTGCTGCTCAAGACCGAGATGAGCGCAGGCCACGGCGGCGTCAGTGGACGATACGAGAAGTGGAAGGAAGCCGCCTTCGAATACGCCTGGATCGTGCAGCAGACCGGCGCCCGTATGTGAGTGTCAGCGCCAGACGTACCTGACCTGCGGGCGACCGGCCTTTCCGTACTCGGTGTTCCGGGTGACCAGGCCGTCGTCGGCGAGGCGCTCGAGGTACCGCCAGGCCGTCACGCGCGAGACTCCGACGAGCTTGGCGGCCTCGGACGCGTTGAGCCCGTCGGGGGCGTCGCGGACGATTGCGGTGACGCCGTCCATCGTCTGCGGTGCAATGCCTTTCGGGGTCGAGGCGCGTTCGTCCGCGGTGCGCAGGTGGGACATCGCGCGGTCTATGTCCCGCTGGCTCGCGGCGTTCTCTCCCGCGGGAAGGGCGTCGTGGAACTCGCGGTACCGGTCCAGCTTGTCCCGAAACGCGGCGAACGTGAACGGCTTCAGTAGGTACAGAACGACACCGTGGGCCACGGCGGATCGGACCACCGAGAGGTCACGCTCCGACGTGATGGCGATGACGTCCGGGCTGGGCCGGAGGCCGCCGAGCGCTGCGGCGACGTCGATGCCGTTGGAATCGGGCAGGCCGATGTCCAGCAGCACCAGGTCGATCGGTTCGACGGCTTCGGCTGCGGCCCGCAGTGCGGCCGACCCTGTGTGCGCCAGGGCGACGACGGTGAAACCCGGAACGCGCTCGACGTAGCTGCGATGCGCCTCGGCGATCAACGGTTCGTCCTCGACTATCAACACTCGGATCACGAGGGCCTCCCCAGCGGAATGGTCGCGGTCAACACCGAACCGTAGGTGACCTCGGAGGTCAGCGATCCGCGATACCGATTGACCACCTGTGTCACCAGTGCCAGACCCAGGCCGCGCGACCCGGATTTGGTCGAGTATCCGCGGGTCAGTGCAGTTCTCAGTACGTCGGCGGGCATCCCCGGGCCGCTGTCGGACACCCGAACCATCAGCTCCGATTCCGAATCACGCACCGTCACTTCGACCCACGGCTGCTCTGCTTCCTTCGACGCATCGATTGCATTGTCTATCAAATTACCGACCAGCGTGACCAATTCCCGCGGAGTGACGATGCCGGCATGTTCGAGTGCTGTGTCCTCGGTGATCGTGAGTTCGACGCTCTGCTCGGCTGCCTGACTGACTTTGCCCAACAACAAGGCGGCCAGAGCGGGTTCACCCACGGCACTCATCAATCGGTCGATCAAGTTCTGCGACAGTTCGAGGTCCGCAGTCGCGAACTCGACAGCTTCCTGCGGCCGACCGAGTTCCACCATCGTGATGACGGTGTGCAGGCGATTCGCGGACTCGTGCGCCTGCGAACGCAGCGATTCGGCGAAGCTCCGCACCGAATCGAGTTCACCGATCACCCCTTGCAATTCCGTTCGATCGCGGATCGTGAGAACGTCGCCGAGGCGTCGACCCTCCCACATCACCGGGTCGGAGTTGACGACCAGCACGCGGGTTTCGGTCAGGTGGAGTTCGCCGCCGGACGTCATGTGCTGCAGTGATTCCGGCAGGTCCGTCCGTCGAACAGGGCCGTCGGGGAGATCGAGGAGCCGCCTGGCCTCGTCGTTGACGATTTCCGCCGTGTCCCGCTTGCCGAACACGAGCAACCCTTCGCTGATGGAGTGCAGAACGGCGTCGTGATGCTCGTACATCGAACGCAACTCGTCCGGCGCCATGCCCAACGTCTGACGACGAAGTCGTCGGCTCAGTGCCACCGAGCCGCCGGCGGCGACGATGAAGGCCGAGATCACCACCCCGACGATGAGAGGAAGCCCGGCCAGGAACTGATCGCTGATCTTGTCCCTCGTCACCCCGGCCGACACCAGGCCGACGATGGCGCCGGTGGAGTCGGTCACCGGCGTCACCGCGCGGATCGAGGGACCGAGCGACCCGACGTAGGTCTCGGTGAACGTCTCACCCTCGAGTGCGCGTTCGATGTTGCCGCTGAACGGCTGACCGATCAGGTCGACGGTGGTGTGAGTGAAACGAGTTCGGTCCGGCGCCATCACGACGATGAAGTCGACGCCGGTGACCTTTCGAATTCGTTCGGTCTCCGGTTGCAGGTACGCAGTGGGGTCGTCCGAGGCG
Organism: Rhodococcus sp. RS1C4; assembly: GCF_002258225.1. Lineage (NCBI taxonomy): Bacteria > Bacillati > Actinomycetota > Actinomycetes > Mycobacteriales > Nocardiaceae > Rhodococcus > Rhodococcus sp. RS1C4. The sequence goes on along the minus strand of NZ_NOXZ01000008.1, from coordinate 90,471 downwards.
ATCGCCGTCGGCGTCGACGGTTCGTTGGCGATGCTCGCCGCGACGGCGATGACCTCGCGGCGGGTCGCCTCGTCGCTGTTGGACCGCTCGTTGACGATGGTCAGGAACCCGCCGGCAAGCACGATGACGGCCATGACGATCAATTGCAGGATCAGAACTTGCCCTGCAACGCTCGTCGGACGCTTCGCCACGTTTCGTTCCTTTGTTTCGTACCCGGTTCTCGTGAACAGAATGAACGTATTCGTGACTACGGTCACGAATTCCACCAACATCGTCCTCTAGCAAGGCGTGATCCAACTCACTCCATTAGTCACAAAGGACGTACCCATGACTACCAGCATCGATGCTGAAAACCGGAATCCGGCGCCGGAACCGAAGAAGAAGCGCGACAAGACGCACTGGCTCTACATCGCGGTGATCATCGCCGTGGTCGCCGGTGTTGCCGTCGGTCTCCTGTGGAAGGACTTCGGTGTCGAGCTCGCAGTGCTCGGCACCCTGTTCGTCAGCTTGATCAAGATGATGATCAGCCCGGTCATCTTCTGCACCATCGTTCTCGGCATCGGCTCGGTCAAAGCTGCAGCCAGTGTCGGCAAGGTCGGCGGGCTCGCGCTCGCCTACTTCATCGGAATGTCGACGATCGCCCTCGGCATCGGCATGGTCGTCGGCAACTTGATCCAGCCAGGCACCGGCCTGAACATCGTGCCAGGCGGTGGTTCGGAGTACGCCGAGGACGCCGAAGGTGCAGGCGGCACGATGGACTTCATCGCCGGAATCATCCCCGAGTCGCTGTTGTCGTCCTTGACCGCAGGCTCGGTGCTGCAGACGTTGTTCGTCGCCATCCTCGTCGGCTTCGCACTCCAGGCCATGGGCAAGCAGGGCGAGGGCATCCTCAAGGGCATCGGCGCAGTGCAGAAGCTCGTGTTCCGCATCCTGACGATGATCCTGTGGCTCGCCCCGATCGGCGCTTTCGGCGCCATCGCCGGTGTGGTCGGCAAGACCGGATTCGACGCTGTCGTTCAGCTCGGCACACTGATGCTGGCGTTCTACATCACGTGCTTCATCTTCGTGTTCGGCTTCCTCGGCCTGATCCTGAAGTTCGTGTCCGGCTTCTCGATCTTCAAGCTGGCCAAGTACCTGGGGCGCGAATACCTGCTCATCGTCGCGACGAGCTCGTCCGAGTCGGCTCTGCCGCGTCTGATCGCCAAGATGGAGCATGTCGGCGTCGAGCGCACCACCGTCGGCATCGTCGTCCCGACCGGATACTCGTTCAACCTCGACGGCACCGCCATCTACCTGACCATGGCGTCGATCTTCATCGCCGACGCGATGAACATGCCGCTCTCGATCCCCGAGCAGTTCTCCTTGCTGCTCTTCATGATCATCGCGTCGAAGGGTGCTGCCGGAGTCTCCGGTGCCGGTCTGGCAACCCTCGCGGGCGGCCTGCAGAGCCACCGCCCCGAACTGCTCGACGGCGTCGGCATGATCGTCGGCATCGACCGGTTCATGTCCGAGGCCCGGGCACTCACGAACTTCTCCGGCAACGCAGTTGCAACCCTTCTCGTGGGAACCTGGACCAAGACGATCGACGCGTCACGCGTCAAGACCGTCCTCGACGGAGACCTGCCGTTCGACGAGGAGACCATGGTCGACGACCATCTCCCGGAAGACGACAAGCGCGTCGAGCTCGATAAAGCCGCAGCCAAGGCGTAAAAGACCCCGCCTGGTGACGCGCACCCCCCGTCACCAGGCGTGTAGTACAAGAGCGGCCCTCCCACTCGGAGGGTCGCTCTTGTGTGTTCGGACAGCCAACTCACCAGAAGTCGGTACCCACAGGTAAGTTCGTGGAATGACTGAAGTCCAGAACATCGGCATCAACACGCTGGGCGGTGCGCCCACCTCGCTCGACGAGTACGCGGGCAGAGCCGTCCTCGTGGTGAATGTCGCCTCGAAGTGCGGCCTGACGCCTCAGTACGCCACACTCGAGAAGCTTGCCACCGAATACTCGGCGAAGGGACTGTCCGTCATCGGCGTTCCTTGCAACCAGTTCGGTGGTCAGGAGCCCGGCACCGCCGAGGAAATCGAAACGTTCTGCTCCACCACCTACGGCGTCACCTTCCCCATCACGGAGAAGATCGAGGTCAACGGAGAGAACCGGCACCCGCTCTACGCGGAGCTCACCAAGACCGAGGACGCAGAAGGCGTCGCAGGAGACATCCAGTGGAACTTCGAGAAGTTCCTGATCTCACCCGAGGGCGTCGTCACCAACCGCTTCCGCCCACGTACCGAGCCGGACGCCCCTGAAGTACTGGCTGCGATCGACAAGATCCTGCCCAAGGAGAACATCGCCGTTTAGACGCGATCAATTCTGCCGTCGAGCCTCGTTCACATCGGTGTGCGAGGCTCGCGGCATGTCTGGAGCACTGATCGTGTCGGTGAGCGGAATCAGGGACGACACCTGCGACAACGCAGCGGAGTTCGCCCTCGAACTGGACAAGCGCGGCGTCGCCCAGTCGCTTCTCGTTGCGCCGCGGCTGAAGGACAAGTACCGGCTCACGAAAGACGAGAACACCCAGGACTGGCTGCGAGGGCGTCGGGACCTGGGGGATGCGATAGTCCTGCACGGGTACGACCAGGCCGCGACCAAGCGTCGCCGAGCCGAATTCGCAGCACTTCCACGTCACGAAGCACGGCTGCGGCTCATGGCCGCCGACCGGGTCATGGAGCAGACCGGCTTACGCACAAGGGTGTTCGCAGCGCCGAGGTGGATCGCATCACCCGGAGCAGTTGCCGCTCTGCCCGAGGCCGGCTTTCGAATGATCGCCGGCCTCAGTGCAATTCACGATCTGGACACGGGATCGCTCGTGCGAGCACGAGTCCTGGGCATCGGCGAAGGCTTCAAAGCCGAACCCTGGTGGTGTCGAGCACTGGTCATCGGCGCCGGACGTACCGCCCGACGCGGCGGCACCGTCCGATTGGCGGTCAGCGCAAAACAACTGGGCCGCAGCGGTCCCCGGCAGGCAATCCTGGACGCGGTCGACCTGGCGCTCTACAGCGGTGCAACACCGGGCGTGTACGAACACATTCGCAGGGTGAGAGCAGCCTGACCGCTCGCGGGGTTATGAGATCGTAACGTAACGGACCACCTGGTCCAGTGGATGTAACCCTCGACGATGCAATCGATGTCGAGGCGGCGCCATGAAAAGAATCGTGCTCGTGACCCTCTGCATGATGGCCGCTGTGGCCTGCGGAAACACCGATGGCGGCACAGCGACCGCAGTGTCGGAATCCACTGCCGCGCCGGGGCAGCAGGCCGCGGCGCCGACGGTTGCACCCTCGGTGGGCGCGCTGCCGTCGGTCGTGGTTCCGTCGCCGGTCCCTGCCCTTCCGTCGGACATCAGGATCCCGACGGCGGACGCAGCTCCGACAGTGACCCCGGTCCAGCCGGCGACATGTGTGGACGCTGCCGTGGTCTCCGATGCTGTGGCATCCATTCCGCGATACTTCCCGGACGAAGCCTGGACCGCAGGCCGGACAGGTGATCCCTGTGCGGCGTTCACGTGGGTGGAAGCTGCGGCGTCGCCCTATGCAACCGCGAGCACACCGGAGCACATTCTGTTCTTCGGCAACGGTGTGTACCTCGGCACGGCGACGGCAGCGCCGTACAGCTTCACGAGTGTTGCAACCCAGACCGCCGACACGATCACCGTGAACTATCGCTGGCTCGTCGCCGACGAGGCGTTCGGAGCACCCGAAGGTGGCCCCGTCGCAATCCGCTACCAGTGGGACGGAAGCTCCGTGATCATGCTGGACACTCTGCCGCCCGAGGTGACCCGTTGATGTGAGTGGAGATGACAGTGCCATCGGGTCGCTCCGCAGGCTCCGCGTCTGTCCCCGGCCTACATTTTTACTCACATGGAGAGGGAGGATTCCTGAGGAAGCTCGCGGAATTCGGTCTTTTCGTCGGCCATGTCCTTGAACCGGCCGTAGTAGATTCCCCTGGCCTCCTCGGCGACGACGGCCTGGTGGATCGGGAACGCGATCCGAGGTGCGACTGCGCGCAGAAACTCGACGTTCTCCGAGAGCTTCGACCACGGCGCCGCAGTCGGGAGCGCCAGCACGTCCACCTTCTGCTCGGGAACGAACAACGAGTCGCCGGGATGGAACAGTTGCCCCGGATTCTCCGGTGTCCCCAGCAGATAGCCAGTGTTGTCGATCACGGGCAGTTCGGGGTGGATGACGGCATGGGTTCCGCCGACACCACTCACCTGGATGCCGCCGACGGAGAACGTCTGGCCCGCGTGTGTGGCCATCCACCGCTCGCCGAGCTGCGACGCGGTCATCGGATCCGCGTACAACGCTGCGTTCGGATTGCCGTCCACCAGTGCAGGAAGACGCTCGAGGTCGACGTGGTCGGGGTGCTGGTGGGTGATCAGAATGGCGTCGAGCCCGGTGATGCCCTCGAAGCCGTGTGAGAAGTTGCCGGGATCGAACAGCACCGTGGTGCCGTTCAGCTCGACGAGTACACAGGAATGTCCGAAGTGCGTCAGCTTCATTCCTCCACACTAAGCGCAGTTTCGCGGCTCGCGCTGGTGCTGCGTAAACTCTTCACCGCCGGTATTTGTCTTATCCAAGGAGCTCCCTCGTGGCCCGAGTAGTTGTCGATGTCATGCCCAAGGCCGAAATCCTCGACCCGCAGGGTCAGGCCATCGCAGGCGCGCTTGGTCGTCTCGGCGTAGCAGGCGTCTCCGACGTCAGGCAGGGCAAGCGGTTCGAGTTGGAGGTCGACGACAGCGTCGACGACGCCGAGCTCGAGAAGATCGCGGAATCGCTCCTCGCGAACACCGTCATCGAGGACTGGAAGGTCACCCGAGAAGCATGAGCACACGCAACTCGTCCGCCCGCGTGGGGGTCATCACCTTCCCCGGAACTCTCGACGACGTCGACGCCTCCCGCGCCGTGACGCTCGCCGGCGGCGAGGCCGTCAGTCTGTGGCACGCCGACGCGGACCTGAAGAACGTGGACGCCATCGTCGTCCCCGGCGGGTTCTCCTACGGCGACTACCTGCGTGCAGGCGCGATCGCCCGGTTCGCACCCGTCATGGAATCCGTCGTCAAGGCGGCCGAAGGCGGCATGCCGGTCCTCGGCATCTGCAACGGCTTCCAAGTTCTGTGTGAAGTCGGCCTGCTTCCCGGCGCGCTGACCCGCAACGAGGGCCTGCACTTCGTCTGCCGCGACCAGTGGCTGAAAGTGGAGAACTCGGACACCGCGTGGTCGTCGCGCTACGAGACGGGTGCCGAGATCCTGATCCCGGTCAAGAACGCCGAAGGCCGGTTCCAGGCATCACAGAACGTGCTCGACGAGCTCGAGGGCGAAGGCCGCGTCGTGTTCCGCTACAGCGGATCCAACCCGAACGGTAGCCAGCGGGACATCGCCGGAATCTCCTCGCCCAACGGCCGCGTCGTCGGACTCATGCCGCATCCCGAGCACGCCACCGAGCCCCTCACCGGCCCCAGCGACGACGGCCTCGGCATCTTCTACTCGGCACTGGACGCAATCGTCTCGGCCTAGCAGGAAGCAGGGTCTATTCTCCGACGCATCACCCTGACACCGGTGATGATCACGATCGACTCCTCCGATCCTGGACCGCTCGCGACGTGGTGGGCGGCCAGGACCGGCGGAACCATCGAAGAAGAGAACGACGGGTGGTTCTACACCGTCTCGCTGCCCTCGGCGCCGTACCGCCTTGCCTTCCAGAAGGTCGACGACCCGACGCCGGGCAAGAACCGAATCCACCTGGATCTGACGACGGCGGATCTCGACACCGAGGTGACGGCTCTGGTCGATTCGGGTGCGTCCAAGGTCGACGAGCACACGATGGGCGAATTCCGCTGGGTCACCCTGACCGATCCGGACGGAAACGCATTCTGCGTCTCGGGCGCGCACTAGAGCTCCGCGAGAGTCCGCTCGAACAGATCTGCCGACGAACTACCGTTGACCTGGCAGTACTGCCCGTCACGCCAGAAGTAGAGATCCTGGGACAGCGGATTCGGGGTGTCCCGAGAGAATATGCGCGCCAACTGCACGAGCAGTGTCGACGCACGAACGGTGGCGTCGAACTCGAAGGGTTTGTAGTAGTCGATCTCGTAGGCATTGGGAACGACGAACAGAACGCCGAACGGTGAATCGCCGAGGTGATCGGCGATCAGCGTGGGCATGTTCGCGACCTTGGATGCGAGATAGATCGAATCGCCTTTGCACACGTCGATCGTCACATCGTCCTTGGTCAGTGTTTCGCGATCGTCGAAGGTCATCGCGGCTGTGTTGTCGCGACCGAACGCCCACGCGGCCTCGAGGTCTCGATTCTCCAGATACCGACCTTCGAGAGTCAACGCAAGGTCCGGAAACGTCAGGTTCAGCACTCGGCGTGGTGAATTCGGCGCATCGACCAGCGGAGTCGAATAGCGGAAGTCGCCCCTGCCCGGCAACGCGCTCGGCGCAGTGACCCGCTCACGCAATCGCATGTAGAACTCGTCGTCCGGCATGTTCAGCAGATACTGCGGGTCACTCAGTCGCTGTGACTCGAGCATGGTTGCGACATGGATCTCGATGATCTCGCCCCAGTACTTCCGCGGAGCACCGAGGCAGCGTGCCGTCAGATTCTCGAGCGTCACGTGGTGGCCGTCGTCGGTCTTCAGAGTGGTGGCGTCGATCTTCGTCAGCTTCACCCCGTGCCTGCCGAATGCCTCGATCACTTTCTTGCGGACGATGGCTGTCGTAGCCGGTCCCGATGCCTGCGCTGCCAGATGATTCATGACGCCCCCGAGTCGATGTGTGGTCCTTGCTCTGTTCGACGCAGCTACTGACACAATGGTTCCCATGTCGTCTCTTGCGTCTGCCGCTGGTCTGTGCAATTTCGTCGACGTGTCGCCGTCGCCGTTCCATGTGTGCCGCACCGTAGCGGTGCAGCTCGAGGAGGTAGGTTTCGTCCGCGTCGACGAGACCGAAGCCTGGCCGGCCGAGGCAGGGCGGTACTACCTCATCCGCGGCGGGTCGCTCGTCGCCTGGAGTACCGAGAGCAGCAGTACTGCATTCCGGATCGTCGGCGGACACACCGACAGCCCCAACCTGCGCGTCAAGCAGCACCCTGATCTGGAGTCGGCGGGATGGCAGATGGTCGGCCTCGAGCCGTACGGGGGAGCGTGGCTCAATTCCTGGCTCGACCGCGATCTCGGTGTGTCCGGTCGACTCAGTGTGCGCGACGGCAACGGGCTGCGTGAGGTGCTCGTCAAGGTCGACGAACCGATTCTCCGTGTCCCGCAGCTCGCAATTCACCTGTCCGAGGATCGCAAGGGCGTGACCTTGGACCCGCAACGACACGTCAATGCCATTTGGGGCGTGGGTAATTCACCGCGATCGTTCATCTCGTTCGTCGCGGAACGCGAAGGCGTCGACCCGTCGTCGGTTCTCGGGTGGGAGCTGATGACGCACGACCTCGCGCCCAGCGCAGTCGTCGGCGCCCAGAGCGAACTGGTCAGCGCACCGAGGCTCGACAACCAGGGAACGTGCTACGCGGGTACTCAGGCTTTGATTGCGGCAGTGCAGAATCCGACGGACGTCACCCCGGTGCTGGCATTGTTCGACCACGAGGAAGTCGGCAGTATGTCCGACCGTGGCGCGTTCTCGGACCTGCTCAACACGGTGCTCGAGCGAATCGTGTTGGGCCGCGGCGGCGGTCGCGAGGAGTTCCTCCGCACCATGGCCGGATCCATCTGCGCCTCCGGTGACATGGCGCATGCGACGCATCCGAACTACCCGGACCGACACGAACCCGCGCACCGCATCGAACTCGGTGGAGGGCCCGTGCTCAAGGTCAACCAGAACCTCAGGTACGCAACGGATTCCGCGGGTGCAGGAGCATTCGCGCTGGCCTGCGACCAGGCGGGGGTGCCGCTGCAGCGCTACGTTCACCGCGCCGATCTGCCCTGCGGTTCGACGATCGGCCCGATCACGGCCTCACGGACGGGCCTGTCGACCGTCGACGTCGGTGCCGCACAGCTCGCCATGCACAGCGCACGCGAGCTCATGGGCGCCTCCGATGTGAAGGCCTATGCCGACGCCCTCGCTGCGTTCCTGGCTCCGTCGGCCTAGCTAGCTCAGCTGCAGGCACGCGTCGGCTGCGAGCCAGAACAGTTGCTCGCGGACGGTGCCTGCCTTGGTCCAGCCGCGGTGCTCCCAGTCCGCGGCCAGGGAGTCGCCCGCGTACAGCAGTTGCGCGAACCGCACGCCGCGGTACCGGGCGACCGCGCAGAACGCCGACGCTTCCATGTCGACCGTCAGGCAGCCCTCGTCGACGCGCCGGGAGACTCGGCTTCGGGTTTCGCGGTACAAAGCGTCGGTGGTCCAGGATCGACCGGTGACGTGTGCGATCCCGGCCTCCGTCAGCACGTTCTGCAGCACCGTGACGCCTGCAGGATCGGCGTCGACGACCCGTCCGGGCGGGAGGTAGTGGAACGACGTTCCCTCGTCGCGGACAGCGCTGTCGACAACCATGACGTGACCCATGCCGAGCTGATCGGTCAGTGCTCCCGCGCCCCCGACGGCGACGAACTCCGAGCAGCCGAGCGCGATCGCCTCTTCGAGGAACAGTGCGGCCAGGGGTGCGCCGACTCCCGGATGGAACACGGCGAGCCGTTCACCGCCCCGCTCGATCTCGTAGACGGGATGCTCGCCGTGCTCGGATCGAAGCACCGACAGGACGCGTGCCTTGCCCTGACCGGCTATGGACTCGATCACTTCCGCGAAGAAGCAGACAACGGCTTTTCTGGGGACATCCACACCCTTGACCACCATCTGAGGCGTCAGGACGCCCGATTCGTCCAGATCGTTCTCCGTCAACGCGATGGGAGCGGAGCCTGAAGAGGCGACAGAAGGGGTATCCACGGCACAATGTTTGCACGCTGCTTTTGGGGCCTGTCACCCTGCACGGATAGACTCCCCCTGGCATTTCGCTCCAGGAAGGGACCCCACTCCTCGTGTCCGACAGCTTTGTGAAAATTGACACTGTCTCCGCCGCAGTCGCTACGCCGGATGTTGCGCAGCCGTACAAAGAACTCGGACTCAAGGACGACGAGTACGCCCGCATCAAGGAAATCCTCGGTCGCAGGCCGACGGATGCCGAGCTGGCGATGTACTCCGTCATGTGGAGCGAGCACTGCTCCTACAAGTCCTCCAAGGTGCACCTGAAGTACTTCGGCGAGACCACCACCGACGAGATGCGTAAGTCGATGCTCGCGGGCATCGGCGAGAACGCAGGCGTCGTCGACGTCGGTGACGGATGGGCCGTCACGTTCAAGGTGGAAAGCCACAACCACCCGTCGTACGTCGAGCCCTACCAGGGTGCGGCGACGGGCGTCGGCGGCATCGTCCGCGACATCATGGCCATGGGCGCGCGGCCCATCGCCGTCATGGACCAGCTGCGTTTCGGTGCTGCAGATGCGCCCGATACACGTCGCGTCCTCTCGGGCATCGTCTCCGGCGTCGGCGGCTACGGAAACTCGCTCGGCCTTCCCAACGTCGGCGGCGAAACGGTGTTCGACGCCTCCTACGCGGGCAACCCACTGCTCAACGCTCTGTGTGCAGGTGTCATGCGCGTCGAGGACATGCATCTCGCGTTCGCGTCGGGCCTGGGCAACAAGATCATCCTGTTCGGCGCTCGCACGGGTCTCGACGGCATCGGTGGCGTGTCCGTGCTGGCCTCGGAGACGTTCGACGGTGATGAGACGGGAGGCGGCAGGAAGAAGCTTCCTGCCGTTCAGGTCGGCGACCCGTTCACCGAGAAGGTCCTCATCGAGGCGTGTCTCGAGCTGTATGCCGAGAAGCTCGTCGTCGGGATCCAGGACCTCGGCGGCGCCGGATTGTCCTGCGCGACGTCCGAACTCGCGTCGGCAGGCAGTGGTGGCATGCACATCGCGCTCGAGCAGGTCCCGATGCGCGCTACCGGCATGACCCCGGCCGAGGTGCTCTCGAGCGAGTCCCAGGAACGCATGTGCGCCGTGGTGACGCCGGAGAACGTCGACAATTTCATGGCCGTCTGCAAGAAGTGGGATGTTCTCGCGACGGTGATCGGCGAGGTCACCGACGGTGACAACCTCGAGATCACGTGGCACGGGGAGACCGTCGTCGACGTTCCGCCGAAGACCGTCGCCCACGAGGGCCCGGTGTACTCGCGGCCCGTGCAGCGTCCCGTCGCTCAGGACGCACTCGTCGCGAACACCACGGCGTCGCTGAAGCGTCCCGAGACCGCCGAGGAACTGAAGGCAACGCTGCTGAAGATGATCGGCAGCCCACAGCTCTGCAGCCGCAAGTTCATCACCGAGCAGTACGACCGCTACGTCCGCGGGAATACCGTGCTGGCCGAGAACGCTGACGCCGGTGTGATTCGGATCGACGAGACGACTGGCCGCGGTATCGCGCTGGCCACGGACGCGTCGGGCCGGTACACCGCACTCGACCCGTACCAGGGCGCACAACTCGCGCTCGCCGAGGCGTTCCGCAACGTCGCCGTCACCGGTGCGACCCCGAAGGCCGTCACCAACTGCCTCAACTTCGGATCACCCGAGGATCCGGGCGTCATGTGGCAGTTCCAGCAGGCCGTTCGCGGTCTCGCCGACGGCTGCGTCACCCTCGGCATTCCCGTCACCGGCGGAAACGTCAGCTTCTACAACCAGACGGGCTCCGAAGCGATCCTCCCGACGCCGGTCGTCGGAGTCCTCGGTGTCATCGACGACGTGCACCGCCGCGTCCCCACCGGACTCGGCCTCGAGCCCGGCGAGACACTGATCCTCCTCGGCGACACCCACGACGAGTTCGACGGATCCATCTGGGCACAGGTCGAGCACGATCATCTCGGTGGCGTGCCGCCGAAGGTCGATCTGGCCCGCGAGCAGCTGCTCGCCGACATTCTGCTCGCCGGATCTCGTGACGGTCTGATCTCCGCCGCGCACGATCTCTCCGAGGGCGGCCTGGCTCAGGCTGTCGTCGAGGCAGCGTTGGCAGGCGAAACCGGTTGCCGCATCCTGCTTCCCGAAGGCGCCGACCCGTTCGTCACCTTGTTCTCCGAGTCCTCCGGCCGCGTGCTCGTCGCTGTGCCGCGCACCGAGGAGACTCGCTTCACCGGCATGTGCACCGCCCGTAACCTCCCGTGGACGCGCATCGGCGTCGTCGACGAGGGTTCGGACGAGATCGAAGTTCAGGGCCAGTTCGCCGTCGAGATGACCGAACTCCGTGACACTTTCGAGAGCACCCTTCCCAGACTTTTCGGGTAGGGCAGTGAGCGGGGGAGAGGCATCGGAAGGGGCCGTCGACACGGTCGAGCGTGAACACACGCATCACCGTCTGCCGATCGAGTTCGCGGTGCCTTCTCCCGAACGGCATCCCCTCGTCATGTGGGCGTGGGGGCTGCTGAAACTCGATTTCACGGGCATCGTCTTCAGCGCGCTGTTCTTCTGCTGGTCGCTGACACCGTCGCTGCTGCCGCGCGACTGGTTGTTCCAAGGGCTGATCGGCGGAATCAACGCGGCCATCGGTTACGGGTTCGGCGTGGCCGTCGGCTGGGCGGCTCGGAGGTGGTACCTCGACCGGAAGACGTGGTGGCCCCTGCCGCGTCGGGTCGAGCTCTACGTCAAGTTCGCCATCCCGCCGCTCGCGATCCTCGCATCGCTGTACATGCTGTACCTGTCCGCCGGATGGCAGCGCGAACTTGCCGCGTTGATGGACGCCGAGGGAACGACCACCACCGGCTACTTCCGCACCGGTGCGTTGAGCATCGGCGTCGCCGCGCTGTTCATCTCGGGCATGCGTGTGCTGCGTGACCTGGTTCGCTTCGTCGCGCGCCAGCTCAACAAGGTCGTCAAGATGCCCCGTGAGGTCGCGAACGTCATCGGGGTCGTCCTCATCGTCGTTCTGGTCATCGCGCTCGTCCAAGGTGTTCTGCTGCGGGCAGTCTCCGACGTCACCAATTCGATCTTCAGCCTGCAGAACAACGAAACTCGCGAAGGCGCAGAACAACCCACCGAACCCGAGCGATCCGGCAGCCCACAATCTCTCGCGCCCTGGGACACCCTCGGATTCGAAGGACGCAACTTCGTCTCCAGCGGACTGAGCGCACAGGAGATCTCCGACGGCCTCGGACAGCCTGCGCTGGAACCGATCCGCGCCTACGCCGGGTTGGAGACCGCCGAGACACAGGACGAGCGGCTCGACATCGTCGTACAGGAACTCGAACGCACCGGAGCCTTCGAGCGTCAGGCCCTGGTCGTCGTCCCGACCACGGGAACCGGATGGGTCAACCCCACCGCGATCGAAGCCGAGGAACTGATGTTCGGCGGCGACGTCGCCACCGTCGCCGCGCAGTACTCCTACCTACCCAGTTGGATCTCGTTCCTCGCCGAACGCGACAAAGCGGCCGAGGCGGGTAAGGCGTTGATCGACAAGGTCCACGAGCGCTGGCTACAGGAACCGGAGGCCACCAGGCCCAAGCTGTACGTCTACGGCGAAAGCCTCGGAACGCAGTCCGGTGAAGGTGCCTTCGACGGTCTCGCCGAGATCCGGGACAGCGTCGACGGCGTCCTGTGGGTCGGGCCGCCGAACGCGAACCGGCTGTGGTCCCAGTTCAAGAACCGCCGCGACCCGGGTAGCCCCGAAGTACGGCCCGTCTACGCCGATGGTCTCGTCGTCCGTTTCGCCGACAACTCGTCCGGGATCCCGCCCGAGGGTCAGCCGTGGCTCAGTCCCCGCATCCTCTACGTGCAGCACGCGTCCGACCCGGTCGTCTGGTGGTCGCCCGACCTGCTGTTCGAGCGCCCCGACTGGCTGTCGGAAGCTCCTGGCCCCGACCGTCTGCCCGACATGCGCTGGTTCCCGATCGTCACCTTCTGGCAAGTCGCAGCCGATCTGACCAACGCCGCGGGCGTGCCCGACGGTCACGGTCACAACTACGGGACCCTCGTTCTCGACGGCTGGGTCGCCGTTGCGGCGCCCGCAGGATGGACTGCGGAGGACACCGAGAAAGTGCGCGCCGTGATGGACGAATACGCAGGTCGCGACGGCCCCGAGAAGTGAAAGGTCTCGCTCTGGGCGCGGTCACGACGGCATGGAGTACGGCCGTCGTACCTGCGCTGAACTTGCCTGACCGACCGCGCACGGTGGTGAACGCAGCGTTCGGGATTTCGCTGGCCGCAGTGACACGGGCTCCGCTCGGGTTGAGCAAATGGCGAAGCGGTCTGAAGTGGGGGCTCGGTGCGGCGGCGGTACCCGCCCTGGGTTCGGTCGTGATCGCATCCGTACCCGCGCTGGCCACCCGAGTTCGACCGTCGGACGACAACCTCGCCGAGTGGGTGTTGTTTCGGATCCCGATCGGAACCGTCGTCACCGAAGAGCTGGTGTTCAGAGCCGTGTTCGACGACGTGTCCCCGTCGCTGTCGCCGGTGTTCTTCGGCCTCTGGCACATCCATCCCGCCCGTGCTGCCGGGGATTCCGTTCTCGGAACGGTGGCGGGCACCTATCTGGCAGGTCTGTTGTTCTCGTGGCTCCGACACCGCGGCGGTGTTCTCGCGCCGATGCTTCTTCACTACGCGGTGAACGCCTCCGGAGCGGTCCTGGCTGCACACAATTCGACCGCGCAGGGCCGAATGTGACCTGCCGGGCGGACTTCTGTGCACTGGGGACCGCGTCCTGAGCCGGGAGTGGAGCCTGCAGGAACGACCCGAATAAGCTGATCGGCATGGCTCCGAGTAAGACGGTCACCCCCGAGCAGGTTCGAACCGCCGTTCTGGCCGTCGCCGACTGGGTGCGCGACGCCTCCCTCGACAAGCCGCCGCGCGCGGCCGTCGCCGACGCCGTCCGCACCACCGCTCGCACGTTGGCCCAGGTGGCGCCGGGGTCCAGCGTCGAGGTTCGGGTTCCGCCGTTCGTCGCGGTGCAGTGCATCGTCGGCCCGCGGCACACCAGGGGCACACCTCCCAATGTGGTCGAGACCGATCCGCGCACGTGGCTGGAGGTCGCGACCGGAGTCCGAGCGTTCGACGACGCCCTGAACGACGGTTCGATCACGGCGTCGGGCAGCAGGGCGAGCGAAGTCGGACATTGGTTACCGATCCTGCGTGCCTGACGTAGGCCAAGTGGACAGCCGGTTACCGCAAAACAGACAACCGGGGAATGTCACTCGCCCACGATGCGTTGCCATGGCCTGTGTGCCCGTAGACTGGTACATGCCCCCCGCCCCGTCCCCCAAGGGAGCAGTGTTGTGACCTCTGCCGATATCTCGGTCGACAGTCCAAATCTTCTGGTAGGCAAGCCTGTAGACGAACCCGAGAACGAACCTCGGGAAGAATGCGGCGTATTCGGAGTGTGGGCCCCGGGGGAGGATGTAGCCAAGCTCTCCTATTACGGCCTGTACGCATTGCAGCACAGAGGCCAGGAAGCTGCCGGCATCGCCGTCTCCGACGGTTCCCAGGTCCTGGTGTTCAAAGATCTCGGCCTGGTCAGCCAGGTGTTCGACGAGCAGACCCTCGGCGCCATGCCGGGGCACGTCGCCATCGGACACTGCCGCTACTCCACCAGCGGCTCGGTGACGTGGGAGAACGCGCAGCCGATCTTCCGGACCACGACGGCCGGTACGGGTATCGCCCTCGGCCACAACGGCAACCTCGTCAACTTCGCCGAACTGGCGACGCGAGCCCGCGAAGAGGGCCTGATCAGCGACCGGTTGCAGGGCAACGGCACGTCGGATTCCGATGTCGTCACCGCACTGCTGGCGCACAAGGCCGCAGACCGCACCATCGAGCAAGCTGCGATGGAACTGCTCCCCACTCTGAAGGGCGCATTCTGCCTCACCTTCATGGACGAGCACACGCTGTACGCCGCGCGTGATCCCCACGGAATCCGTCCGCTGTCCCTCGGACGCCTGGACCGAGGATGGGTCGTCGCCAGCGAGACCGCAGCGCTCGACATCGTCGGAGCCGCATTCGTGCGTGACATCGAGCCGGGCGAACTCCTGGCCATCGACGCCGACGGTGTTCGCTCCTCGCGGTTCGCGGCGCCGGAACCCAAGGGCTGCGTGTTCGAGTACGTCTACCTCGCGCGCCCGGACTCCGTCATCGGTGGCCGTTCGGTGCACTCCACTCGCGTCGAGATCGGTCGTCGGCTCGCCGAGGAGCACCCCGCCGAGGGTGACCTGGTGATTCCGGTTCCCGAGTCGGGAACGCCCGCTGCCGTCGGATTCGCGCAGGGCTCCGGAATTCCGTACGGCCAGGGACTGATGAAGAACGCCTACGTGGGACGTACGTTCATCCAGCCGTCGCAGACCATCCGGCAACTCGGAATCCGCCTCAAGCTCAACCCCCTCAAAGAGGTCATTCGGGGCAAAAGGCTCGTGGTCGTGGACGATTCGATCGTGCGCGGCAATACTCAGCGCGCCCTGATCAGGATGCTGCGGGAAGCCGGTGCGCTCGAGATCCACGTACGGATCGCGTCGCCGCCCGTCCGCTGGCCATGCTTCTACGGTATCGACTTCGCGTCTCCCGCCGAGTTGATCGCCAACGGCGTCGACTCCGAGGACGGAATCCTCGAAGGGGTGCGTCAAGCCATCGGTGCCGACTCCCTCGGTTACATCTCCACCGAAGGCATGATCGCGGCGTCGGAGCAGCCCGAATCTCGGCTGTGCACCGCATGTTTCACGGGCAAGTACCCCATCGAGCTTCCCGCCGACAACGCACTGGGCAAGCACGTCCTCGAAGGCATGCTCGCCACCGCCGCCGGACAGGCGTCGGAATCCACCAACGCCAACGTGAGTGCTCTCAGCAGGCCCTGATCCGCTGACGTGCGGCGGAGCCGCTACAGACTGATGGTGTGATCGGCCAGCCAGGAGTTGATGCCGACTACCCGCTCCGCGGCATGCCGGGCGTGCGGATCGTTCTGAGCGCCCAGGATCTTCTCGACGCCGGTTCGGTCCAGCAGGGCCGCGATCGGTGCGTTGGAATCGTCCAGAACGGCGCCGAGCTCCTGCAGGATCGTCTTCGAGTACTGCGGATCCTGGGTGCTCGGGTACGGGCTCTTCACACGCTGCACGACCGACTGCGGCAGTAGATCCGCCGTCGCGGCACGCAGAAGGCTCTTCTCGCGGCCGTCGAAGGTCTTGAACGCCCAGGGTGTACCGAACACGTACTGCACCAGGCGGTGATCGCAGAACGGCACCCGAACCTCCAGCCCCACGGCCATGCTCATCCTGTCCTTGCGCTCGAGCAGCAACGGAAGGAAGCGAGTCAGATAGAGGTAGGAGATCTCGCGCATCCGGGCTTCCAGGCCCTCGTCACCGGGTCGTCTCGGAACTTCCGCCAGCGCCCGCCGATACTCATTCTCGTAGTACCCCTCCATGTCGAGCTGACGTTGCAGATCGAGCGAGAACGGCGACGTCGTGTCCCTGCCCTGCGCCATCGACCCGGCCAGCCATGGGAACGTATCGGCGGCAACCACGTTCGGGTCGTGGAAATCGGCGTACCCGCCGAACACCTCGTCCGCGGACTCGCCGGACAGCGCCACCGTCGATTGCTCGCGTACGGCCTTGAACAGCAGATACAGCGAGGTGTCCATGTCGCCGAGTCCCGGGTAGTCCCGTGCGGCCAGCACGGCTGCCCGGTGAACCGGATCGAGCAGGTCGTCGTTGCTCAGCACGATGTCTCGGTGGTCCGACGCCACGTGCTGGGCCACGTCCTGCACGAACTTCGTGTCCGGCGCGTCGCGGAGACCGTCGGCGACGAAGTTGTCCGCGTACCCCACGAAGTCGACCGCGAACGACCGCACAGGTCCTGTGCCCTCGGCGGCGAGCCGGCCGGCCGCGAGTGCGGTCAACGCCGACGAGTCGAGCCCTCCCGACAGGAGTGTGCACAGAGGAACGTCGGCGATGAGCTGGCGAGATGCAGTGTCGTCCAGCAGCTCTCGAACCGTGCGGATCGTGGTGTCGAGGTCATGGGTGTGCTCGTGATCGTCGAGGCCCCAGTATTTCACTTCGTGTGCACCGTGCGCGGTCACTCGAACGACGTGACCGGGCGGAACTTCCTTCATACCGTCGAACACCGCGTTCGACGGATCGGCGACGAAACCGAGGAGTCGACGCAGACCGTCGATACCGACGTTCTTGGAGGCCAGTGAATTGGCAAGTATCGCTTTCGGTTCGGAGCCGAACAGGACTCCGTCCTCGGTTTCGAGGTAGTAGAGGGGCTTGACGCCCAGGCGGTCGCGGACGAGGAGGAGTTCCTCGGTTGCTGTGTCCCACAGTGCGTACGCGAACATGCCGTTGAGTTGTGGGACCGCGTTCTCGCCCCACTTCTCGTGGGCGCGAAGAACCACCTCGGTGTCACTGCTGGTTCGGAAGTCGCCGCCGATCACTCCGCGGAGCTCGCGGAAGTTGTAGGTCTCGCCGCTGTAGACGATGACGGCTTCGGTGCCGTCGAGCCTGCGGTGGATCATCGGCTGATGGCCACCGGGTAGGTCGATGATGGCGAGGCGACGATGCCCGAGGGCTGCGTGCTCGGACGTCCACAGTCCCTCGTCATCGGGTCCTCGTCGGGTCATGGTGTCGGTCATGGCGCGCAGTGTTCGATTTTCGCCACGTAGATCCCGCCCGTAGGACACCCATCCCGTGATTCCGCACATATGTTGCCTCCTGGTCCGAAGTCCCCCGACCGGCACATCGACGCAACAAGAACGTTACGCGAACTAAATAGTCTCGGCTACATCCACGGCATCCTGCATCGACGGATCGGACTCCGGTACCGTTAGAGCGCAATTGCGCGCATTTGGTGTGCAACGATCACGAGTACAAGGCTGGAGCCGCATGACCGAGGAAACCCGACCACAGAGCGCAACCTCCTCGGGTGGTGCTTCCTACGCTGCGGCCGGCGTCGACATCGCCGCGGGTGACCGGGCCGTCGAGCTGTTCGCGCCGCTGGCGAAGAAGGCATCGCGTCCCGAGGTCATGGGTGGCCTGGGCGGATTCGCCGGCCTCTTCGCGCTCAAGGGTGACTACCGCGAACCGATTCTCGCTGCGTCCACCGACGGCGTCGGCACCAAGATCGCCGTCGCGCAGGCGCTCGGCAAGCACGACACCCTCGGGCTCGACCTCGTCGCGATGGTCGTCGACGACCTCGTCGTGTGCGGAGCCGAACCGCTGTTCCTGCAGGACTACATCGCCGTGGGGCGCGTCGTCCCCGAGATGGTCGCAGAACTCGTCAAGGGCATCGCAGAGGGCTGCGTCATCGCCGGCTGTGCGCTCCTCGGCGGCGAGACGGCCGAGCACCCCGGGCTCATGGCCGACGGGGACTACGACCTCTCCGCCACCGGCGTGGGCGTCGTCGAGGCTGATGCAGTCCTCGGACCGGACCGTGTGCGTCCCGGTGACGTCGTGATCGCGATGGGCTCGTCGGGACTGCACTCCAACGGATACTCCCTGGCGCGCAAGGTTCTGCTCGAGATCAACCACATGGACCTCGGCGGGCACGTCGAGGAGTTCGGCCGCACCCTGGGCGAAGAATTGCTCGAGCCGACGAAGATCTACGCCAAGGACTGCCTTGCACTCGCCGCGGAAACCGACGTGCGCACGTTCTGCCACGTCACCGGCGGCGGGCTTGCCAACAATCTCGGACGTGTGATGCCTGCAGGCCTCGTCGCAGAACTCGACCGTACGACGTGGAGCCCAGCGCCGGTGTTCTCGCTGATCGCCCAGCGTGGCCGCGTCGAGCGCGCCGAGATGGAGCAGACGTTCAACATGGGCGTCGGCATGGTCGCCATCGTCGCACCCGAGGACGTCGACCGTGCACTGGCCGTGTTGACGGCGCGGCACATCGACTGCTGGACTCTGGGAACGGTCAAGAAGTCGAGCGACAAGTCCGCGACCGAGCGAGCGCTTCTGCTGGGTAACCACCCACGCTTCTGAGCGACCAGCACGAACGACAATGAGGGGGAGCCGCCGTGCGGCTCCCCCTCACTTCGTTGTCAACTCGCTGTCAGCGTCGCCAGTCCTCGTATTCGTCTTCTTCGGCGCGGGAATAGCCGTCCGCGTCCGAAGAGGAAATGCCGCCCGAGGTGATACCGCCACGGTGGGAGTTGGACGAATGACCGGAGAGCTCTCTTTGCAGACTCTCCAAGTCCGTTGTCGGCGAGCTGTACTTCAGCTCACGAGCGACCTTTGTCTGCTTTGCCTTAGCCCTGCCTCGGCCCATGGCGTTGCCCCCTCGCGGACTTGCGGGGCGGCCTGGGGAAATTTGGGCGCCCCGTTAGATTTGGTATTTCTTCCTGGCACACACTCTAGCGCGCGAATCGCTCGGATGCTCATACGGAGTACGTGTCCGGCCTGTTTGCTTCATCTCAGCGGCGCAGGCAGTGCCCGCAACCTGCGAAAATGTGCTCAGTCTCGGTAAGAATCACGATTGGGTATGTTTTCGGAGCGCGAGCTTGGCGTCCCGTTCCACCTTGACCGGCAGATCGCCGCGACCGAGAAGCTCCGTCAGACCCTCGGGGTTTCGGCCGAGAAACAGGTCTCGAACGGTCACTCCGTGCGACGGCACATCCTCCACCGAGATGCCGACACCGCCTTCGAGAGCGCCCGGCGTGATCACCCGCAGATAGGCCCCGACGTCGCCACGCTCGGTGAACCGTTTGACCCAGTTGGGCTCGCCCACCCACCGAGCGAACGTCGAGCACGGCTTGCGCGCGATGGTCACCTCGAGAACCACCTCACCGAGACGCCACCGCGAACCGACGACGGCGTCGGTGACCGCGATCCCGGACGTCCGCAGGTTCTCGCCGAACCACCCGGGCGGAATCTCCCGGCCCAGGTCTGCAGCCCACCGATCGGCCTCCGCCGAGTCGTAGGCGTAGACGGCTTGATCGCCGCCGCCGTGGAACTTGGTGTCCAGGCTGTAATCACCGGTCACCCCGTCGGCGTGCACGAGCACCGGGTGATCGACCGGCCGCTTGTCGATGGCGCTGTTCACGACGCCTCGACGGCCCACCGGAACGTCCGCGTGCACGACGCACACCGCGTCGACCTGCCCAGCGATCATCGCCCGCGAAGTCGGTCGACGGCGGCGCGGCCGGCCTGGACGTCGTCGTAGTCGGGAATCGAATCCGGGTCGATGGAGGCCGCACACGGACCGGCGGTGAGCTCGGTTCCCGCAGGAACGGTGCGCTTGACCAACGCGAGCGCAACCGGACCGAGTTCGAAGTGATCGACGACGGTGCCGAGGCGACCGATCGTGCGACCACCCGCGGTCACCGCATCCCCGGTGGCAGGCCGGCCGTCCGCGGAACCGTCGAGATGAAGCAGGACGAGGTGGCGAGGCGGCCGCCCCAGGTTGTGCACCCGAGCCACCGTCTCCTGTCCTCGGTAGCAGCCCTTCTCGAGGTGAACTGCCCCGAGTTCGGTCACACCGCCGATCCACCGCACCTCGTGCGGGATGGTCTTCTCGTCGGTGTCCACGCCGACTCGAGGCCGGATCGACTCCACGCGTAGGGCCTCGTACGTCCACGTTCCGGCGGGAGAGGCGCCGGCGTCGCGCAGCCTGGAGAACCACTCGACCAACGCGGCCCGGGGAACCAGCAGGTCGAAGGCGTTGCGGCCCGGCCACGGCATGCGGCGTACGAAACCGCCACCGGTGAGCGGGGCGGCGTCGTAGACCTC
This sequence comes from Rhodococcus sp. RS1C4, assembly GCF_002258225.1. Classification (NCBI taxonomy): domain Bacteria; kingdom Bacillati; phylum Actinomycetota; class Actinomycetes; order Mycobacteriales; family Nocardiaceae; genus Rhodococcus; species Rhodococcus sp. RS1C4. The sequence goes on along the minus strand of NZ_NOXZ01000008.1, from coordinate 69,737 downwards.
CGCGGGCACCGGCGCGCCGACGGCGGGCAGAACAGCCTCGGCTTCGGCGCCCAGCAGGCTCAGCACGGCGAGTTCGCTGCCTTCACGGGGTTCCGCCTTGGACCAGAACACCATCTTCTTCAGGAACGACAACAGGTCCGGGCCGTGCGCGGCTTCGGTGTCGATCCACGTGACACCGTCCAGATCGGTCTGCACGAAATGGTGCTCGACGCGCCCGTTGACGTCGAGCGAGAGGTTCTCCGCGGAGTGCCCGTCGGGCAGATTCGACACGAGCTGGCTGGAGATGGTGTTGAGCCAGGTCAGCCGCTCTTCACCGCTGATCGCGATCACGAAGCGATGGGATCGGTCGATCACCGCAGCGTTCGACACCGCGTCCCGTTGTTCGCCGAACGGGTTTCCGTAATGCCACGCGACGGCACTGTCCGGCGTGTTCTCCGGGGACGGCACGGCGTCGGGGAAAGTCAGAAGTGGGCTCGGTGCGATCACAGCAGTATCCGACACGTCCTCCATAGTAGGTCGACACGGTGACAGCGGGTCGTCGCGGGACGTGAAAACGGACATCAGGGCCCACGTAGGCTGCGTTCATGTCGGATCGCGTAGTAGTCACCTTGGACGGGCAGGTTCACGACGCGGACGCTCCGCTGCTGCATGCGGACGATCTCGCGGCCGTACGCGGAGACGGGGTGTTCGAGACGCTCCTGGTACGCGGCGGAGCGCCGTGCGGTGTCGAACTTCACCTGGCCCGCTTGACGGCGTCGGCCGCTGCCCTCGACCTGCCGACACCGGACCTGGATTCGTGGCGTCTCGTCGTCGGCCTCGCAGTGGACGAATGGACCCGGACGTCCGACGCGGAGGGTGCGTTGCGGCTCGTGCTCAGCCGCGGTCGCGAGAGCGGAGGGGAACCGACGGGTTATGCGACGGTGGGGCCGCTGAACGAACGGGTGACGAAAGCGCGGGACGACGGTGTCTCGGTGGTCACGTTGAACCGCGGTTACTCGGTCGATTACGCGGCGTCTGCGCCGTGGGGATTGCTCGGCGCCAAGACGCTGTCCTACGCGACCAACATGGCAGCACTACGGCACGCGGCGCGTCTCGGAGCCGACGACGTCATCTTCACCAGCAGCGAAGGGCGAGTGCTGGAGGGTCCGCGGTCCACCGTGGTGCTCGCACGCGGTAAGACTCTCGTCACACCGCCGGTGGAGCAGGGCATTCTCGCGGGAACCACGGTCGACGCACTGTTCCAGGTCGCGTCGAGCAAGGGGTACACCTGCGAGCGTGCGAACGTGTACCCTGCCGATCTCGTTGCAGCAGATGGTGTTTGGTTGATCTCAAGCATCACCCTCGCCGCCCGCGTGACGACGCTCAACGGCGTCGAACATCCGGTCCCGGCCATCGCCGAGGACGTGCGTTCCATGGTCGATCTGGCGGTCGAATCGATCGGAGACTCCGCCGCCGACGCTTGAGCTACTACTACGCGTAGTAGTACTCTCGAACTCGCTGGGGCACGCCCGTAAGCAGCGGTATCTTCCCCGCGGGCCGAGAGTTCGGAGTAGCCATGGACGCCTTGGACGTCTCGAGGTGGCAGTTCGGAATCACCACCGTCTACCACTTCATCCTGGTGCCGCTCACGATCGGTCTTGCACCGATCATCGCGGCGATGCAGACCATGTGGGTCATCACCGGGAAGGACTCCTGGTACCGCCTCACCAAGTTCTTCGGCAAGCTCTTCCTCATCAACTTCGCCCTCGGCGTCGCCACCGGAATCGTTCAGGAGTTCCAATTCGGAATGAACTGGAGCGAGTACTCGCGGTTCGTCGGCGACGTCTTCGGAGCACCCCTCGCGCTCGAAGGGCTCGTCGCATTCTTCCTCGAATCGACGTTCCTCGGCCTGTGGATCTTCGGCTGGAACCGACTGCCGAAACTCGTTCACCTGGCCACCATCTGGCTCGTCGCGATCGGCGTGAACGCATCGGCCTACTTCATCATCGCCGCCAACTCCTGGATGCAGCATCCCGTCGGCGCACGCTTCAACCCCGAGACCGGTCGTGCCGAACTGACGAGCATCTGGGAGTTGATGACCAACAGCACCGCACTCGCGGCATTCCCACACGCTGTCGCAGGCGCGTTCCTGACGGCTGCGACCTTCGTGGCAGGCATCTCGGGCTGGTGGATGGTGCGTGAGGCACGCGGCACATCGACGGGCGAGGGGCGAAGCGACAACTCGCGCAGCATGTTCCGTCCTGCGGCTCGGCTTTCCTTCGTCGTCATGATCGTCGCGGGCGGCGCACTCGCGATCACCGGAGACATCCAGGGCAAGCTGATGTTCGAGCAGCAGCCCATGAAGATGGCGTCGGCAGAATCGTTGTGCGATACGGAGACCGGTGCATCGTTCTCGCTTCTCACCGTCGGAACCCACAACAACTGCGAGTCGGTGGAACACCTGATCTCCATCCCCGGACTGACGTCCTTCCTCGCCGAGAACGACTTCGGCGCAACGGTCCAAGGGGTCAACCAACTGCAGGAACAGTACGAGCAGCAGTTCGGACCGGGTAACTACAAGCCCAACCTGTTCGTCACCTACTGGGCATTCCGAATGATGATCGGCCTCGCCGCCGGATCGGCACTGCTTGCCCTCGCAGGCCTGTGGGTCACTCGCGGCGGAAGGGTGCCGGACCAGAAATGGTTCTCGTGGCTCAGCCTCGCCGCGATTCCGACGCCGTTCCTCGCCAACAGTGCCGGTTGGATCTTCACCGAGATGGGGCGCCAACCGTGGGTGGTGGCACCGAATTTGAACGGAATCGACCAGATTCGGTTGACCGTGGACCAAGGCGTGTCCGACCACCCGGTGGGTCTGGTCGTCGCCTCGCTCGTGACCTTCACACTGCTCTACGCCGCCCTCGGATGTGTCTGGTTCTTCCTGATCAGGCGCTACGTGATCGAAGGACCGCTCGAACACGACGAGCACCCCCACGAGGACGTCGATTCCGAACAACTCTCGTTCGCGTACTAGAGGAAGACGACCATGGGACTTCAAGAATTCTGGTTCATCGCGATAGCGGTCCTGTTCATCGGATACTTCGTCCTCGAAGGCTTCGACTTCGGCGTCGGAATGCTCATGCCTTTCCTCGGCCGTCACGCCGATGCAGGGGTGGGGGAGAAGAGGCGCAGGGCTGTTCTCAACACGATCGGGCCGGTCTGGGACGGCAACGAGGTATGGCTCATCACGGCGGGCGGGGCGTTGTTCGCGGCCTTCCCTGAGTGGTACGCCACGCTCTTCGCCGGCTTCTACCTCCCGTTGCTGCTGATTCTCGTCGCGTTGATCCTGCGGATCTGCGCCATCGAGTACCGCGGCAAGATCGACGATCCGGTGTGGCGTCGGCGGTGCGACCTGGGTATCGGTATCGGATCGTGGGTGCCAGCAGTGTTGTGGGGAGTGGCGTTCGCCAATATCGTCAGCGGGGTGGCGATCGACGAGAACAAGAAGGTCACAGCCGGGCTTCTCGACCTGCTCGGTCCGTACGCGCTGCTCGGCGGCGCGACGATGGCACTGGTCTTCGCGCTCCACGGAGCGGTCTTCATTGCGCTCAAGACCTCCGGCGACGTCCACGAGGATGCGGTGAGAATGGCTGTGCGGCTGTCGATCCCAGCTCTGATCGTCGGCGGCGGATTCGCCCTGTGGACCCAACTTGCCCACGGCACGACGTGGACGTGGATTCTCGTCGGCGTCGCCGCGGCATCGTTGATCGCGGTGGTCGCGCTGACGGCCAAGGTCCGCGAAGGGTGGGCGTTCGTGTTCACCACGGTGGCCGTCATCGCCGTCGTCGTGCTGCTGTTCGGGTCACTGTTCCCCGACGTCATGCCGTCGACGACGGATCCCGCCTTCAGTCTCACCGTCGAGAACGCGTCGTCGAGTCCGTACACGCTGAAGGTGATGACCTGGGCAGCAGCGTTCATGGCGCCCGTCGTGATCGGCTACCAGGCCTGGACGTACTGGGTGTTCCGCAAGCGCATTTCCACCGCTCACATTCCTGATTCGATCGGATTGTCGCTCGGTCGTTCCAAGTGAGTACGACTGTCACGGCCGGCCGCGGACCGGTGGACCCACGGCTGTGGCGCTACTCGCGATCCGCACGTCGGTACCTCGTCCTCATCGTCGTACTCGCCCTGATCGACACCGCGGCCGTCGTCGTGTCCGCGGTGATGCTCGGCACTGTCCTGGCGGGCGTCATCACCTCCGACGCCCGCGAGATGTCCGACTGGGCAGCGCAGCTGTGGATTCTCCTGGGCGCCATCGTCGTTCGCACCCTCGCGGCGTGGTTGCAAGCGCGGTACGGCCACCGTGCCGCGTCACGAGTCGTGGAGGAGATCGAGAACGAAGTCCTCGATGCGGCGTCGCACATGGATCCCCGGGACCTGGACTCCGAACGCGAGTCGATCGCGATCGTGGTGACGCGCGCACTCGGCGGCCTCGCGCCGTACCTGACCGGATACGTGCCGTCGCTCGTGCTGGCCGCGACACTCACCCCCATCACGCTCGTGGTCATCCTCACCGAGGATCTCACGTCGGCTCTGATCATCTTCTTCACTCTCCCGCTGATCCCGATCTTCATGATCCTGATCGGATTGCTGACCAAGGGGCGCGCGGAGAAGACGCTCGAATCGATGACGAGATTGTCCGCGCAACTGCTCGATCTCGTCGCCGGCCTTCCGACGCTGCGCGCACTGGGCCGCGAGCGTGGCCCGGCGGCGAGAGTCCAGGCGCTCGGCGACGCGCACCGCCGAGCGACGATGCGGGCACTGAAGATCGCGTTCCTGTCCTCGATGGTGTTGGAATTGCTTGCGACGCTGTGCGTTGCCCTCGTCGCCGTCAGTATCGGACTGCGACTCGTGTTCGGCGACATGGCGTTGGAGGCAGGCATCATCGCACTCGTACTCGCACCGGAGGTGTACGTGCCGTTGCGTCGCGTCGGAGCCCAGTTCCATGCCGCGGAAGACGGAGTTGCCGCCGCCGACAGAGCATTCGCGATCCTGGACCGACGGGCACCGACCGCATCCGGAACGGCCGTCGTCGACGCCGCAGGAACCGGAATCCGATTCGAATCGGTGTCCGCGAGGAGCGTAGCCCGCGGACAGACTCGGCAACGGGAATCCGAGGGAACCGTTGCACCGTACGAACTTTCGGCCGACATCGCGCCGGGGACCGTCACCGTGCTCGCCGGACCCAACGGTGCAGGGAAATCGACGGCGCTGAACATCCTGCTCGGGCTCACCGAGCCGTGCGAGGGCCGAGTGGTCGTCGGCGACGTGGACGCCCGCAGCCTCGACCTGCGATCGTGGTGGGATCAGATCGCCTGGCTGCCGCAACGGCCCGTACTGGTACCGGGAACCCTGCGGGAAAACCTGGAATTCACCGGCAGCACCATCGATCTGCTCGGCGACACCGCTGCCGCAGTCGGTTTCGACCGAGTCCTCGCCGAACTACCCGACGGATGGGAGACGAGAGTGGGCACCGGCGGCGTCGGCCTGTCCCTCGGCCAAGTGCAGAGGCTCGCCCTGACCCGGGTCCTGTCCACCGACAAACCCGTCCTGCTGCTCGACGAACCGACCGCGCATCTCGACGACGCAGCCGAGGCACGTGTCCTCACCGCCCTGCGCGAGATCGCCGACCAGGGAAAGACCGTGATAGTCGTCGGGCACCGGCCGTCGGTTCTGGCGTGGGCCGACGTCGTGGTGAACGTGAGGGCCGCGTAGATGTACACCGATCTCCGACGAGCACTCGCGCTGTTCGAACTGCGGCCCGCGAGAGTGGCGACGAGCGTGGCTGCCGGCGTCGCGACTCTGGGCAGCGCTCTGACGCTCGCCGCCGTCTCCGCCTGGCTGATCACGCGAGCATGGCAGATGCCGCCGGTGCTCGACCTGACCGTCGCCGTCGTCGCCGTGCGAGCCCTCGGCATCTCCCGTGGCGTCTTCCGCTACCTCGAACGCCTCGCCACCCACGACACCGCCCTCCGCGGAATGACATCGGCACGCACCAGGCTGTACGAGCGACTCGCCGACGGCAATGCTCGCGCAACTCTGGACCTACGCCGCGGCGACCTGATGGCACGGGTAGGCGCCGACATCGACGCGATGGGCGACGTCGTCGTACGCGCCCTCGTTCCGATCTGCGTGTCCGCGATACTGATGATCAGCGCAACCGTGCTGATTGCACTGATCTCGCCGAGCGCGGCGCTGATCCTGTTTCTCGCGTTGCTGCTCGCCGGGGTCGTCGCACCGATCCTGGCCGCACGCGCAGCCCTGATCACCGAAACCGAAGGCGTCGCCGCACGAACCGAATTCACCCTCATCGCGGTACGCGCGCTCGACCACGCACCGGAACTGCGAGTCGCGGGCACGCTGACACGAACCCTCGCCGACGCCTCCGCCGCCAACCGGGCCGCGGTGACCGCCCGCGACCGCGCATCGATGCCCACCGCCTTCGCCGACGCGGCTCTCCCACTGTCCATCGGCGCATCCGTGCTCGGATCGTTGCTCGTCGGAATCTCGCTGTACGGCAGCACCGGTAGCGCCCTGTCGCCCATGGCCCTGGCCATCATCGTGCTGGTTCCACTGGCGGCATTCGAAGCGACATCGGTCCTGCCCGCCGCAGCGGTGACTCTGACGCGCGCGCGTCTGTCCGCGTCGCGCATCACGACGCTGTTGGACGACGCCGACGCGCCCGAGCCTCGGCGGGTGGGCACAGGCGCGGCGCTTCAGGGACCGCACGACGCCGCCAGAATCGCCGTCGTCGGGCCGAGCGGCGTGGGCAAGACGACACTGCTCATGGAACTGGCAGGGCTCGTGCCGTCGGACGGTGGACTGGGGGATGCAGAACTGCCGGGCGCACGGTTCTTCGCCGAGGACGCCCACGTGTTCGAGACGTCGATACTCGAGAATCTTCGGGTCGTCCGAGGCGACGTCGACGCCGACCAGGCACGAGCGGCGCTGACGAAGGTCGGCTTGGGGGATTGGCTGGACCAGCTCCCGGACGGCGTCGACACCACTCTCGTCGCCGGTGCTGCCTCTCTTTCCGGCGGTCAGCGTCGACGCCTACTGCTGGCACGCGCCCTGCTGTCGGACGCGCCGGTACTGCTGCTCGACGAGCCGACCGAACACCTCGACGACGTGTCCGGTTCCGACTTGATCCGGCGGTTGCTCGATCGCGACGGCGGCCTCGTCGACGAGGACAGAACGGTTGTTCTCGTCACTCACCAGCTGCCGCCGGACACCCGTGCGGACCAGGTCGTGGACCTCGGGCGTTCGCTGTCGGCCGAACTTCGAAAAAACCCTTTGCGAGCCTCGAAATCCGGGCGTACGTTGTCGAGTACACGAGAGAGGAGGTGGTCTGAAGTTGAAGAACTCTAGGACGCGTGAGGTGGCTGCCAGCTAGCCGCTACCGCTGACGGATTCTTTTACCGCGCGAGCGGCGAGCGAATCCACGGCAGCTACCCGGCCCCCGAGCTCTCGGTCCGTCCGACCGAGACCTGCATCAGCGCAGGTATGGCTCGGGGGCCGTTCGCATGCTCATGGTGTGTAGGGCTGAAATCAGCCGATGTACTGAATCAGCCGATGTACCGGGCGAGCCGAGCGGAGAGCCGCGGTGCGAGTTCGCCGTCGGCTCCGATGCGTTCCTCGACGTAGGCGAGATCCGCACCTTCGACGATGCCGTACAGGCGCTTCGCGCCGCCGACGAGCGCACCCGACGTCGACCGGATGACGACATCGGTAGCGAGTTCCCACGACGACTGGTTGAGTGCGTGGCCGTAGTACAGCTCGACGACGCCGGTGCTGTGAGTTAGAAGCAGTTCGATGACCTCTTCGTTCTCGGTGCCCTTCTCTCCGTCGCCGCCACTGACCCGCCAGAAGCCCGTCTCGCGGAGATCGGGGTGCGCGTAGTTGCCGTCGGAGTCCAGACGCCAGGACCGCGATTCCCAGCCCAGGTACGCGCCGCCGTCGTGGGAGACGACGATCTGCTGACCGAAGGCGTACTCCTCGCCCGATTCCGGGTCGCGGCCCTCGCCTTCGCCGCGCCACACGCCGACGAGCGGCAGCAGTGCGAGCAGCGCGGGATTGAGATCCGGCCCCAGCCGCAGATTCGCCGTGTCCTCGGGATGCGGCAGATCCGGCAGCGTGGGGATGTTGCGCGTCGACGAGGACGCGAACTTCTCGGCTGCCTCGGCGATGGCCTCGTTGGCAGACCGGGTCTCGTCCGATTCGTCGGCGGCGCGATCACTCACGATTCGTCGGTGACCAGGCGGTAGACGACATAGAGCGAGAACGCGATGATGGCGACTGCAGCGACGGCGAGCAGTACCTCGAAGAAGATGACCACGTCGCCGAGTTTAACCCCAGCCAGGTCCAGGATCGAACCGCGCCCCGACATTGTCGTGACCGCAATAGTGGCTTCTCACTGACGATCGCCCACAGGAATGGTCCGATTCACGTCCCGTCTCTACAGATCGCGTTCTGCACGGTACGTTTCTTCTGGCGTCGGGTCGGGGGAGTATCGAGATCCGGCGCTGACGGCTGTCGAAAACGTTTCGAAGTTCTGGGGAAGGACCCGTACATGCAGCGCCGATCACGTGCTGGCTCTTGGCTGTTCACTACCGCGACAATTGCAACGGCCCTGCTGTTGGTGGTTCCCGCCGCAGCCTCCGCTGCCCCGGACAGCGGCTCTGCGGACAGTGGTTCGTCCTCCGGATCCTCGGACGAACCGAACATCGACCCCAACAATTACGCCCAGGATTGCCCGGACGTGCTGATGCTCGCAGTCTCCGGTGCGACGGACTCCGACGCCGACCGCGACCCCCTGAACGAGGAGCCGCGGTCCCCGGCGTCGAACTGGGTGGGAAATGTCACACTGCCCGTCGGGCAAACGAACGCGAACAGCCCTGGCTCAGTCGGCTGGCTCTACGTTCCGTACCCGTCGACCTACGGCGTCGGCGTGCTCTCCGACGTCGACACCTACCAACAGTCCGTCGCAGAGGGCATCGCCTCCACCAACCGCCTGCTCGACGAGTACAAGACCAAGTGCGGCGACAACACCAAGTTCGTCCTGCTCGGTTACAGCGTCGGCGGTGAAGTCATCGAACGCGTCTCCATGGAGCTCGGCCATCGTGATCCGAACGCACTGGTCACCGGCGACGACATCGCAGGAGTCGTCATGATCGGTGCGCCGTACCGGCCGGCGGGTGTGCCGAACTTCGACGAGCCCGGCCCGACCGACGGTGGCTTCCAGTCGCAGACCGCCAAGGATTACGGAACGCTGAACGACAAGGTGACATGGTCGTGCCGACCGTACGATCTGGCCTGCGACGCGCCGGACAACATCGTCGCGCTGCAGTTGGCTCTCGGCATTCTCGGGCAGATGCGGTTGACGATTCTCAACCCGCTGCAGACCGTCGCCGATTTCGCGCGGGCCGTGAGCTCCATCGCCACCCGCGCCATCGTCGACATCGCCACCAACAAGGACTGGCTCGAATCCGACGAGACGCTGCTCGAAGTTCTGCTCAAGGTGTCCGATCAGCTCTACGAGGTCGACGAACAGAAGGCCTGGGAGCAGTTGACTCCCGACCAGCTCCTCGCCGATCTCAACTGGGCCCTCGGCCCCGGTGCGGACAAGGTGCGCGAGAAGCTCCGCCAGGAGGGTGAGGGCCTCGTCGAGAACAACAAGGGCATCGTCGACGTCGTCGTCGGGCCGTACATCTTCATCGGCTTCCTCCAGCACCTCCTGTACTGGAACAACAATCCGGGCGACGGCCGCGAATGGGAGAGCGAGAAGATCGTCGCCTGGGTGACCGATCTGGCGCAGACCGAACGCGAACGCAAGAACACCAACGACGCACCCCTGGCGCCTTCCGAGGTGGACCCGGCTCCGGCCCGGGATGCGGAGTCCCTCCCCGAGGCTGCGCGTGAGCCGAATCCGCAGACATTGCCCACCCCGGGCACCGTCACGCGCGACAGCGATCTGGGTGCGTTCCTGGAGTCGCTGAATCTGGTTCCCCCCGGAGTCTTCCCGCCGCAGTACAGCGTGGTGCCGGATCCGTCGACCGAGCCGAAGACCGAGATCGTTCCCGAGACGACGCACGGCTGACACCACACAGAAAAGAACCCCCGCACCGATCGGTGCGGGGGTTCTTTCGGTCTACGGGAGAGATCAGACTCCGACGGTCACGTCCGCCGAGTGGATGCCTGCGCCCTCCGGCGCGATGTCGGCCTGGCCGTTGCCCGACGCCGACAGTGCACGCAGCGTCCAATTGCCGGGAGCTGCGAAGAAACGGAAGTCTCCGGTGCCCGACGCGACGACCTCGGCGGTGAACTCACCGGTGCCGTCGAGCAGGCGCACGAACGCACCGCCCACAGGCTCCCCGTCGCCTCCGAGGACACGACCGGTGATGACGGTTTCCTTCTCGACGTCGACGCCTGCCGGAATGGCCTGGCCCTGAACGGGTGCAGCACACATGATCAGTGAACCTCCAACTCGATGGGTGCTCCGACGAGGGAGCCGTACTCTACCCAGCTGCCGTCGTAGTTCTTGACGTCCGACTTGCCGAGAAGTTCCTTCAGCACGAACCAGGTGTGGCTCGAACGCTCGCCGATGCGGCAGTAGGCGATGGTGGCCTTGCCGTCGTCGTATCCCTTTTCCTTGTAGAGCGCCTCGAGAGCGTCGTCGTCCTTGAAGGTGCCGTCCTCGTTGGCAGTGGTGCTCCACGGGATGTTGATGGCGCCGGGGACGTGGCCGCGCTGCTGTGCCTGCTCCTGCGGGAGGTGGGCGGGGGCGAGGATCTTGCCGGAGAACTCGTCGGGCGACCGCACGTCGACGAGGTTCTTGTTGCCGATCGCGTCGATGACCTCGTCGCGGAACGCGCGGATCGACAGGTCGGGAGCCTCGGCGCGGTACTGCGCGGCGTCACGGGTGACGACGTCCTTCGACAGCGGGCGGCCGTCGAGTTCCCACTTCTTGCGTCCACCGTCGATGAGCTTGACGTCCTTGTGGCCGTACAGCTTGAAGTACCAGTACGCGTATGCAGCGAACCAGTTGTTGTTGCCGCCGTAGAGGACGACCGTGTCGTCGTTGGAGATGCCCTTCGACGAGAGCAGATCGGAGAACTGCTCCTGGTTCAGGAAGTCGCGACGAACCGCATCCTGGAGGTCCTTGCGCCAGTCGAGCTTCACTGCGCCTTCGATGTGACCGCCGTCGTAGGCGCTTGCGTCTTCGTCGACCTCGACGAAAACGGTCTTCGGGGCGTTCAGGTTCTGCTCGGCCCAGTCGGCAGAGACCAGGACGTCGGAGCGAGCCATGGGTTTCCTTTCGATCTTTTGCGTTACTTCGGTCGGTGGAGGGGTCGAGCGATCAAGCGCGTGCGGATTGTGTCCGCAGTCGCGCTACGAGGGGATAGATCTGGCAGCCCAGGCAGAACGCGAAGGCTGCGTTGAGGAACGCCGCGAACAGCGCGAAGCCGGTCGCGATCGTTCCCACGAGGGGAGCGCCGAGCGCGAAGCCGAGGACGCCGACTGCAGCGAACAGGAAGCCGACGAGCTGAGCGAACTTCAGCGGTGCGACGGGTTCACGTTCGGTGGTCGGTCCGAGTCGCGGCGCGACGAGGTGTCCGAAGAACGCCCCGTACGGGCTCTTCCTCGGCCCCCGCGCAGCGCCGATCGCGAACACGACGGCCTGTACTGCCAGGAGCACCGCAGCAGCGGTGGTCTGGAAGGTGGACAGAACCAGAACGAGTACCAGGACAGCCGTGGTGATCCACGCCGCGAAGCGTGGCCCCCGAACATCGACCTGGTCGACTGCGGCGGAAGAAGCTGTGGGCGATGGAGATTCTGGGGACAACGGCGTGCTCCTGCGTGCTGGGCTGATGACAGACAACTGCATGGGCGCGGCGAACACGAAAGATTCGCCGACGATCTCGAACCGGATGGATGCGCGGCCACGAGGCCGGCGGTGAGATCAGTGGCAGCGACAGCAACAACCGCCCAGTCGGCACAGATCGACCGTGCGGCGACTGGTGAGCATCAGCTCGTGGGCGGTGAACACACCGTGCATCCTACCGGACGTCGCGGACCAGCAGAACTACAGGTTCTCGAGGGCGGAACGCAGGGCGTCGGCCTTCGGAACGCCGGAAATCCTGGCTCGTTCCACCAGCTCGGCGTCGAGCACGAACGTCGTCGGTAGCGACAGGACGCCCATTTCCTTCGCGAGCATCGGGTGAGCGTCGATGTCGACCTCGAGTTCACGTGGCCCGCTCGGCGGTGTTCCTCCGTCGGTCGAGCCGCCGATCACCTGGTCGACGACCCGGCGGACAGCAGCACACGGACCGCACCACTCCGCCGAGAAGTGCAGCACCGTTGCCGCGCCCGGCACGGCCCCGGCGTCGAGAAGCAGCGCGCGGCGATCGATCGAACCGTGCGACTCGGTGACCTGCACCCTGCCGGATCGATGCCGGAGGACCAGCCCGACAACCGTGGCGACGACGAGCGTCACCACGAGAATTGTGATTCCGGTCATGGCTTCTCGATCTGCTCGAGATCGATGGTCACGTCCTTTGCATTGCCCTCGATCACGATCTGCGAACCCTCGGCGTAGACATCGGTTGGCAGAATCCCGAACGGCAGCGTCTGCCTGTCGATGGTCTTGGTGAAGAGCCCGAGAACCGCAGGCTTCGCGAAGTCCGGAATGCTGAAATCGGCGTTCCCCTCCGGGCCGAAGTAGAAGTCGCTCGCAACGATGTCGACGCTGTCACCGTCGAGGATGAGGTCCGCTTGGACGGCGACCTTGGTCTCGATCGGACCCACGGGCACCGTGCCGGTCAGGACGACGCCGCCGTTCGTGGTCATACCGGAGCCGCCCGACCCGCCCGTGCCGTCCGACTTGTCCGCGGGGGGAGCGGAAACCTGCAGGTCGACGATACCGAGGAACCGTCCGAGGTCGGTCGCCTCGATGCGCACTCGGCCGTCGAGTTCGTCGACGGGCACTGCTCCCACCGACCCGTCGACGAGGTCGGAGAGGGGTACCGCGACGCCGCGGAGGTTGGCCTCGATGGTCGTCGACTCCACGTAGTCGGTCGGTACGTCCTGGGCTCGAATCTCCACGTTCTGATACTTGCCGTCGGCGGCCTGGGTCAGGAACGGGAACCCGTGGACGATCACCTGTGGGTCGGAGGTCAGATCTCCGCCGTCGCGGATTGCGCGTGAGACGCGGTACTCGGAGTACGCGGCCGCTCCGAAGTCCACGACGACGGCAAGTGCCAGCAGGCTCACGAGTCCGATGATCAGTTTGCGCATGACGCCCATTGTGACCGATGCCCGCCGGGGCTTTCGGGCACGGCGGCACGCGACAGGTATGTCGGACGGGTTAGTCTTGTTGCCTGAACAAGGACTCGACCTCGGCGAAGGAGTCTTTGAGTGACAGCGGTAAGAATGGAGGCTGAATGGAGCTCTTGCTTCTGACCTCCGATCCGAACCCGGAGGCCGTACTGCCGTCTTTGGCATTGTTGGCTCACCACGTGCGGCCCGCTCCGACCGAGGTCTCCTCGCTGCTCGAGGCAGGTTCCGCGGACATCGCGCTGGTGGACGCCCGTACCGACCTCGCCGCAGCGCGCGGACTGTGCCGGCTGCTCGGTAGCACCGGTTCCGCGATTCCGGTGGTCGCGGTGCTCACCGAAGGCGGCCTCGTCGCGGTCAACTCCGAGTGGGGTCTCGACGACATCCTGCTCCCCGGGACCGGCCCCGCCGAGATCGACGCGCGGTTGCGGCTCCTCGTGGGCAGGTCGGGCGGCATCGCGAGTCCCGAGGCATCGGGCAAGATCACGCTCGGTGAGCTCGTCATCGACGAGGGCACCTACACGGCCCGGTTGCGCGGTCGACCGTTGGACCTCACCTACAAGGAATTCGAACTCCTCAAATACCTGGCCCAGCATGCGGGACGTGTCTTCACCCGTGCCCAGCTGCTCCAGGAAGTGTGGGGATACGACTTCTTCGGAGGCACCAGAACCGTCGACGTCCACGTCCGGCGTCTGCGGGCCAAGCTGGGAAGCGAATACGAGTCGCTCATCGGCACCGTCCGCAACGTCGGCTACAAGGCCGTGCGACCCAGCCGTAGCTCCAAGGGAGGCCCGGCGACTCCCGACGGCGACGACGACAACGAATCGGACAGCGCCGAGTTCAGTTCACTGGGCGGCGCGACAAACGGAAGTACGAACTGACCGACGATGACTCTCTCGATCGATATCGCTCGCATCGATTCCGCGGAGATGGCGCCAGACGTCGTCGACGAGATCCGGGCGATCGCCGCACGCGCAACCGAGGTCGACGGCACGGCGCCGCTGTCCGAACAGGCACTGAAATCCGTCGGATCCGGCGACGACACGACCCATCTGGTCGCGACGGCCGGTTCACGCGTCGTCGGGTACGCGGGCACCGCTCCCGGATCGCCCACGATGACCGAGATCGTGGTGGACCCGGAGTTCCGCACTCGCGGAATCGGAACACAGTTGATCGACCGATCCTTCGCCGACGGCGGGGCCGGGGCCCGGATCTGGGCGCACGGAAACATCGATGCCGCACGGGCATTGGCGTCCACGCTCGGGCTGTCGGTCGCTCGCGAGTTGCTTCAGCTCAGGCGTCCGCTCGCCGAGCCTGCGTTGCCGGACGTCACTGTGCCGGACAATGTTTCGCTTCGGACGTATCGAGGGCATCAGGACGACGCGGAATTGCTCCGCGTCAACAACGCGGCGTTCTCGTGGCACCCCGAGCAGGGTGGATGGACCGAGAAGGACATCGCCGAACGGCGTGACGAGGCCTGGTTCGACCCGGCCGGAGTGTTCCTCGCGTTCGAGGAGGGGACCGACACGCTCCTCGGCTTCCACTGGACCAAGGTCCACCCCGCCGAGGCGGGGGAAGACGAGATCGGCGAGGTCTACGTCGTCGGCATCGACCCCGAGGCTCAGGGCCGAGGGCTCGGCCGAGTGCTGACGCTTGCGGGCCTGCACTACCTGCGTGGCAGGGATTTGCGAGACGTACTCCTGTACGTCGAAGCGGACAATGCTGCCGCCGTGCACACCTACGAGCGACTCGGTTTCACGCGTTTCCATACCGACGTCGCCTACGCACGTCCGTAGAACCGGACATACAGCCCACTCTGTTCATCTTCCGTTAACCAACCCGGGGGTAGCCGTCCACCGGCGGCCCTTACCTTTTCCAGCGGGTGGCGCCGACGCCGCCCGGTGCGAGGAACGACAAACGGGCCGGCACCTCGATCCTCGTGACACGCACGACCCGAGTGCGGACACGAGACACGGCACAAGATTCCCCGGAGGAAACAGGTGAAGCTCAAGCGCAGCGCGTCTCTCGTAGGCGCAGTGGCGATCGGCGCCATGCTGCTGACCGCATGTGGCAGTGACGCGAACGTCGAATCTGCTGCGGGCACGGACTCGGCAGCAACGTGTGAGGGCAAGACCCCTCTGACCGGTGAAGGATCGTCTGCTCAGCAGAACGCGATGTCCAACTTCACGTCCATCTACTCCGGTGTCTGCGCCGGGCAGGCCGTCGAGTACACGACCAGCGGTTCCGGTAACGGCCGTACCCAGTTCGTCGCGGGCCTCGTCGACTTCGCCGGCTCCGACTCGACCATCAAGGACGAGCAGGCCGCAGCAGCAGCCGAGCGCTGCCAGGGCAACCCGGCATGGAACCTCCCCCTCGTCTTCGGCCCGATCGCCGTTGCCTACAACGTCGAAGGCGTCGACAACCTCGTCGTCAGCCCGGACGTCGCCGCACGTATCTTCACCGGCCAGATCACCACGTGGAACGACCCGGCGATCGCCGCACTGAACGAGGGTGCGACCCTGCCGTCCACCCCGATCACCCCGATCTACCGCTCCGATTCCTCGGGCACCAGCGACAACTTCCAGCGCTTCCTCTCCGCAGCCGCACCCGAGGCATGGACCCTCGACCACAGCTCGGACTGGGCCGGTGGAGTCGGTGAAGGCGCCAACGGATCCTCGGGCGTCGCTCAGGCCGTAGCAGCCACCCCCGGTTCCATCACCTACGTCGAGAAGGGCTTCGCCGACCAGGAAAGCCTCGGCACCGCCGCGGTCGACTTCGGCAACGGACCCGTCGAGCTGTCCAGCGAGACCGCAGGCGCAGCCATCGACACCGCCGAGTTCTCCGGTGAAGGCAACGACCTCGCAATCGACATCGACGCTCTCTACGCGTCGAACGCAGCGGACAGCTACCCGCTGGTTCTCGCCACCTACGAGATCGTCTGCTCCGCCGGCTACGACGCCGACACCTCCGCAGCAGTCAAGTCGTTCCTGCTGAGCGCAGCGAACGAAGGCCAGCAGGGCCTCGAGGAAGCCGGATATGTCCCGCTGCCCGAGTCCTTCAAGGAACGCCTCGAGACGGCGATCAACGCGATCGCCTGATTCAATTGAGACGAGACCCCGCTTCGGGCGCCGCGAGCAACAGCCGCGGCGCCCGGGTGGGACTCCCGTCTCTCTAAGCCACCAAACGAGAGACGTGAGCGGTATGAGCGACACCCACTCGATCACCGGCGAACCATCTGCGGCGAGCATTTCCGCGGGCGGCGTGCCGCGGAACACGGAAGAACCCAAGCAATTGCCCGACAAAAAAGCCAAGGGCGGCACCGTCACGCGCCCAGGTGACCGGATCTTCTCCACCCTCGCCACGGGCTCGGGTGTCTTCGTCATCGTTCTCATCGCGGCCATCGGCGTGTTCCTGCTGTGGCGCGCGATCCCGTCGTTGCAGAACAACACGGTCAACTTCCTGACCTACAACGGCCAGTGGAACACCTCGAACACCTCCGCGATGATCTTCGGTATTCGCGACCTGTTCCTGGTGACCGCGACCGTGTCGATCTTCGCGCTGATCCTGGCCATGCCCGTGGCACTGGGAATCGCGATCTATCTGACCAACTACGCGCCGAAGAAGGTCGCAGGCCCACTCGGTTACGTCATCGACCTGCTCGCCGCGGTTCCCTCGATCGTGTTCGGCCTCTGGGGCCTCTACGTGCTTGCTCCCGCCATCAGCCCGTTCGCCGAGTGGCTGAACGAGAACCTGAGCTGGTTCCCGCTGTTCTCCACCGGTTCGGTGTCCATCGCGGGCGGCGGCACCATCTTCACCGGCGGCATCGTGCTGGCCGTGATGATCCTGCCGATCATCGCCGCGGTGACCCGCGAGGTGTTCGTACAGACTCCGCGCGGACAGATCGAGGCTGCACTCGCCCTCGGCGCCACTCGCTGGGAAGTCGTTCGCACCACCGTCATCCCGTTCGGCAAGTCCGGCTTCGTCTCCGGCTCGATGCTCGGCCTCGGGCGCGCCCTCGGTGAGACCATCGCCCTGTACATCATCATCCGCAGCGTCCAGTCGAGCTTCGGATGGACGTTGTTCGACGGTGGCAGCACGTTCGCGACCAAGATTGCCCTTGCCGCAGGCGAGTTCAACAACCAGCTGCAGGCCGGCGCCTACATCGCCGCAGGCCTCGTGCTCTTCGTACTCACCTTCGTGGTCAACGCAGGCGCTCGCGCCGCGATCGCAGGAAAGAAGGACTAGGCCATGACCGCAACCATGGATCGCCCGGTCAAAGAGCCCACGTTCAAGGGCGTCAGTGCGCGTCGCAAGTTCTCGAACGGCGCTGCCACCGTCCTCGTCAGCCTGGCCGTCCTCATCGCGCTCGTGCCGCTGGTCTGGGTTCTGTACACGGTGATCTCACGCGGGCTCTCCGCCGTCGTCTCCCCGACGTGGTGGCAGAACTCGCAGGCAGGCATCACCCAGTTCATCGCCGGTGGTGGCGCCTACCACGCCATCGTCGGAACCCTGACGCAAGGCTTGTTCTGCGCCCTGATCTCCATCCCGATCGGCGTGTTCGTCGCGATCTACCTCGTCGAATACGGTGCGGGTACGCGGTTGGCTCGCCTGACCACCTTCATGGTCGACATCCTCACCGGTGTTCCGTCCATCGTCGCAGCCCTGTTCATCTACGCACTGTGGATCGCCACGTTCGGCTTCGAACGGTCCGGCCTCGCCGTGTCGTTCGCTCTCGTCCTGCTGATGATTCCCGTCATCGTGCGGTCCTCCGAGGAGATGCTCCGCATCGTTCCTCAGGACCTGCGTGAGGCGTCCTACGCCCTCGGCGTACCCAAGTGGAAGACCATCGCCAAGATCGTCGTCCCGACGGCACTGTCCGGCATCGTCACCGGCATCATGCTCGCCCTGGCCCGCGTCATGGGAGAGACCGCACCGGTGCTGATCCTGGTGGGATCCGCCACGGCGATCAACTTCAACCTGTTCTCCGGGCCGCAGACGTCCCTGCCGCTCATGATGGTCGACCTGCAGAAAGCAGGAACCGGCGCGCTCACCTCCGAGCGCATGTGGGGAGCAGCCCTGACGCTGATCCTGATCATTGCCCTGCTCAACATCGGCGCAAAGCTGGTCTCGAAGTTCTTCTCGCCGAAGAACGTCTGACCGTCACACGCCCACCCCGAAACTTCAGGAGCCGACCATGGCAAAACGTCTCGACCTCAAAGACGTGAACATCTACTACGGCAAATTCCACGCCGTGCAGAACGTCACCCTCGCAGTCCCGCCGCGCGGCGTCACCGCCTTCATCGGACCGTCCGGCTGCGGTAAGTCGACAGTCCTCCGCTCCCTCAACCGCATGCACGAGGTCACTCCCGGCGCACGCGTCGAAGGCTCCGTCCTGCTCGACGGCGAGGACATCTACGGCGCAGGCGTCGACCCCGTCGGTGTGCGACGCACCATCGGCATGGTCTTCCAGCGCCCCAACCCGTTCCCGACGATGTCCATCCGCGACAACGTCGTCGCAGGCCTCAAGCTGCAGGGCGGCAAGAGCAAGAAGGAGCTCGACGAAATCGCCGAGCGTTCCCTCAAAGGTGCGAACCTCTGGAACGAGGTCAAAGATCGCCTCGACAAGCCAGGCGGCGGACTCTCCGGCGGCCAGCAGCAGCGCCTGTGCATCGCCCGCGCCATCGCCGTCCAGCCCGACGTACTGCTGATGGACGAGCCCTGCTCGGCCCTCGACCCGATCTCCACCCTCGCCATCGAAGACCTCATCGGTGAACTCAAGAAAGACTTCACCATCGTCATCGTGACGCACAACATGCAGCAGGCCGCACGCGTCAGCGACCAGACCGGATTCTTCAACCTCGAAGCCACCGGCAAGCCCGGCCAGCTCATCGAAATCGACGACACGGAGAAGATCTTCTCCAACCCCAGCCAGAAAGCCACCGAGGACTACATCTCCGGTCGCTTCGGATAACCTGCACTACGGAAAAACCCCCGACTGCCCAGAGCAGTCGGGGGTTTTCTCGTTGCGCGTGGACGCCGGAAGCGAGTTCGACCGGGGTGTGTGGAGCGAACGTGCCGTTCGGTCACTCAGACTGACCGAACGGCACATTCGCTCCGGAGGTAGACGGAAGAACGATCAGGAGTTGCTGAGCTTGGGTGCGTTCAGGTCGACGGGCAGCTCGCCGGTCACCAGGAAGATCACTCGGCGGCCGACCTCGACGGCGTGGTCGGCGAAGCGCTCGTAGAACCGGCCGAGGAGTGTGACGTCGACGGCTGCGGCAACGCCGTGCTGCCATTCGCGGTCCATGAGGACGGTGAAGAGGTGGCGGTGGAGGTCGTCCATTGCCTCGTCTTCTTCACGCAGCTTGGCGGCGCGTTCGGGGTCGCGGGTTTCGAGGACCTCGCGGGCGGATGCGCCGAGCTGAACTGCGATGCGTCCCATTTCGGCGAAGTAGCCGTTGACCTCTTCGGGCAGGGCGTGGGCGGGGTGGCGTCGGCGCGTGATCTTGGCGACGTGCAGGGCGAGGGCGCCCATGCGGTCGATGTCGGCGACGATCTGGATTCCGGAGACCACCGAACGCAGATCACCGGCGACCGGTGCCTGCAGGGCGAGCAGGGAGAACGCTTTTTCCTCGCATACCGCGCTGAGGTCGGTGATCTTGTCGTGATCGGAGATGACCTGTTCGGCGAGAACGAGGTCGGCTTGGAGGAGGGATTGGGTGGCCTTGTCCATGGCGGAGCCGGCCAAGGTGGCCATCTCGCCGAGGGTATCGGCCAAATCGTTCATCTGTTCGTTGTAGGCGACGCGCATAAGGCGCAAGTTTAGTGCGTCACACAGATCCATTCATGGTCCGCCGGGTGAACGGGGCATGAATGGATACGCACTAGGCGCAGGTGTCGTCGGCGGCGTTGGTGAAAGCGAGGTTCTCGGGGAGTGCCGGAGCTTCCGTGCTGCCCTCGACCTGGGTGGCTTCGATCGGCTGTCCGAAGACCGTCGGTGCGGTGGTGTAGCCGGGGTAGTCGGCGCCGAGGACGACCTCGACCACGCTGTCCAGACCAGCGGACTGTTCGATGACGGCTCCGGGTATGGCGGAGGCGACGGTAGCAGCCTCCGATTCCTGACCGGGCGAGAAACGTACGACGGTCTGCGCCGCAGAACCGACGAAGTTGCCGACGTCGAGAATCTGGAAGCCGTAGGACGCGAGCTCGCTCGACGCGGTGGCAGCCATGCCGGCGGTGTCCGAGGCGTTCGAGACCTGCACGGAGACGGTCGCCGGGTCGACGGCGAGTGTGGGGACCGTCGGCTCTGCGGGGGACTCGGGAGCGGGCGTCGGCTCGGAGCGTTCCTCTCCGGGGAGGGGGAGGTCGTCGATGATCGCTCGGAACAGGGCTGCGATGGCGCTGTCGACGGGGATCTCGTTGCCCCATTCGTTGGTGCCGTCCGTCGGGAGCGTGAGGAACGTGACGGCGCCTGCGTCGACGTTCTGCAACGAACGTCCGAGCGTGATGAGGTCCTGCGTCTTGACGTTCTCGACGAAGGTGTCCCGGGTGAACGCGCTGACGAAGCCGTTGAGCTTGCCGGGATCGAGAAGGACCTGGTTGGACAGTGCGGACCTCAGCAGTGACGACAGGAATCGCTGCTGGCGTTTGATACGCCCGTAGTCGCCGTTGCCTTCGGTGTCGACGTGCCGTGCACGGACATAGTTCAGTGCGGTTCTGCCGTCGATCCTCTGTTCACCGACATTGGGGAGGACGGTGCCCAGCTCGTAGTCGACGAGAGGTTGCGCCGTGCAGACGTCGACTCCGCCGATTTCGTCGACCATCGACTCGAAGCCGGCGAAGTCCATACCGACGAAGTGGCCGATTCTCAGGCCCGAGATCTTCTGGATGGTCTTCACGAGACACTTCGGTCCGCCGAGTGCGTAGGTGGCGTTGAGCTTGTCTCCATCGGCAGCCGGGTACATCTCACCGGTGTAGCTGTTGGTGTCGTTGTCGAACGCTTCGCATTCGGGGCGTTCGACGTCGAGGTCGCGAGGAAAGGACACGGCGACGACGCGGCTACGGTCGGCCGGGATGTTGACCAGCATCACGGTGTCCGATCGGGCGCCCTCGGCGTCCTCGACGGTTCCGGCGCCGATCTCGCCGCTGGCACCGGCCCTGGTGTCGGTTCCCACGATCAGGTACGTCTCGTCGCCGTACTGCCCGTCGGCGTCGACGACGTCGGTGGAGTTGGGGTCGAGCGCGGCAACCTGAGCGAATCCGCGGTCGGTGCTTCGGAGGTAGCCCCAGACGACACCGGTCAGTGCCACAGACAGAATGGCGATGATCGACACCAAGCCTCGAGCCATGTTCTGCATGCGCTTGCGGCGGCGCACCTTGCTCATCGCGAGACGGGTCAGCGCGGGGCGCGACTCGGCGGGTACACCGACTGCTTCCGGGAGCGCGGTCACCGGGGGAGGTGTGCTGTCCGTGATCGGATCGATCTTCTCGGTGGGGGCCTCGACGTCGGGCTCCGGTCGAGCGCGTTCTCCGGTCGACACTCTCGGCGTGCGCGGTGCCGGGCGCTCGTCCTCGGAACCGCGATCCATGAGCTCGGCGACGGACACGGCGTCCGACTTGCCGGACGGCTTCTTACCGAATCTCTTCAGCAGACCGCCGTTCGATTCCTGCTCGGGCTCGGGGTCGGGTTTCGGAGCCTGTGGCCTCGGCGCGGCGGAAGGCCGAACGGACTCGGACTCGGGGTTGTGGATGCGCGAGATCGGTCGTTCCCACGGCGCGCGACCGTCGGACATGGAAGAGCCCGAATCTCGATCGTCAACCACGGATTCGAACCTGACCTTCCTCGAACACATCTCCTCGCCGTCGATCGGGCGATCCCAGCAATGATACTGAGGAATTCGATGTGGTCCACTTCAGTACGTCCGGCCGGGCGCCGGTGCAGGTCAGCCTCCGGAATGCATGAGGTCTGCGCCCGCCGGGACCGAGATGTCCTCCGGATCGTCGAGCCACCCCTCCGGCAGTGACACCGCACCGGGAGATCCCTGGCGACCACGAGGACCTTCGGCGTCCTTCGGGAAAGGAACCGACGGGTCCAGTTGTCCCAGTAGGTCGTCGAGCTCGGGAAGGGTCTTGACCAGCGCCATGGACACCCGGAGGTCCGAGCCGGCGGGGAAGCCGCGTAGGTACCAGGCGACGTGCTTGCGGAGCTCGCGCAGGCCTCTGTCCTCCCCGTGGTGTTCCGCCAGGAGCTCGGCGTGCCGCCTGATGACGACGGCCACCTCGCCCAGCGTCGGTGCAGTGGGTTCCTCGCGGCCGGCGAACCGAGCGCTGAGCTCGGCGAAGAGCCACGGCCTGCCGAGGCATCCGCGACCGACGACCACACCGTCACAACCGGTTTCGGCCATCATTCGGACAGCGTCCGACGCCGAGAAGATGTCGCCGTTGCCGAGGACCGGCACGTCGGTGACGTGTTCCTTCAGGCGTGCGATCTGCGTCCAGTCGGCGGTGCCGGAGTACCGCTGCGACGCCGTCCGCGCATGCAGTGCGACAGCGGCGGCGCCTTCGGCGGCTGCGATTCGTCCGGCGTCGAGGTGGGTGTGGTGCTCCTCGTCGATGCCGACGCGGAACTTGACCGTCACCGGAACATCGGTTCCCTCAGTGGCTTTCACGGCCGCAGCGACGATTCTTCCGAACAGGTTGCGCTTGTACGGCAGTGCCGCGCCGCCACCTTTTCTGGTGACCTTGGGAACCGGGCAGCCGAAGTTCATGTCGATGTGGTCGGCGAGGTTCTCGTCGACGATCATCTTCGCGGCCGCGTACGTCGTGTCCGGGTCGACGGTGTAGAGCTGGAGTGACCTGGGCGTCTCGGTCGGTCCGAATGTGGTCATGTGCATCGTGGCGGGCTGGCGTTCGACGAGTGCGCGCGCGGTCACCATCTCGCAGACGTACAGACCCGAGGTGCTGCCTGCGCGCTCGAGTTCCTGCTCGCGGCACAGGGTGCGGAATGCCACGTTGGTCACACCGGCCATCGGTGCCAGTACCACTGGGCTTCGGAGTTCGAGTGAACCGATCCGCAATGTCATGGGTGAAGCCTCGTTCGTGTTCTTCTCGGAGATGGTCTGTCGGCCGGCAGCGGAGCCTGCGGTGCTGCCTGTCGGATTCACGAGCGAAGCCCTACACCGCGGTCGAGGTGTAGGGCTTCGATCGCTGGTCTGCAGATCAGGAAGCTTGCTTCTCTGCCTTCTTCGCCTCGCGAGCGAGCGAGCGATCGCGCATTTCCTCGAACTTCGTCGCCTGCTTCTCGAGGTCCTCGAGGAACGCGGCCAGCTCTTCACGCTTGTTCTCGCCGCGTCCGGTGAAGTCGTCGCGCTCGAAGATGCGCCAC
The DNA here is from genome assembly GCF_002258225.1 of Rhodococcus sp. RS1C4. Taxonomy (NCBI): domain Bacteria; kingdom Bacillati; phylum Actinomycetota; class Actinomycetes; order Mycobacteriales; family Nocardiaceae; genus Rhodococcus; species Rhodococcus sp. RS1C4. The sequence continues at coordinate 45,985 of NZ_NOXZ01000008.1, read as the reverse complement.
TTGCGCAGTACCGGCCACACGACGTCCTCGAGGTGCTGGCGCAGGTCGTAGATTCCGTGCTTGGCCATCAACACACCGTTGCGGCGGAAGTTCGGCATCCCGGCGCCGGGCATCTGGAAGTTCATGACGATGTCCGACAGCGCGTCCAGCGTCTGATCCGGTGCGATGTCGAGGGCCGCAGCGCTGATGTTGCGGTAGAAGATCATGTGCAGGTTCTCGTCCGCCGCGATGCGCTGGAGCATGCGGTCGGCGATGGGGTCGTCGCAGACCTTGCCGGTGTTGCGGTGCGACACACGCGTCGCGAGCTCCTGGAACGTCACGTACGAGACGGAGTGAAGAAGACCCGTCTGCGAACCGGCGGGAGAGGCGAATCCGTTGGTCATGTGGATCATGCGCGCCTGCTCGAGGGCCACGGGATCGACCCCGCGGGTCACGACAAGGTAGTCACGCATGACGATGCCGTGACGGTTCTCCTCGGCGGTCCACCGGCCGACCCAGGTGCCCCAGGCGCCGTCCTGCGAGAAGTTCTCCGCGATCTCGCGGTGGTACGACGGCAGGTTGTCCTCCGTGAGGAGGTTCGTGATCATCGCGGCCTTGGCGACCTCGGACAGTTTGCTCTGCTCCGGGTCGTAGTCGATGCCACCGAGTTCGGCGAAGTTGCGGCCTTCGTCCCACGGCACGTAGTCGTGGGGATGCCACTCCTTCGCCATGGACATGTGCCGGTTGACGTTGTCTTCCGCAACCGGAACGAGCTCCTGGAGCAGCTCCAGCTGTGTCAGATCCCTCGCCATTACATAGCCTCCATACATTGCGGACAACGGTCTCGAGCTTACGGCACCGTAACCACGCTGTGAACTCCGCTGAGTTCGCTGGGCGCGGCACGTCACCGGCTGATTTGTCGGAGAATCCCCCGAAGGGTGTGTTCGTTCCCCGAAGTCGAACCGTTACCGAGTGTACGACCGTGCACCTCGGAAGTGTGCGTACTCGTAGCTGGGAGTGCGCTGCGAATCCGTCGGCGACCCGATGCGACATACCGCTCGGCCCGGTGGCGGGAGAGGTGGTGAAGTGCCCCCAGTAGGACTCGAACCTACGACCTGCGGATTAAAAGTCCGTAGCTCTACCAACTGAGCTATAGGGGCGCGGATCGAAAGTGTAGTGGGTCCGCCCCGGCACTTCGCCACGCCCCCTGGCGCGCTCTCGAAAAGAACACCGGGAGGGTTCGGTCACCGACCGAAACTGCTGCATCCGTCGGGTGCCGGTATCCCGGCGAGCCTGTCGTCGATCCACTGATGGGAGCCTGGGAGCCCGGAGACGGCGACGATCATGTGTTCGCCGACGTATTCCTCCAGTCGAACCTGGGCGCCGCCCGCGCACCATTCGTCGTACAGGGTTTCGGCGCCTTGTTTGGGAATCCAGAACTCGTGCTGTCCCTGATAGATGAAGACCGGCGCCGACGGTGTGAGGTCGCCACCCATGCGGGTCTGCCGGATGATCTCTTCGGCTATGGGCGTTCGGTCGACGTTCGGCACGTCGGAGAGAGCCTGGACAGGAATCGGCGCGACGAGGCCGCCGGGCGCGAGCAGGTACACGCACATGTCCTTGGCGATCTGGGCGAGTCGCAGCCCGTTGGCGTTCATCAGTTGGAACATCTCGGGATATTCACGTGCCACGCCCATCGCGGCCGACAGGAACAGGGTCGATGCGGCGTTGTTGCCGTTCATCGACCCGAGGAGGATGCGGTAGTCGATGGGGGCGCCGCCGAATGCCGTTCCGACGATGTTGACGTCGGGTGCGTACACCGGTGCGAGTTGGGCCGCCCATCCGGATGCGATGGCGCCTCCGGAGTACCCGGTGATGGCGATCGGTGATTCGGCAGGCAGGCCGAGTGACGGCAGATTCACCATGGCGCGTAGGGCATCGAGGACGGCGTGCCCCGCCATGCGTCCGGCGGCGTACGCCTGGCGCGGGCCTTGGTGATCGGTGACGACGACGGCGTAGTTCTTGGCCAGGAAGAGTTGTACCGCAGCGATTTCCGGTGCGATGCCGCGGGGCAGTGTCCAGGACGGCGCACATGTCTGGCCGAGTGAGTCGATTGCCATGTTGTAGGCGACGACGGGTCGGGGTCCCGGCCCCGCCCAGGGTGCTGTCGGCACGATGACGGTGGTAGCTCCGGCGACCGGCCTATCTTTCGAATCCGTTGTTCGGAAGAGGATCTGTGTCGATTGGACAGGGGTGAGCAACGGGCCGACGGTGACTGTTCTGGTGTTGAGAACCGCGCCGGGAGAGTAGCTTTCGAATCCTGGTGGTGGATCGAACCACGGCTCGCCCAGTGGTGTTGCCGCGGCCAGTGTCGGGTCCTGGGCTGGATCGATGAAATCGGACATAGGGTCGGCGTTCGCCGTCCAGGTGGCGGTGGTCAGCAGCGCGACGCTGAAGACTGTTGCTGCCGATCGGCGGAGGATGGTTCGAAGAGTCATGCGTGCCCCGAATTCGTTGTCGTCGTTGACCACGATGTGTTGTGGGCCACAGTAAGGGCGAGTTCGGGTGGGCGAGTGCTTCCGGCGCTTTCGGAGGCGAAACCGTTATACGAACCCCTTCTGAGACTTGCACGGCCACAGCGATATCGGCGTCGAGACGTGCGAATGAATCGTACTGGCAACGAATCCCGGGGTGTTCGATTGTTTCGACGCCGTCGGTGTGGTCGAGCGGTCCAGAATGTCTGCGTGGCAGGGGATTCGTGACCGGCCGGGCTCGGTCGACCGTCGGCACGGTAGAAGTGTGTCGGACCCGTGGCCGGCCGGAGTGCTGCATTTCGAGTCCATCGGAAGAGGCGCTTCACACAATTGTGACGCTTTTGTGGCGGAGTTCTCGATTTCGCCGTGCGTCGAAATCGTGGATTGACACCGGCGGGCTATATGTAAAGCCGTTCGGAATTGCTCGGTGTAGAGCTCCAATAGCGCGGCCCGCGACAAAGAAACGGCTCGAGTGCGCACCCCCTGCAGCGCACTCGAGCCGGCTTGATCGTACCACTCGGATTGTTTGAAGACAGCTCGGAGATTTGTCCGGATTACTGTTTCCAGCACTTTTTCCGAGCGAGTGGTCGGTCTCGAGTGCGCTGGTTCAAGTACGCTCGACTAGCGGTACTGCCTGCTGATAGATGCAGGTCGCTCGGGTTCGGAGGCACGGAAGCAATGGCACAACAAGAGCGCGCTCGGCGAACCCGAGCAGCGATAGTCGAAGCGGCGGCATCGGAGTTTGCACGCCGCGGGTACGCGGCTGCGTCGGTGAACACCATTCTGGAGGGCTCGAATGCCACCAAGGGTGCGATGTACTTTCACTTCCAATCCAAGGAAGACCTGGCTCGTGCCGTTCTGACGGCCGCGCTGGACCGGTACGTCGCCATCACGGAGAAATGGCTCGATTCGCCGCTGCACCCCTTCGAGGTGATCCGCGGGATCATCGACGACCTGGCGCTCGGGTTCCAGAACGACGTGATCGTTCGTGCCGAGTTCCGGCTGATAGTCGAGCCCGAGTTCTACGCGGAGATTCAATCCGGCGGAGGCCGTGTGTGGGGCCGTGCGGGGGTGCAGCTCGCGCGGAAGGCCCAGGAGATGGGGGACCTCGACCCCGAGTTCGGCCCGGAGAAGTTCATCCGAGTGCTGTCTGCGTCTCTTGCCGGCCAGCGGTACATGGCCGACCTCGTCTCCGACAGTCGCGATCTTCGCGTGATGTTCGAGGAATCGCTCGAAGTCGTACTTCACGCGATGGCGTCACCGGCATGGCTGGACCGCTGGAAGGCTGAAGGATGGCGCGAAAACACCGCAGAAACCGAGTCTGACCTGCCGGTTTGAGTTTTCTGCGAAAAGTGTCCTAAGCTATCCCAGCTCCCAACGGAACGCCGTTGAGGGTAGCGGCGGAGCAGTTCGGAACCGAAGAAATTCGGGCCCGGGTCATTCCGTCGGGCCCCCTTCGTCTAGCGGCCTAGGACGCCGCCCTTTCAAGGCGGTAGCGCGGGTTCGAATCCCGTAGGGGGTACGCAGGAAACGATCGGAATTGACAAACCGGTCGGCAGTACAGCAGTCTCTTGCAGGCCGCCGCGGTTCGAAGCAGGTTCAAAGCCTGCTAAGGTCTACGGCGGGAAGTTCCTCCGGGAATGTTTCACAGCAAGGCCCTGTGGCGCAGTTGGTTAGCGCGCCGCCCTGTCACGGCGGAGGTCGCGGGTTCGAGTCCCGTCAGGGTCGCAAATTCGATGCGAAAGCATCGGCTTGCGTGTAGTTCACGAGATGGCATTGTCACCGGTGCCGCCCGGCCAGGTAGCTCAGTTGGTACGAGCGTCCGCCTGAAAAGCGGAAGGTCGCCGGTTCGATCCCGGCCCTGGCCACCACAGCGTTCACAAGCCTTCACCGAGAAACTCGGTCGGGGGCTTGTTTCGTTTCCGGTTGCCGCAGGCTCCGCTTCACGGTCACGGCGCCGACCGAGTTGCCGGACGGTTACGCTTCTCGCTGTGGACGTGATCGACAGCGCGCAGCGCGCCTTGGCCGCGGGTGACCTCGACGGCGCTCGGGAGCGTCTGTACGAGGCGCTGAGGACAGCGCCGGCATCCCAGCCCGTTCTGGAACTGCTCGCGTACACCCACCTGTTGCGGGGTGATCGTGCTTCCGCTGGGGCGGCGTGGTTCCTGACCGACAAAGCCGACGACGACCCGACCGCGTCGTCGGCGTTCGAGGCCCTGGCTGCCCGTCATCGTTCTGCTCTCGAGTTGGCGAAATCGCTGCCCATCAATGCCCCGTCTCGGTACTACCCGGAGCGGGCTCGCGCGCGGCTCGACCGATTGGTCACCGCAATCGCAGCCGGCGGGCAGGAGTGGGTGCCACCCAGGGACACGGTGTACTTCGACGAGGCGGGCGTCGATGTCGACGATTTCGTCGACGACGAGTTCTCGGACGGAAGCGTGACTCGCAGCGACAGGCCACTGCGTCAGCGTGTGTTGGCGATTCTGGTGATCGTCGCGATCGCGGCGACGTCTGCATCGGTTGTGCTGGCCATCGTGTTCTCCTGACACACTGCGCGACGGTCGGAGATACTGCAGGCGTAAAGTTTGTTTTTCGACACCGTCCGGAACAGAAGGCACGATCATCGATCCCACCCCGCAGGAGACGAGTCACCGCGACGCCAACTACGCGGTCAATCTTGCGCAGGCCCGCGTCTTCGCGAGGAGTCTTGCCGAGCACATCGAGAAGTGTTCGGCGTCCATCGAGGTTGCGCAGGCCCGGTCTTTTCGAGCGCGCGCGGACAAGGCCATGACCCGGGCACGTGAACTCGACAGCGAAGCGGCCACGTTGCGTCGTGAGCTCTACGAGATGTATCGCCAGATCGACAACATGACCGCCCGCTTTCCCGAACTACGCGGAGACCCCGCTCTGCGCAACTGAGCCCGGCGCCAACACGTGCCCCCAGCGCGCCAGTGCTATCCGTCGTGACTCGGAATCGTGGCTGTCGCGGCCCTCGGCGATCGTGATGACCGTCCGCGCCAACTCGAACAGGCTCACCCTGTTGTCACGGGCGGTGGCGAACAGGTCGTTCACCGCGGCAGTGACGGTCACGCCGCATCGGCCGACGAGCACACCCGTCGCGATATCCACATCCGAGCGCGATGCGGGTCCCCGAGACACCGTTGTTTCGGGATTTCTCTCAGTCATGAACGTTCCTCGTACCTCTCGTGTGCTTCGGTGGTTCCGGAGCCGACGTCGTCTGCTCTCGGATCGCTCACTCTGCCATATGGATCCGACTGGAAAGTAGCGAAACAGCTACGAATCGGTGGGCTTGGCTCGAACGTGCATCCGTTCGCCCTGCGGGCCGAAAAGACTGAGGATTTCCACAGGGAGATCGTCGACTGCACCGAACCAATGCGGTACCCGGGTGTCGAACTCGGCGGCTTCGCCCGGCTTCATGACGATGTCGTGTTCACCGAGAACGAGGCGCAATCGACCGTTGAGAACGTACAACCATTCGTACCCCTCGTGGACACGGGGCGACGGCTCGGTGCGCACCGGATCCACGATGAGTTTGTACGCCTGCATCCCGCCCGGCCGACGGGTCAGCGGGTGAATGGTCACGTGCTCGCGGCGTACCGGGGTGCTCTTGATGCGAGGGTCTTCGACGGGCGGTGGGCTGATCAACTCGTCGAGCGGAATCTGATGGGCCCGTGCGATCGGCAACAGCAGCTCGAGGCTCGGTTTGCGTGAGCCGGATTCCAGCCGCGAGAGTGTGCTGACGGAGATGCCCGTGGTGTCCGCCAGCGCGGAGAGCGTTGTTCCGCGTTCGCTGCGCACCTTCCGCAGGCGCGGGCCGACGCCTGCGATGACCGAACCGACGTCGTCCTCGGAAGTGCTCATGAGGATATTGCAGTTTCGGCAAACAGTTTTGTCAAGCGAGAGTCAGGGGCAGGCGAGTGCGGCCTGGTCGTAGATCCGCTGCGCCTGCTCGGTCGTCGGAACGGCGTCGCCCTTCGCGGCCTCCACCTCCAACTGCGCAACGATGTCCGACTCCGGGGTACCGCCGGCGATCTCCGTACACGTACTGGACAGGAGGTTCTCGATCGCGGTGTCGTCCCTGCCCTCGGCCAGCCCACCGAACTGGGCACGGAACGCGACCACGAACGCTTGCACCTTGGCCTCGTCGAACACGCTTCCGGCGCGATCCCGGACACTCGTCGCGATGCTGCTTGCCGAGCCGGCGGCGTTCTCGAGCGACCGATCCGCGTCGGATCGATCCTCCGCAGTGCACCCCGCAAGAAGCAGGGCACCGATCACGACGGACAGGGCCGCAGTACGGGTTCGCGAAACGATCGTCATGTCCGCGATGCTATCGCGCATCACCGACGTCGCCTTTTCACCCTCATCGGCCCCTGATCGCGCCCATACTTGTGCAGTGACCCCCGACGTCGCACACACGACCGTCCGAGTTCGGCACTCGCGCGTGCACCGTGACGCGTACGGCAGCACCGCTGCCGAAGCATTCATGATCATCGCGATCGTGACGATCCTCGTCACCCGCTTGTATCTGGAGCTCACCCACTACCCCCAAGTGGGTGGCAAGACCCTGCACATCGCACACGCGCTGTACGGCGGCGCGCTGATGATGGTGGCGTTGCTCGTCGGGTGGCTGTTCATCGGGTTCGGTGTCCGGGCGCTGGCCGTCGTCCTCGGCGGCGTCGGATTCGGGCTGTTCCTCGACGAGGTCGGCAAGTTCGTCACCAAGGACAACGACTACTTCTACGGGCCGTCGTCGGAAATCATGTACGTCCTCGTCGTCGTGGTCCTCGTGCTGAACCGCATCGTGCGGGATTCCCGACGGCCTTCCCACGAGGAGACTCTGGCCAATGCGGCCGCGATCGCGGCGGAGGGCGTCGCACACGGGTTGCCGGATCATCGCCGGGAATGGGCGTTGCGCATGGTCGACCGCGCGGAAGCCGAGGGCGCCGAGGTCGATACCGTCGCCGGTCTTCGATTGTTGCTGGAGGGTGCCCCGGTGACGCGTTCGCGGTTGTACGACGCTCGCATTTTCGCGCCGCGGCTGATCCCTGGCTTCCTGAAGAGTCCGCGCCTGGTTCCGGTGGTGGCGTGGGCGATGACGGCTGCGTCGTTCGTCGGTGTGGTCTTCGGGGTGGTCGAACTGACGCTCGGTGGACTCGATCTCGACACGCGCGACAGGACCATCGATATCGACGAAATGGGAATTGCCGGCGGAATTCTGTTCGCGTCGTCGGCGATCACGTTCCTGCTCGCATTTCCGGCCGTGCTCCGGCTTCGCAAGGGCAGATTGTGGCCCCTTCGATCCCTGCGTATCGCCGCATTGGTGTTCACTCTGCTGAATGCCTTGGTCGATTTCGCGCAAGAAGGATTCACGGCGCTGATCAATGTCGCGATCGGATTGTTCACAATGGCTGTTCTTTCTCACCGAATCTCGGTGCGAACGGCCGAGATCGCCGAGGAGAACGCGTCGCGGGGCGACGTCGTGTCGATGCCGAAATAGACTTGTCAGGACGGAAAATCGAGCGTTCGACGGGTCGCGAAGACACACCGTTCGCCGGTGAAAGGATCGTCGAAACTCAGCTCACGAGCCAACAGTGCCAGGGGACGGGAATAGTCGTCGTGAGCGACCTCGTAGAACGTCGGGTAGAAGTTGTCCCCGACGATCGGCACTCCCAATGAGCTCATGTGCAATCGAAGTTGATGTGTGCGACCGGTTTTGGGTGTCAACGTGTACCGTGCCCAGCCGTCGTGGACGGCAGCGACCTCGACCCGTGTCTCGGCGTTGGGCTCGCCAGGCACCTCTTCGGCACGAAGAACGCCGCGCTCTTTGACCATTCGACTTCTGATCACCAACGGAACGGTCAGGTTCGGATCGTGGCGAGCGATGGCGTCGTAGATCTTGGTGACGGTACGAGCCGCGAACAGTTCCTGATACGCGCGCCGCACCTCGGGCCGGATCGTGAACACGAGAACACCGGCGGTGAGCCGATCGAGGCGATGGGCAGGCGACAGATCCGGCAGGTCGAGTTCCCGACGGAGAACGACCAGCGCGGACCGCGCCACATAGGCACCGCGGGGCGTCGTCGCCAGAAAGTGCGGTTTGTCCACGACTAGAAGGTTCTCGTCGCGATGCAGAATCTCCATCGGGAACGGCACGACCGGTTCGTCGGGCGGGTCTCGGTACAGATAGATGTCCGCGCGAGGACGCACCACGGAATCCAGCGAGATGGGAGTGCCGCCTGCATCGACGACCTCACCCAGTGCAACCTTCTCGCGGAGCCTCCTCTCGTCCTGCGGAAACCGCGAAATCAGGTATTGCAACACAGTGACAGGGCTCGGGTCGTCGGGCATCCGAATCCGAGTCGGACCGAGCCCGTCGCGCACGGGTAGGGGAGCACGCGCCATGCGCCCACCCTAGTTGCTCGGGATCAACAGCCACTCGGCGCGGGCTCGCCACGTAACCGAGCGTCGAGCCAGAGGTAGGCCTCGGGGAGGCCGAGGACGGTCGCGGAGAAGTGCTCGGCCGCAGGGTATCCGCGGAACACGACGTCGGCGCCCGATCGGCAGTATCGGTCGACCATGTCGGCGACAGGCTGGTACGGGGCGATGAAGTCGTTGACGCCCTGCCACACGAACAGTGGTGCCGTCGGGACTCCGTCGTAGAAGGTGACACTGTTCTCGCGTAGTACTTGTTGCGCACTCGGTGTGTCCGCCAGTGACGCGGCGGTGCTCAGGTCGCGAGCGCTGTGGAAGGCGCCGTCGATGAGGATCGAGCGTCGGCACTCGTTGAACATCTTGTTGCGCAGTGCGATTCCTCGGTCGTTGAGGTTGCTGGTGATGGGGAATCGACCCGGGTACTCGCGTTCGAGCCCGAGCGCCACCGCCATCGCCATGCCGAAGCCCGGGTGCGGTAGCGGGCTGTACGCCAAATTCTGGGCGATCTGCGCCAGATCGGCCGGGATTCCACCCTCGGCGATTCCGGCGATGTCGAGATCCGGCGCGTACGTCGGCGCGAGCGCAGCAGCGAAGGATGTCGCGAGTCCACCGCCGGAGTAGCCCAGTAGGCCGACCGGCGAGTCACGGAGCGGCAGTTGCTCGAACCGCTTCACCGCTCGTACACCGTCGAGGGTGATCTGGCCCGCCATGCGCGCGGCACCGTAGGCTGCCGTCGGGCCGAGGTAATCCGGCACGGCAACGGCCCAGCCGCGGGCGACCATTCCCAGATACACGGCCGGTGCTTCGATCAGTTCCTCGGAGAACAACCCGTGCGACGGTGCGCATTTGGTGCCGAGGGCATTGACGATCGCCTGGTACGACACGAGGGGCGTGCCCTCACCGTGTCCCTGCGGCATCAGGACAGTCGTCACGGCCGCGATGGGATCGCCTGCGGAATCGGTGGAGCGAAACTTGACCTGCCACACGTCGGTGCCCGGGTACGCGGACGTAGGGACACGTCGGCTGTCGAGGACGTCGCCGTTGGCGGCGTCGGCCACGTCGGCGGGCGCGGCGTAGAACGGATCTGGATCGGCGACCAGTTCGACGGGTTCCGCGGCAGCGGTGGCCGGAAACCCGACCAGGGCGCCGACGGCTGCCAGCACTACGAACACAGCGGTGATGCGAGAACGCACGGATCTTTCCTTCTTCTCGGGCGGGCGGTGATCAGGCAGGTACGGGAACGGGCGGCGGCCCCGCGACCCGTTTGGGCAAGGCGAAGGCAAGCACCGCCGCACACGCGACGACGGCGGACAGTACGAAGAACACGTGACGCTGAGCGACGATGTACGGCTGTGCGGCGATCCACCCGGTGCTGCCCGGTGGGAGTGCGTCCGACAGCGTCGACAGTCGGTGGAAGAACAGCAGTCCCACGAGAGCGATTCCGACGGCTTGACCGACCTGCTGGACGGTAGGGATCAACCCCGACGCCGATCCGACGGTCGTGTCGTCGGTGCCCGAGACGATCGTCGTCTGCAACGGTGCGACGAACACGCCGATCCCTGCGCCGCCGACGAACAGTGGTGGTGCCAGCAGGGCGAGGCTGTGTGCCGTGTCCTCACGGTAGGTGAGGGCGGCGAAGCACATCATGGATACACCGAAGAGGACGAAGCCGAGCGGCAGCATCCGAGTGCCGAGCCGTGCGAACAAGGTTGGAGACAGGACCGAGAACACCGCGGCGCCGACCGCGAACGGCAACGTGATCACGCCGGTGCGCATCGGCGACAACTCCAGGCCGAACTGGAGACTCAGCGAGACGGTGAAGAAGAAGCCGGTGAACGAGCCGAACATGAGAACGGACAGGGCGCAGCCGAGTGCGAACGTACGTTGCCGGAACAGATCGACCCTCACCATGGGGTGGCGTCCGGCTCGGCTCCATCGCCGTTCGTGGAGTACGAACAGCGCGAGGACCGCGAGCGAGGCGAGAACTGCCGAGGTGCCGCCGATACTCCATCCGTGCTCGTAACTGTGAGCCAACGGATAGATCAGAAGGACCAGTCCGAGGGTGGACAGAACTACTCCGAGAACGTCGAGACGCTGAACGCCTGCGGGTTTCTCACGCGAGAAGCTCGCGGCCGCGATCACCATCGCCCCCACGCCGAGCGGTGCGTTGACGAGGAACACCGACCGCCAACCCCAGCCGAACATGTCCAACGAGACCAGGATTCCTCCGACGGACGGACCCAGAATCGCGGCACCGCCCGCGGTGGCACCGTACAGCGCGAACACGACGCTGTGGCGCTCGCGCGGAAACGCCGTGGCGATGATGGCGACGGTCTGAGCGGACACCATCCCGCCCGCGATGCCCTGCAGAACTCGCGCGGCGATCAGCAGCGTCGGCGAATCGGCGGCCCCGCACAGGATCGAGGCAGCGACGAACACCGACATCCCGGTTACGAACACCGTTCTCCGGCCGACGATCCCGCCGAGCCACGCCCCGGTCAACAGGGTGCATGCGAACGCCAACGTGTAGGAGGACACGATCAGCGATTGCGCGCTCGAACCAGCATCGATGTCGGTGGCGATGGACGGAAGAGCCACGTTGACGATCGTGACGTCGATCATCAACATGAACACGGCCACCAGGCACGCGGCGAGCCTGCGCCGTGCCGTGCGCCGTGGGGGTTGCACTGTCCTACGCGGTTTTTCCGGTCATCGACTGGGCGAACGAGTAGTCGCCGGTGGTCGCGACGGACTTCAGAATTTCACTGATCTTGGCGTTGTACCGCGCCACCGAATCCCGTGCGATGTCGGTGCCCGGGTACATGAAGGTCGTCCCGGTCTCGTTCTGGAATCGGTTGATCCACATGTACACCTCGTCGGAACTGCCCTGATTTCCGAAGAGTCCACCGTTGACGCTCGAGACGATGTCCGCGCCGGGCAGCGTACGGACATCGACGTACGAAATCATCGGCGCCGACCACCCGGGTCGGGTTCGAATACCCGTGTCGGGTGTCACGAGTTCGAGGACGCGGTGGTACGAGACGTCGGACAGTGCCTTTCCTGCGTCGAACGCGCGCTGCGCGACCCCGGCGAGGTGCGAGAACGTCTGGGTCCCCGAGACCGGGAATTGAACGGGGACGAGACTGGAGAACCAGCCGATCGCGCCGAACTCGGCGGGCATGCTCCTCGTGCTCTTCGGAGTCAGGCCGAGGTAGGTGAGATGGCCGGCCAGTTCGTACTCGGTGATCGCCGCCGCAGCGAAAAGGCCACCGATGAACTTCGCTCCGAACCTGGCACAGGCCTCGTCGAACGCCTCGCCCTCGGCTCGGTCGAAGAGCGGCTGCGTGGCCACCTCGGATCGCGTGTACTTCTCGAGCTCACCGAGGGGAAGCGCGAAGGACGGCAGGTCTCCGCCGTTGGCCTTCACCAGTTCGACCCATTGACGCACTTCGGGTGAATCGAGTGTCAGCTCGCCGGATGCGGTGCGTTCGCGGGCGCAGTACTCGAGGTAACTGCCGAGGCAGGGTTGCACGTCCAGCGTCCCGGCAACCGCGTCGGTGTAGAGCGAGCGCAGCTCGAAGAACGTCAGTGCCTGAGATATCCCGTCGGTGTCGAGGTGATCCACCGCTGCGTAGACCGTGAACCCGTCACCGCGGTCGATCACACCGAACGAGAAGCAGTCCCAGGACGTCGGACCGGGTGTCGTGTTCTGTACGTGGACGCGCAGGGCTTCCTCGTCGTCGAATCTGCCGTGCTCGGTCGGTGCGAGCTCGATGTCGTCCGCTGAGGCCTGATGGCGCACGACACCGGTGTCGTCGGTGACGAACCACGTCGAGAACGTGTCGTGTCGTCGGACGAAACCGTTGATCGCGCTATCCATGGCGGCCGGGTCCAGCGGTTCGAAGATGTCGAAGGTGACCAGGCACAATCGAGAGAACCGAAAACCCGAGTCGCGATTTCGATACGCGGACTTCAGGTATTCCTCCTGGATGTGCGACGCGGGTGTCGGGTGCGGCGGCGCAGCATGCACGCGTGCCCTCGACTCGGGTGTCGCGGTCCACGTCGTCACCAGTCCTGGCTGTGGTTTCCAATCGCCGATGAGACCGAAACTGACCACGTGGACCCCTTCTCCCGACAACAAGGTGTATTCGGATGCGCAGCACGAAGCGTGCCGACGCGGGATCCATCATGGTCGTGCAGGCATGACATGGCGACGGTTTCCGGCTTGTGAGACGGCCCAAACATGGCCTGCTCCAACGCCGACTTCTCTCAATTCTCGTCGGTCGACGCGATCGGTGATGCAGTCCGACTTACCATTTCACAAATGTCGCACCGCCCTGCTCTGAAACTGCTCGCCGCGCTCGCGTCGGCGTGCTTGTTGTCCTGCGTTGCGGCTGGAGGTGCGGGCGCAGACCCCGGCGGCGGTGCCGCGGTTGTGTCGAACCGAGTGATCGCGGACCGGACCAGCGTCGTGGACGTCTTCTCTCCCTCGATGGGTAGGCCGATTCCGGTCACGGTGTACCGGGCCGCGAATCCTGAAATCCCTGCTCCTACTCTGTATCTGCTCAACGGTGCCGCCGGTGGAGACGGTGGCAGCAGCTGGTTCGACCGCACGGACATCGCCGGGTTCTTCGGCGACCAGCAGGTCAATGTCGTCGTACCCACCGGGGGTGCGGCAAGTTACTACACCGACTGGTACCGCGACGATCCTGTTCTCGGGCGCAACCAGTGGGCGACCTTCCTCACTCGTGAACTGCCCGCGGTGGTCGACGCGGAGTTTCGTGGCAACGGAACGAACGCGATTGCAGGTATCTCCATGGCGGGAACTTCGGTGTTCCAACTGGCCCTTGCCCATCCGGGCTTCTACACGGCAGCCGCGTCGTACTCCGGGTGTGCGATGACGTCGGATCCGCTGGGGCGTGCGTACGTCAAATCCGTCGTCGAAATGCGCGGTCGGGGAAACACTCTCAACATGTGGGGTCCGGACTCGGATCGGGCGTGGACGGACAACGACCCGTACGTGAACGCGGAGAAGCTGAGAGGAACCGAGCTCTACATCTCCAGCGGTAGCGGACTGCCGGGGCCACTCGACACCATCGACGGGCCGGATGTGAACGGTAGTCCGGGAAAGCTCGTGGAACAGTTGGCCGTCGGAGCCTTGATCGAGTCGGCGACCGACCGGTGTTCGCGCATGATGCAGGCTCGCCTCGATTCTCTGGGGATCCCGGCGACCTACAACCTCCGAGACAACGGCACGCATTCGTGGGGGTACTGGCAGGGCGACCTGCACGATTCCTGGCCACTGCTGGCCCGGTCGCTCGGGGTGGCGTAGATGAGCGACGTCCTGCGCAATTCGTGGCGCGAGGCGCTGTGGTCCGTCGAGGAACTGACGGCCGCGAAACAGGGGAGAACCGTGTCGGTCGTTCTCCCCGCGTTGAACGAGGAGGCGACGGTCGCGGCCGTGGTTCGGTCCATCCTGCCTCTGCTCGGCGGTCTCGTCGACGATCTCCTCGTCCTGGACTCGGGATCCGTCGACGCGACGGCGGCCGAGGCGCGTCGTGCGGGCGCCCGAGTGGTCACGCGTGAACAGGCGGTACCGCATCTGCAACCCCGACCCGGCAAAGGGGAAGTCCTGTGGCGATCACTGGCCGCGACCGATGGAGACCTCGTGGTGTTCGTCGACTCCGACCTGCTGGACCCGAACCCTCGGTTCGTGCCGTCACTTCTGGGGCCGCTGCTGCTGGACACCGGGGTGCAGTTGGTCAAGGGGTTCTATCGTCGACCGCTCCGAGGCGACGGGATGACGTCCCCGAACGGCGGTGGGCGAGTGACAGAGATGGTGGCGCGCCCCCTGCTGGCCGCTTTGCTACCGGACCTCGCCGGTGTTCTGCAACCGCTGGGCGGCGAGTACGGCGGGACGCGCGAGCTTCTCTCGTCGATACCGTTCGCCCCCGGATACGGTGTCGAGATCGGGATTCTCATCGACACGTATCGGCGCCTGGGCGTCGACTCGATCGGTCAGGTCGGCCTCGGTGTGCGGGAGCATCGCAACCGTCCGACGTCCGAGCTGGCGGTGATGAGCAGGCAGATAATGGCGACGATGTTCGGTCGACTCGGCATCGCGGACTCCGCCGTCGGGCTGACGACGTTCGGCTGCGAAAGCGACCCGTTCCGGGGCGTCACGAGCGACGTCCTGGGACTCGACCGGCCGCCGATGGCCGAGGTGTCCGCGACAGCGAGCAAGGAGATCAGGGCGTCCTGACGCCGCTGCAGAGTTAGGCTCGGTCGGTGAGCGCGCAGCGAGGTTGGACCACGTCGGACATTCCGGATCAGACGGGCAGACGATTCATCGTCACGGGGGCCAACAGCGGACTGGGGGAGGTGACGGCCCGGGCCCTCGGGGCAGCCGGCGCCGACGTGGTGCTCGCCTGCCGCGACACCGGCAGAGGCGACGAGGTCGCGCGCAGCATCGGGCCGCGTGCGCACGTACGTCGACTGGATCTGGCGGACCTGTCGTCGGTGAGGACGTTCGCGCACACCGTCGACACCGTCGACGTGTTGATCAACAATGCGGGCGTGATGGCGTTGCCTGAGCGCCGGACTGCCGACGGGTTCGAGATGCAGTTCGGCACCAACCACCTGGGGCATTTCGCTCTGACGGGGCTGCTGATCGAGAAGATCACCGACCGCGTCGTCACCATGTCCAGCGGCCTGCACCGGATCGGTCGGATCCATCTGGACGATCTGAACTACTCGCGCCGGCCGTATCGTCGGTGGCCGGCGTACGGGCAATCGAAGCTCGCGAACCTGATGTTCGCACTCGACCTCGACAGACGGTTGACCGCGGCGAATTCAGCGATCAAGTCCGTTGCCGCGCACCCCGGTTACGCGACGACCAACCTGCAGGGCCACACCGAGTCCGTACAGGACGCATTCCTGTCGGTGGGGAACCGAATCGTCGCCCAGTCCGCGGACATGGGTGCTCTCCCCGAGTTGTACGCAGCGACATCACCCGAGGTCACCGGTGGCTTGTACATCGGACCGAGCGGTCGGCAGGAGTTGCGAGGGTATCCGACGATCGTCGCTCCCAGTCGGCCTGCGCGGGACCGCGCCGTTCAGGAGGCGCTGTGGGACAGGTCGGAAAGACTGACCGGAGTGCGCTTTCCCTCTCTCGGGAGTCGGTGACGCCGTGGGGGTGACCGGTATCGGATCGCCCTCCACGGCGCCTGGGCGTCAGATGCTGACGACCATCTTTCCCGTGTTCTCACCGCGGAGCAGCCCGATGAACGCGCGAGGCGCATTCTCCAGACCGTCGACGACGGTTTCGTCCCACTCGACGACGCCGTCGGCGAGCCATCCGGCCATCTTCTCGGAGAACTCTCCCGCGAGGTGGCTGTAGGAACCGACGATGAATCCCTTGAGCGTCAATTCCTTTCCGATGGCGAGGGCAAGGTTGCGCGGCGCGGCGGTCGGCTCGGTGGCGTTGTACTGAGAGATGGCCCCGCACAGTGCAAACCGGCCGTACTTGTTGGCGGACGCAAGTGCTGCTTCGAGGTGATCGCCACCGACGTTGTCGAAGTAGACGTCGATTCCGTCCGGTGCGGCGTCGGCGAGCTGCTTCTTCACCGGTCCGTCGTGGTAGTCGAACGCCGCGTCGAATCCGAGCTCCAGCAAGCGCTTCACCTTCGCCGGTGAGCCTGCGCTGCCGATTACGCGAGCAGCGCCCAGAGCCTTGGCGATCTGCCCGACGAGGGACCCGACCGCGCCTGCCGCGCCCGAGACGAACACGGTGTCGCCCGGCTCGAACTGCGCAACGGCGGTCAGCCCGGAGTACGCGGTCAGACCGGTCATTCCCAGCGCGCCGAGGTACGCCGACGCGTTCGCCTTCGTCAGGTCGACGACACGAGCCGAATCACCGTCGAGGACAGCGAGATCACGCCATCCTTTGCCGTGGGAGACGGCGTCGCCGACGGAGATCGCGCTGTTCTTCGATTCGATCACTTCGCCGACGGCTCCACCGTCGAGAGGTGCGTCGATCTGGAACGGCGGGACGTAGGACTTGACGTCGTTCATTCGTCCGCGCATGTACGGATCCACCGACATGAAGAGGTTGCGTACCAGGATCTGACCGTCCTCCAGGGCGGGCAGTTCGGTGGTCACGGTCCGAAAGTTCTCCGGCGTGGGCTCACCGTGTGGCCTGGATGCGAGATGAATTTCGTTGGACTGCATACGGTATCGCCTCAGTCTTCCGTGACCGTCACGGTCACGTCGATGTTGCCCCGGGTGGCGTTCGAGTACGGGCAGACCTGATGCGCCTTGTCCGCGAGGGCCTGAGCTTCGTCACGTGCCAGGTTGGGGAGGGTCACCTCGAGCGTCACAGCGAGCTGGAAGCCGCCTGCGTCGTTGGGTCCGATGTCGACTCGGGCGCCGACGGCCGAGTCGGTGACGTCGGCCTTGTCCTGGCGAGCGACCATCTGCAGGGCCGAGTGGAAGCACGCGGCGTAACCGGCGGCGAACAACTGCTCCGGGTTGGTGCCGTTGCCGCTTCCTCCCATGGCCTCGGGAATCGCGAGGTCGAGGTCGAGACGGCCGTCGGACGTGCGGGCGTGCCCGTTGCGTCCTTCGCCGGTGGCCAGTGCTTCTGCGGTGTAGATCGTCTTCATTCCGATACGCCTTTCGTGTTGTGCAGCGCGTTGGTCAGTGTGATCAACGCGTCGCGGAGGTGTTCGAGGTCCTGCACGGTCATGCCGGTCTTGCCCGCAAGCTCTTTCGGGATGTCGAGGGCATGACGGCGTCGGTCCTTGCCTTCGTCGGTGAGATGAATCTCTACTCGACGCTCGTCCGACGCCAGGCGTCGACGTTCGATGAGGCCGAGTCCTTCCAATCTCTTCAGGAGCGGAGACAGTGTGCCGGTGTCGAGATCCAGTTCTGCGCAGATCTCTCGCACTCCGCGCCCGTCCTTCTCCCACAGCACCAGAAGGACGAGGTACTGGGGATATGTCACGCCGAGGCGCTCGAGCATCGGGCGATACACCGCGGTGGTAGCCCGCGATGCGGAGTACAGCGCGAAGCACACCTGACGGTCGAGTGCGAGGTCGTCTGACATAGGAACGAATGTAGTGCACAACTAAGTTGTGCACAACCTATCGAGGCAAGCACATGGGGAACGCGCACGTTCCCCATCCTGACTGCTTTACCGGGTCAACGTCTCCGTCAGTCCGTCGAGAACGATCGTCGCCGCCGTCGGACCGGCGTTGAGGTACCACGGATCGTCGTCGACGGTCACGATGTGGCCTTCGGTGGACGCGCTCATCCCGGTCCACAGGGGGTTGGTGGTGTACGTCTGCTGCCGGGAACCCGGGCCGTTGTCCTGACTGCCGACGAAAACCCAGTCCGCATCGGCCGATTGGATCTCTTCTTCACTGAAATCCTGTGACGTCTTGTCGAACTGCTGGCTTTCCGGGCGTGCAAGACCTGCATCCCAGGCGATGTAGCCGGCGAACGACGGAACCCCGAACACTCGAGCGCGGTCGGCAGTGAACCGCACGAACGACACGGTGTCGTCGCCGACCTCGTCACCGAGATCCTGTGCACGCGAGACGAAGTCGTCCACGAACGACTGCGCCTGCTCGGTTCGGCCGAGAGCATCCGCGAGCAGCAGGAAATCCTGTTTCCAGTTGACGCCCGTGCCCTCGGTCAACACCGTCGGCGCAATCGCCGACAACGTCTCGTAAATGTCCTCGGACGCAGCCTTGTTCGCGAGAACGAGATCAGGCTCCAGCGCCGCAATGGCCTCGAGGTTGGGGGCCTGCCTGTTCCCGACGTCGACGAACTCCGCCATCTCCGCGCTGAACTGCGGGAATTCGCGGCCGACGTAGTCCGGAACCAGGGCAGCTCCGTCACCGTAGGCAACGCCGGTGGGAACGACGCCCAGTGTCAGTACCGCGTCGAGTTGGCCGGTGGCGATGACGACGATTCGCGTGGGCTCGGCCGGTATTTCCGTCGCCCCGCCGAAATGAACGACGGTGCGGGGGAAGACACCGTCGTCGACTCCCGGGGAGCCCATCCCGTCGGGAATGCCGGTCGGGCCTGGGGCCTCGACGACCGCCGGTGCCGCGAGAGTCGTCGTCGGTGTGGTGCTCGGGTCGGCGGGGGTCTCGCTCGACCCGCATGCGGTGACGAGTACTGCGGTGGCGAGAAGGGGCAGGAAGATCGGTGCGCGTTTCACGAGGCCTCTGGGTACGGGATCGACAAGATGAGGTAACGCTATCCTGCATCAGCGTCAATAAACAATATCTGTGTCAGATATAGTTCTGTGGCATGAACCACCCCGCCGACGACGTCGCCCGCGGCCTTCTCGAGGTCGCATTCGACCTACGCCGCGTTCTTCGGCTCCACCTGGACACCTCCGGTACCGACGAGACGCTGCCGCTCGCACAAGCCGAAGTCGTCCGAACGATCCTGGCGTTCCCGGACAGTCGGATCGGTGACGTGGCCGCCAGACTGCGACTTCGCCCCAACACCGTCAGCACGCTGGTGCGCACACTGGTCGACAAAGGCCTGATCGACCGGCACCCCGACCCAGCCGACGGCCGAGCCGTCGTGCTCCGGGTGAACGGCGAACGGGCGGCCCGACGCGAACGCCGGGCCGACCGCAGGATCGAGGTGCTGTCAGCCGAAATCGCGAAGCTCCCCGCTGCCGAGCGTCGGGCAGTGGAGGACGCCATGCCGATCCTCGCGAAGGTGAACGACGCGCTTCGCCGCTCACCGGAGGATCGAGGTCAGAATTAGCGAACGGCGCGCGGCGCCTCGACGAGATTGCGCAGCGACGCCTCGACCTCGACGGTTCCGCGCGTCTTCAGCCCGCAATCCGGGTCGACCCACAACCTTTCGGCGGGAACCGAATTCAGTGCCGCGAGGATCGAATCGGTTTTGGAGAGCAGGAGGAACATCACCGGGTTCCCTCTTGCGTCGCCGTCCGTGGTCTTCGGGGCTCCTCGCGACCGCTGGGCGAACCGACTGCACGCATGAGCGCAGGTGCCGCGCCCGCCCCCGTGGAGAGGCGTGCTACCGTCTGTTCCATGCAGCGCACGTATTTCTGGTTTAGCAGGCCGGCCCCGGGTGGGTCAGCCAGCGACGCCATGCGCTGAGACCCCACCCCACGAGCCGGATGCAGACCGGCTCGAAGCGTGCGTGGAGCTCTCCGAGGGCCGGTCTGAGAATCGAAAAGGATTTCTCATGACTACAGCTGTCACCCCTACCGATACGTCGTTGGACGATCAGCGCACCATCAGCATCAGCCCGCTGGTGGCGCCGTCGTTGCTGCGACGTGAGCACGCCGCCGACGACGCGGTGTCGTCGACGGTTCGTCGCGGCCGCGCCGGTGTGGTCGACATCCTGAACGGCGCGGACGACCGTCTCATCGTGGTGGTCGGGCCGTGCTCGGTGCACGACACCGAGGCCGCGATGGAGTACGCACGCAAACTCGCCGAGAAGGTGTCCGAGCTGGGCGATCGGTTGCACATCGTCATGCGCGTGTACTTCGAGAAGCCGCGTACGACGCTGGGCTGGAAGGGCCTGATCAACGATCCGCACCTCGACGGCTCGTTCGACATCAATTCCGGTCTGCGCGTGGGGCGTCAGCTGCTGGTGGACATTTCCGCTCTCGGACTGCCGGTCGGGTGCGAATTCCTCGACCCGATCACGCCGCAGTACATTGCGGACCTGGTCAGCTACGGCGCCATCGGTGCTCGCACCGCAGCCAGCCAGGTGCATCGCCAGCTGTGCAGCGCTCTGTCGATGCCCGTCGGGATCAAGAATTCGACGGAAGGCGACATCCAGGTCGCGGTCGACGGTACCCGTGCTGCCGCCTCGAGCCATGTGTTCCCCGGTACCGATCTGGACGGCCAGGCCGCGTTGATTCGCACCACCGGCAACCCGGACTGCCACGTCATCCTGCGCGGCGGCACCGACGGACCGAACTACGACGCAGAATCCGTCGCCGACACGGTCGCGCGTCTGCGGAAGTCGTCGCTACCCGAGCGCGTCGTCATCGACGCCAGTCACGGCAACAGCCGCAAGGACCACAACAAGCAGGTCGACGTGGTCACCGACGTTGCCCGACGCCTCGGCGAGGGTGAGCACGGCATCGTCGGTGTCATGCTCGAGAGCTTCCTCGTCGCAGGCCGTCAGGATCTGACGCTCGGACGCAAGGAGGACCTGACCTACGGCCAGTCCATCACCGACGCGTGCCTCGATTGGGACACCACTGCAGCACAACTCGATGTGTTGGCTGCCGCCGTCGAGACTCGCCGCGGTTAGCGGACACCGCGCGGCCGGAACTGCACGCTGATGCGTGGTCCGGTCGCGCGGGTGCTCTTGGGGACGGCGTGCTCCCAGGTGCGCTGACACGAGCCGCCCATGACGATCAGATCGCCATGTCCCAGTGTGAATTTCAGTGATGTGCCGCCTCCACGGGGGCGCAGCATCAGTTGCCTGGTGGCGCCGAGCGAGACGATGGCGACCATCGTGTCCTCGGTGGCGCTGCGGCCGATGTTGTCGCCGTGCCACGCCACACTGTCGGATCCGTCTCTGTAATAACACAATCCGGCCGTCGCGAACGTCTCGCCCAGTTCCCGGCCGTAGTGTGCGTCGAGTGCGTTCTTGGCTTCGTCCAACGCCGGATCCGGCCACGGCTCGGATTCCGAATAGAACCGGACCAGGCGAGGCACGTCGACCACGCGGTCGTACATCCGACGCCGCTCCGACCGCCAGTCCACCGCGTCGACGAGGCGGTCGAACAGATCGATCGAGCCTGCCCATCCCGGCCTCACGTCCACCCATGCGCCGTTCGACAGTGCCCGCCTGCTCACGGTCGATCCGAGAGGACCGAACCGCTCCTCGTCGTCGGTGAACAGCGAGCCCTGAAGTTCCACGCTCATCACGCCAGCGTAGCTGCATTCGAACGTATGTTCCACTCATACTAAGGGGTGGCGGTTACGAGGTTAGGCGACCCTTCCCAGCGTGCTACTTTAGTGAACCTAAACCAACTCTCGGAGGGTTCTGTCGATGTACATAGGGTCGCCGACGCGTCGTATCACCGCGTTCCTCGTTGCTGCTTCGATGGCAACGGCGCTGGTCGGATGCAGTACCGACTCCGGTGACTCTGCGGCCGACACCGAGACGTCCGCAGCGACCGGGTCGGCCGCGGCGGCGGGTTCGTTTCCTGTCACCATCGACTCCGCTCTCGGAAGCGCCACCATCGACTCGGCCCCGACTCGCGTTGCCACCTGGGGTTGGTCCAACCAGGATGCTCTACTGGCCTTGGGCGTGGTGCCGGTCGCAATGCCGGCATTCGTCGGTGAAAGCTACGGCGCCGACGCCGAGGGCGTGCTGCCGTGGGATCGAACCGCTCTCGGTGAACTCGGCGCCGCGACTCCCACATTGTTGGCTGGAGACGGCACCGGCCAAGCCCCGATCGAACAGTTCGCCCTGGCCGAACCCGACCTGATCTTCGCGCCCTACTCCGGCATGAGCCAGGCCGAGTTCGACGCGCTGTCCGAGGTCGCGCCCGTCGTCGCGTATCCGGAGCGACAGTGGACCGCGTCGTGGCAAGAGCAGGTGACGATTGCAGGCGAGGCCCTGGGCAAGCAGGACGAAGCGGCCGCGGTCGTCGCGGATACGGAGAAGAACATCGCGGAGGTCGCGGCGAAATACCCCGCGCTGAAGGACAAGTCGATCACGGTCGCCCTGCCGAACGAGCCCGGTGTGTTCTCGGTGAGCAAGGACGACGACGTGCGCGTGGAGTTCCTCGAGCAACTCGGTCTGGTCAACGAGGAGTCGATTCAGCAGTCCGATCCCACCGACGACGCCGAGGCCGTGTACTTCGACCTCAGTTACGAGAAGGCGTCGGCGATCGCATCGGACGTCCTCTTCGTCGTCGCGTACGACAAGCCGTCCCTGGCCGCGTTCCTGGCGGAACCGGTCATCGCCGAGCTTCCCGTCGTCGCCGATGGACGAACCGCTTCGACCGAAAGCTTCTCGGTGGAAAAGAACTTCGCGTTCGGTGGACTCACCGTGCTGACCATTCCCGTCGTCCTGGACGATATTGTGTCTGCGTTGAACGCTGCTGCGGAGAACGTCGACTGACCGACGTATGCGTGTCGGTGCATCGGCCTATCGTGTGCACATGGGATACGAATTTCAGGTCACGGTGGACAGTGGGAAACCTCATGAGCAGGCGAAATGGTGGGCATCCGCGCTCGGGTGGGTCGTCGAACCCACCGATGGTGCGTTCATCGAGGGCCTGATCGCGGCGGGTCACGCCAGGCAGGAAGACACCGTGGTGTTCGAGGGCGACCTGGTCTGGAAGATCGGCGCGGCGATCTTCGATCCGGACACTCCTGGAACCCCGCGTGTTCTCTTCCAACTCGTGCCCGAGCCGAAGACGGTCAAGAACCGTCTTCACTTCGACATCAGGGTCGGCGACGAACGCGAGGCCATCGCCCAGAAGCTGGTCGACGCCGGGGCCTCGGTCTCGCACCGCGGTCAGGTCGGTCCGAGCACGTGGATCACCATGACCGATCCCGAGGGAAACGAGTTCTGCGTGTCCTGACCGGGACGGGGTGTCAGCGGTAGGCACCGGGGGTCTGTCCTGTCCAGCGCTTGAAGGCTCGGCGGAATGCGGACGGTTCGGAAAAGCCCAGTCTGTTGGAGATGTCGTCCACCGAGTCGCCGCGGCTCAGACCGGAGACGGCGGCGTCTCGTAGGACTTCCTCACGAATCTGGTTGACGGACGTGCCTTCTTGCCGCAGGAGTCGACGTAGATGGGCGGTGCTGACGGACAACATGTCCGCGATGTCGTCGGTGCCGGGTGCTTGACCCTGCAGGCCGAGTTCGAGTGCACGTCGGACTTGGGCGGATGCAGTGCTGTCGTAGTCGCGGGCCGTGAACAGGAGGTTGGGGGATTCGCGGAGATACTCGGCGAGAGTGTCCTCCGTTTGCACGATGGGTGCTCGCATCGCGGAGTTGTCGAACTCCAGAGCGGCTACGTCCGCTCCGAAAGTGACTCTCGTACCGAACATTCGGTCGTAGAGCTTCCCCGTGGACGGATCGTCGAGGTCGTAGGGGAGTTCGACGGAATGCAGTTTGACTCGTCCTCCGATGAGCCATGCAGCGAAGCGGTGCACCAGAACCATCCGGAAGTCGGTGAGCAATCTGCCGGCAGCAGCCCTCGCATGCTCGGGTAGGTGGCTGTTGTCGGCGGGCGGGATGGTCAGCCGCGTCGCCCCGTCGTCGCCGGTGATCAGCATCGGGGGCATTCCCGACAGAACACGGGTCGTCTCGGACATGCGGTTGAGTGCGGCGGAAAGGTCGGGACAGTGGATCAGCGTCAGACAGATGACCCGAAAACTTCCGCGCCGCATCGGCGTCGACGCAAGTCCGAACAGTTCGTCACCGGTGACCTGCCATGCCGCCTGGGTGAACAGGGTGACCTGCTCGGCGGTCAGCCGGTTGCTCGGATCGTGCAGCGAAGACCGGTCGATTCCGGCGATGGTCATGGGGTAGGACAGGTCGACGCCACCGCTCTCGGCGAGCACGACAGCCTTGGCGATGAACTCGGCAGGAATCGTACGGGCACTCATGGGATCACAGCGTGAGTAGCCTGGAGGCGGCGTCGGCGAGCACGTCGTCCTTCTTGCAGAAAGCGAACCGTACGAGCGTCGTCCAGTTGCTCGGGCCGGAGGCGGGCGTCGGATCGTCGACGAAGGCGCTGACCGGAACGGCCGCGACTCCGATTCTCTCCGGCAGGGTTCGGCAGAACTGCAGGGCGTCGACTCCGCCCACCGACGAGATGTCCGCGCACACGAAATAGGTTCCGTCGCTTGCCTTCACGTCGAGACCGGCGTCGGCGAGCGCGGAGGACAGTACATCTCGTTTGGCCTGCAGGGACATACGTAGATTCTCCACCCACGCGTCCTCGTGATTCAACGCATGCGCGACGGCAGGCTGGAACGGAGTTCCGCCGACGAAGGTCATGAACTGTTTGGCCGCGCGTACTGCATCGATGAGCTCACGTGGTCCCAAGGCCCAGCCGGTTTTCCAGCCGGTGGCGTTGAAGGTCTTTGCCGCACTGGACACGGTGACCGTGCGCTGGAACATTCCAGGGAGAGACGCGAGTGATACGTGGGTGGATCTCGCCGATCGACCGGACGAGTCGGGGGAGTCGAAGGTCAGTCGTTCGTAGACCTCGTCGGTCAGGACCAGAAGGTCGTGCTCACAGGCGATGTCGGCGATCCGCGTCAGCTCGGCGTGTGTGAGCACGGTCCCGGTGGGGTTGTGCGGTGTGTTGACCACGAGGAGTTTCGTGTTCGGGCCGATCGCTGCGGCCAGGGCATCGGTGTCGAGCGCGAATCCGTTGCCGTCCGGGACCAGCGAGACGGCCTTGCGTCGTGCCCCGGCCAGTGCGATGGCAGCTGCGTAGGAGTCGTAGTACGGCTCGATGAGCAGAACCTCTTCGCCGGGTTCGACCAGTCCGAGAATGGTGGCTGCGATGCCTTCGGTGGCGCCGACGGTGATCAGCACTTCCGTTGCCGGGTCGTACTCGATGCCCAGACGGCGCTGTCTGTCCGCGACGACGGCGTCGCGCAGAACGGGCAACCCCGGCCCGGGTGAGTATTGGTTGAAGCCGTCGGCGATGGCGCCCCTCGCGGCGTCGAGCATCGACGCGGGTCCGTCGGTGTCGGGGAAACCCTGGCCGAGGTTGACGGCACCGGTGGACACGGCGAGCGCCGTCATTTCGGCGAAGATGGTGGATCCGAACGGGCGTAGGCGCTCGACGGTTCGGCTCTGATACTCCGCGGACATTCCTGCAGCGTAGCTGGTGTCACATTTCGGGCATCGTGGTCGTCCGTCATCGGCGGTGTCGGTCGAGGAGTGTGATTCCTACTGGATCGGTAGGATTCCGGTCATGCGATTCGGACTCTTCATTCCTCAAGGCTGGCGACTCGACCTGGTCGGTATCGATCCTGCGGCGCAGTGGGACGTGATGCGGAACCTCGCATCCGCCGCCGACGCCGGACCGTGGGAATCATTGTGGGTGTACGACCATTTCCATACCGTCCCCGAGCCGACGGACGAGGCGACGCACGAGGCCTGGACTCTGATGTCCGCGTTCGCGGCGACGACGTCGCGCATCCGTCTGGGGCAGATGTGCACGTCGATGGCGTACCGCAATCCCGCGTATCTGGCGAAAGTTGCGGCGACGGTGGATCTGATCTCGGCCGGCCGCGTCGAAATGGGTATCGGTGCCGGCTGGTACGAGCACGAGTGGCGGGCATACGGATACGGCTTCCCTCCCGCCGGGCAGCGTCTTGGCGCACTCGAGGAGGGTGTGCAGATCTTCAAGCAGGCCTGGGAAACCGGTGAGGCGACGCTCGACGGCAAGTACTTCCAGGTCGATGGCGCTCGGGTGTGGCCCAAGCCGGTCCAGGAAGGCGGCATCCCTCTGTGGATCGCCGGCGGCGGCGAGAAGGTCACGCTGAAGATCGCGGCGAAGTACGCCGACTACACCAACTTCGACGGCACCCCGGAGGGATTCACGCGTAAGTCGGAGTTGCTGAAGGGGCACTGCGACGCGGTCGGACGCGATTTCGACTCGATCGTGCGCTCGTCCAACTACAACGTCGCGATCGGGACCACGGAAGCAGAAGTGAAGGACAGGCTGGACCGGCTTCAGGCGCGTCTGACGCAGTACGTGGGGGCCGAGAAGGCGGACGCGGCGCTCGACGCGTTCCGTGGTCTTCCCGGTGTCGGCACGCCGGAGCAGATCGTCGAGAATTTGACGGCGCTGAAGGAGAAGGGGCTCGCGTACGGCATCTTCTATTTCCCGGAAGCCGCCTACGACCGTTCCGGCATCGAACTGTTCGAGCGCGAGGTCATTCCGGCCCTGTCGTGATCGGTGGTGCGCTACCGCAGTTCGTCGGGCAAGTCGTGCGGATCCACCAGGAGTTGCTGGTTGTCGGATTGACGGACCTTAGGGGACAGACCGATGTTGGCGACCAGCAGAGCCCATTCCGCTTCGCTGATCTCCGCGGTAGCGCGCTCGATCACCGATGCGTCCGTGGTGCCCCAGGCGATGGGCATCGGGGCGACCATCTGCCAGGTGTCGCTGATCGCGTTCTTGCTTCGATCCGACAGGACCGAGATCGACGGAACCAGTTCCCCTTCGACCAGTTCGTGGCCGGGCAGCGATCGAATGCTGCGTGTGACGAGGGCGTAGTGCGACGCGTTCGCGTCGGGCTTGGCGATGTCGATCAGCGCCAGCAGGGTGACGCCGCGTGCACGCGTCTCCGCGATGACGGCGGGCACCAGCCCGCCTTCGGCATAGAGGTCCCGGGCGGTGCCGACCTTGCGCGGCGCCCAGACGGTCACCCACAGCGACGTCGCCGCCGTGATCAGGAACACCGCGCCCAGAATGTAGGACCACGGGTGCGCCAACCAGAAGAACCACGCGGCGGCGGCGATCAGCACGACCGCGGTGACGACGGCGGAGACACGGAGCCGCCGGACGTCGCCCATGGTCTCGTTCACCGAGTTGGCGTGGGCAACGTCTACGGGAAAATCGAATCGGCGCACCTGCCCATTATTAGCACGCCGGCAGCTCAGATCGCAGGCCCCAGCATGTCGTCGGCGTCGGTGATGCGATAGGCGTACCCCTGCTCGGCGAGGAATCGTTGCCTGTGCGCAGCATATTCGGCGTCGAGGGTGTCCCGGGACACGACGGAGTAGAAATGCGCCTGTCCGCCATCGTGTTTCGGCCGAAGGAGGCGTCCGAGGCGCTGTGCTTCCTCCTGACGTGATCCGAAGGTTCCTGAAACCTGCACGGCCACAGATGCTTCCGGGAGGTCGATGGAGAAGTTCGCGACCTTGCTGACCACCAGGGTCTGAATCTCGCCCTTGCGGAACGCGTCGAAGAGGATTTCTCGTTCCTTGTTCTTGGTCGACCCCTGGATGACCGGGGCGTTCAGTGCCTCACCCAATTCGTCGAGCTGATCGAGGTACGCCCCGATCACCAACGTCGGCGCGTCCTCGTGCTTCGCCAGAATGGATTTCACCACGGCGATCTTGGTGTGCGCCGTCGAGCACAGTTTGTATCGCTCCTCCGGTTCCGACACCGCGTACGCCATGCGTTCGGCATCGGTCAGCGTGACGCGAACCTCGATGCATTCGGCGGGCGCGATCCAGCCCTGCGCCTCGATGTCCTTCCACGGAGCGTCGTATCGCTTGGGGCCGATGAGCGAGAACACGTCGCCCTCGCGGCCGTCCTCACGGACCAGGGTCGCGGTCAGGCCGAGGCGACGCCGCGACTGCAGATCGGCCGTCATGCGGAACACCGGCGCCGGAAGCAGGTGGACCTCGTCGTAGATGACCAGACCCCAGTCGCGCGAGTCGAACAGCTCGAGGTGCTTGTACTCGCCCTTGGTGCGACGAGTGATGACCTGGTAGGTGGCGATGGTCACAGGGCGAATTTCCTTGCGCTCGCCCGAGTACTCACCGATCTCTTCCTCGGTGAGCGAGGTACGCGCGATCAACTCGCGCTTCCACTGGCGGCCCGCGACGGTGTTGGTGACGAGAATCAGCGTCGTGGCCTTGGCCTTGGCCATCGCGGCGGCACCGACCATTGTCTTGCCGGCGCCACAGGGGAGGACGACGACGCCCGAGCCGCCGGCCCAGAACGAATCCGCGGCCATCTCCTGGTAGTCGCGCAGCGACCAATGGCCGCCCTCCTGATCCAGATCGATCGGGTGCGCTTCGCCGTCGACGTACCCGGCGAGGTCTTCCGCGGGCCAGCCGATCTTCAGCAGCATCTGCTTGAGATGCCCGCGCTCGCTCGGGTGAACGATGACCGTGTCCTCGTCGACCTTGGCGCCGAGCATCGGCGCAATCTTCTTGTGCCGCATGACCTCGGTGAGGACGGCACGGTCCAGGCTGATGAGCGAGAGTCCGTGGACCGGGCTCTTCACCAGCTGAAGGCGTCCGTACCGTGCCATCGTGTCGACGATGTCCACCAGCAACGGTTGAGGCACGGCGTAGCGCGAGTAGTTGACGAGTGCGTCGACGACCTGCTCCGCATCGTGGCCGGCCGCACGCGCGTTCCACAGTGCGAGCGGGGTGATGCGATAGGTGTGCACATGCTCGGGCGCTCGTTCGAGCTCCGCGAACGGAGCGATGGCGCCGCGCGCTTCACCGGCTTGCGGGTGGTCGATTTCCAGCAGCAGAGTCTTGTCGGACTGGACGATCAAAGGCCCATCGGTCACGTGTTCCTCCTACAGAACTCTTCGGCGCAACGCGCCTGATGCGCATCGAAAATGCGCAACTGTTCCATTGTCCACATAACGTGCCGTCCGCGCATGTGAGCGGAACTGCATTGCCGCTCACGTCAGTCGACGAGAGCCACCGAGGTGATGCGATGCAGGGTGAAGCGACGTACTTCACCGGTCGCGGGATCGAATGCCTCGAGCAGACCACCGCCCATCGCGACCGGATCGACGACGCGTCTCGACGCGGTGCCCTGGGCGTCGACGTAGCCGATCGTGACGCTTCGCCGCACCTGCAGTGCGGTCTGGAGTAGGGCGAGCGTCGCGGTTCCGGTTGCGCGGGTGCCGT
The DNA here is from genome assembly GCF_002258225.1 of Rhodococcus sp. RS1C4. Taxonomy (NCBI): domain Bacteria; kingdom Bacillati; phylum Actinomycetota; class Actinomycetes; order Mycobacteriales; family Nocardiaceae; genus Rhodococcus; species Rhodococcus sp. RS1C4. The sequence goes on along the minus strand of NZ_NOXZ01000008.1, from coordinate 16,349 downwards.
CGGAACGCACGGTGTGACCGCTCGCCCGGGAGGCGCGTTCGCCCGCTCGCAGTTCGGTGACGAGCCGGGCGAGTTGCTCGTCGGTGGGTACGGCCGGGCTGCGGAACTGGGCTCGGGTTCTGCGGACCGGGACCCGCGCACCGCGGCTGCGGAGGTCGACGATGGCGCCGTTGGAATCCTCGCCTGCGGGTGCAAGCCCCGCCGCGGTGAGGACGTTCATGACTTCGGCCAGGGGCGCTTGCGAGATGGCGACCGTCGGAGCGAGCGCGCGGAGCGCCAGTTGTTCGCTCGCCGGGGAGGCCAGAACCTCGGCGAGCAGAGCCGGATCCTCGCACCGGACGAACGACGAGGCCACACCGGCCCGGAGTCGTCCGTGGCGCCGGGCGACGTCGTCGATCAGGTAGCTCAGTCCCTGCGGAACCGGGGTACGGGAGTGTGTGGTGAACAGACTGTGCAACTCGGCCGCGCTCATGCCCACGTCGAGAGCTCGGCGCAGACTGTCCTCGGTGATCCGGTACATCGTCGCCGCGCCTGCCGACTCGACGTCGGCCACGAGCTCGATCCGGTCGTTCAGATCAGGTTCGAGAGGTCCCGGTGCCACCAGGGTGAGGTCGGCCTGGAGGAGGATGTAGTCGATCGGTTTCGGAAGAACGGACCGCATGGCGGCTTCGGCGTCGCCGCCGTGCAACAACGCTTTGCCCGGTGACGACAGCGCACCGCGGGCGACGATGCCGAGGGTCGTGGCTTCGTCGATCATCTTCTGCGTCGGGCGCATCGCGAACCTGGCCGCTGCCCGTGGACGTCTCCAGCCGAGTCCGCGCGAGACGTCGGCGGGCGTCACCGAGTTTCCGGCGCCCAGCTCGGCCAGGTACTCGAGGATCGTACGACGGTCGCGCGGGGCCGCAGGCGAGCGAACTTCCTCGGACAGCGCGGCGACGGGTCTGTCGTTGGAATCGCGCATACCGATGAGCCAGGGGGCACGCTGCAGATCGAGCCACGCCGACGCCAGGGCGTGCCAGCGCGCGGCAGGCGTTGCCGTCGTCCAGGCGTCGACGGCGGAGGTGGGCGCCCAGTAGTCGTCGCCGGAGTCGTTCGACGGAAGGGGATCGGGGGTGCCGCTGGAGATCAAGCCCGCGGCCGCGAGGAGTTCGACGAGCAGTCCCACCTGGTTCTCGTCGAGACCCGTCGCTTTGGTGACGCGTTTGAGTTCTCGGATGCCGAGACCGCCGGCCTTCAGCGCCGGGGCGGGTGCGACCGCCAAGGACTCGATGATCGCCGCGCAGTGCCTGATCAGCTCGAGCGATTCGCCCGCCGCCGCGGCGTCGACGTCGGCTGCCGTGTACTTGGTCGTCGTCGGCTTGGGTGGAGTCAGCGAGGTGGGATCGGAGATCGGCTCGCCGCGCAGCGCCTGACCCACCTGATGCGGAAGCTCGACCGTCTGCTCGTCCAGCCACGTCAGCAGCCCGGCGCGCAGCAGCTTCTGGACCGGACGGTCCGGCGACGTGCCCGGCGCGGCATCGCGGGTCCGACCGACGGGAGAAGACCTCGCGAGAGTGTCGAGCAGGCCACGTTCGCTCGATTCGATACCGGCGAGCGCTTCGGTGACGCGCTCGGGCGTGAGTGAGTCGTCTGCGTCCAGGATGCGGCCGATTCGCCACGGCACGGCGTCCGGTGCCGCGGGAGCCATCCGAAGGGTTCGAGTGCCCCAGACCAGAGCGCGTTCCCGCAGCGCCGTCAGCGCACGATCGACGGCTTTGGCGGTGGCGCGCTTGTCGATCACGTCGTCGAGACGCGCACGAGTCACCGGCAGATCACCCGCACCCTCGATCGAGAGAAGCTCGAGAATCGTCAGCGCGAGGGTGTCGAGTGAGTCGGCACTACGGAGAATCGACGCGCGCTGCTCGGCGCGGCCGGCGAGAACACCGATGGTCGACGGCGGTGGCACCGTCAGGTCCGGACGCAGCGTGAGAAAGCCGACGAGTTCGGAATCGGAGCGGGACTCCAGCCACGTGGCGAGGTCCGGTGGCGCTGCTTTATCGGTCATCACGTATCAGATTAGTGACCTGGGCTGGTGTATGCCGCAGCGCAGGTGTCAAAATGGGCGCATGGTGAACAAGTCGAAGAAGCCCTATGTCGATCCAGGCTGGCCGGACACCGCACGCGGTGACCATGCGGTGACGGAATTGTCGTCCACGCGCTCGGGAGGCTTGTCGCCGTACGGCGAGGAGACCGAGTTCCCGCTGCCCGTGGAGGAACTGCCCTACGCGCACCCTGTGACCGTCGTCAACCGCTGACACAGCCGATACGAACAGACGAGAAAGGCCCCCGAGACTACGGTCTCGGGGGCCTTTCTCGTACCGGCGATGTGCCTTACTGAGGCAGGAACGCCTTGTTGGCCTGGTAGAACTCGACCAGCTGCGGGTCGAGCTGAATGCCCTGCGTCGCGTCCTTGATGATCGAGGCGATCTGCGGGTCGTTGGTGAAGGTCTGCACGGCGCTCGTGATGCCGTCGATGACCTCGGCAGAGCCGTCGACCGTCGGGATGGACGTCAGGTCGGGGAGCTTGGGTGCTTCGGGAGCGGACTTCGGCGAGGCAGGCACGCTGCGCTCGGACGGTGCGCTGCTGAGGCCAAGGCTCGAGGAGCAGGAGGGCCATGCGCCCCAGCCCTGCGATGCGAGAACCTTCTCGGCGACTGCGATCTGCTCTTCGCGGCTGGCCTGGTTCGCGGTGGCTGCGTACTGCTGGCCGCCGTGCGAGTTCCAGGTGCTCGGGGAGAACTGCAGACCACCCTGGAAACCGTTGCCGGTGTTGATGCCCCAGTTGCCGCCTGCTTCGCACTGAGCGAGACGGTCCCAATCGGAGTCAGGAGCTGCGTTGGCGGTACCGGTGAAGGCGATGCCTGCGGTGCCCATGATGGCGCCGGTGACGGCGACCTTGGCGACGGTGCGGCCGGTGGTGGTCGGCTTGCGATGACGTCCGCTCATACTTTTCTTCGAATCCTCTCCACAGGCGCCTGCGAGGTCAGCTGTCGGGTTCGGGCTGAGAGGTAGCCCGGCCCGGCGTGTCCAGCAGTGAGATCACTGCAGGATCGACGGGCTTCACCCCAAGGAATGTTCCGCGTGAGCGGAGCGTTCCGGTTATCCGAGAGGACGTGTGGGTCCCCCGTCCTCGTCCCCTGGGTGTTCTTGGTGGGGGTCCGTTTCCGCGGGACGAGGTTTGGCGCTGCGGGAACGGATTCGGCCGAAGTTTCTCAGCCGCCACTGACCGTACTGAAGTTCCCGTGGAGTGTCACCATTTGGTAACTGTTGCTTTTTCGAGCCGCAACGCGGCGTGCTCGTGTCCGATTTTCGGTAACGAACGAATCTGCAGCTAGAGGCGTCGGCACCGCGACGACGTCCGTCCGTTGCCCTTCCGTTACCACCCTGTTATGTGATGGAAGTCACACCCATCCGGATTGGGGCGGAAGGGGCAGAAGTGATCACGCGTCGACGATGTCCTTGCCGAGCGGCATCAGGGAGATCGGAATCATCTTCAGGTTCGCGATCGCAAGCGGGATCCCGATGATGGTGATGGCCATCGCGAAGGCAGTCGCGATGTGCCCGATGGCGAGCCAGACACCGGCGACGATCAACCAGATCACGTTGCCGATCACCGATGCGACCCCCGACGTCGGACGTTCGACGACCGTCTTTCCGAACGGCCACAGTGCGTAGACGCCGATTCGGAAGGACGCGATTCCGAACGGAATCGTGACAATGAGGATGCAGCAGATGATTCCCGCTGCGAAATATCCGAGGGCGAGCCACAGCCCGCCGAAGATCAGCCAGATGATGTTCAGTATCGGACGCATGGTCGGTACTCCCGTCTATCGTGCTCGTCGGCCGGAAAACAGTGCGAACACCAGCGCCAGCACGAAGCCGAGCGGTGCGGCGATCATCGCGGTCAGGTACAGCCACAGCGGCGGCTCGTTTCCGCCCACCGCCGGAACCAGAAAGATCGCCGCGATGGCAACCAGTCCGGCAACGAAAAGAACGAGTGCTACGCGCAGCAGAGCCGAGCTGCCTCGGGGTCGTCGATCGGTCACATCTCCAGACGGTAGTCGCTCGCCGGACGTCGGCTCACCCGACGGAGAAACCCAGGTGCTTGCACCGGCCCACTCGCGGTAGACTGTCGTATTCGCGTCTCGCCGATCGTGCGGGGCGCGAAATTTTGTGCCAGCAACAACAATCGAGACAAATGGACGGGTGAGCGCAGTGCCTACCGGCAAGGTGAAGTGGTACGACGTCGACAAGGGATTCGGCTTTCTCTCTCAGGAGGAAGGTGAGGACGTCTACGTTCGCTCGTCTGCGCTCCCTGCAGGTGTCGACGGCCTCAAGGCCGGTCAGCGCGTGGAATTCGGCATGGCCGCAGGCCGCCGCGGACCCCAGGCGCTCAGTCTCAAGGTCCTCGAACCGGCTCCGACCGTGCGTCAGAACACTCAGGGTCGGCGTGAGCATGTCGAGCGCAAGCACACCCCGGACCAGCTGCACGGCATGGTCGAGGACATGATCACGTTGCTCGAGGCCACCATTCAGCCGGAGCTGCGCAAGGGCAAGTACCCGGACCGCAAGACCGCTCAGAAGATCTCCGAGGTCGTCCGCGCCGTCGCGCGTGAGCTCGACAGCTGATCAGTCGGTCTTGGTCGCGATCGACCAGATCGCGTGGCTGATGATCTCCTCCTGCTGAGTGTCGGAGTCGATGACGCCCGACGGCAGTCGGATTTCGACGCCCAGTAGCTCCCTGCCCTCGTCGTCGAGGGGCTGGACCGTCATGCCCAGCTTCTCGTCGGGCAGGTAGAGGGTGTCCGACTCGACGGCGCCGTCGCCGTCCGCGTAGACCGCGGCGAGGATCCAGGGCGCCGACGTGATCTCACCGGGCAACGACAGCTGCAATGGGTGGCCCTCGCTCACCGGAACGGTGGCGCTGGTGCCGTCGGTGTCGCACAGCGGCTCGTTCACGGGGCAGTAGAGGTACGGCTCGACGACGACGGTTCTACCGTCGGCGAATGCGGTGACGGTCGGCCGATGCGACGGTGCATCCTTGACGAGCAACGCGAGAACCGCGACGAACGCAACTGCGACGACTACGAGGCCGACGGTGCCGATGGCCAGTATCTTCTTGGTCTTCGGTGCGAAATTCACTGTGCTCACGTTCTGTTCGTGCTGGTCGCGGCGGACGGATGTCCGACGGCGTCGGGGATTTCCTGGTCGGCGTGATCGGGTCGGTTGCCCCCGAATCCGGGGAGCAGCGACTTCCCACGGTAGGTGAGGAAGGTTTGGACCAGACCGATCGTAAGCACCACCGACACGACGGTGAAACCGAGCCAGAACTCGGTGGGCAGCAGTACGCCCATGGTTCCGCCCATCACCCAGCAGAGCTGGAGCACGGTCTCGGATCGGCCGAATCCGGAGGCGATGGATTCCGGTGGAAGGTCCGACTGCAGTGATGCATCCAGCGAGACCTTGGCCAGCGCGCTCGCCGCGGATGCGATCAGCGCTGCGAGCGCGGCGGTCAGCAGACTGCCGGTGATCGCTGCGACGATCGCGCCGACGGTGACCGCGGTGGTGCACCGGAGGACGACGATGGCGGGCCTGCCCAGCTTGATCCGAGCGCCTGCCGCGTTGCCGGCGAAGTTGCCGATCGCGGCAGCGGCGCCGACGAGCCCCAGCATCGCAGCCTGCTTGATCGGCTCGTGTTCGGTCTGAGCTTTCGCGACGAAGGCCACGTAGAGCGTCAGAAACCCGGTCAGGATTCGGATGGTTCCGTTACCCCAGAGCCCGATGATCACAGCTTTGCCCAGCGGCTGGCGTCGCGCCTTCGCGGGCGTCGCCGACGGTGTTTCCCCGGCTCGGCCGCGACGGATCACTTCCGTCTGGGCGTCGTCGCCGTGGTAGCTCAGGGTTGCGGGGACTTCGCCTTCGGTGACCTCCACCCACGAGGGGATGCGCATGCTCAGGTATGCACCGAACACCGTGACGGCGGCGACGAACCAGAGCGCACCAGGGGAGCCTGCGACGAACGCGATTCCGGCGGCGATTCCACCCGCGACGATGGTGCCGCCGATGAGGCCGAACACCGTGAGCCGTGAGTTGACCCTCACGAGGTCTATCTCGGGTGGAAGTACGCGGGGCGTCACCGCGGATTTGAGTACCGCGAAGGATTTGCTGAGCACCAACATTCCCAGTGCGGCCGGATACAGGACCCAGCTGTCGAAGTTGAACACCAGCACCACCGCCAGCACCGTCCGCAGACCGAACGAGGTGGCGAGCGCGATGCGACGGCCGTGCTGCAACCTGTCCAGCATCGGTCCGATCAGCGGCGCGATGACGGCGAACGGTGCGATCGTGATGACGAGGTAGAGCGCGACCTTCAGCTTGTCCTCGCCGGTTGCGGCAGAGAAGAACAACGTGTTGGCCAGGGCGACGGCGATGGCAGCGTCGGACGCGAAGTTGGCCATGGTCGCGTAGGTCAGTGCCGTCAGGCCGGACTTGTCGGCGCCGTCGGCTTTTGCTGCGCGCTGGAACGTCGCGATGCCCTTGCCCGTCAGTTCTCGGCTGCGCATCGCGGCGACCCGGGTGACCGTCAGCTTCCGGGGAATCGGGGGAGCTTTCGGCCCTTGCGGTTTCCGGTCCTGCGGCCGATCGGCCTGAGGCTGGGGATTCGGTGGGTGCAGAGGAGGCAGCGGGGTACGCCGGCTCGCGGCGCGGGGGGCCGGCCGGTAATTGTCGAACCCTGGGTGGTCCTCACCCGCGGGGGCGTCGGAATCACGGGGATCGGTCACGGATCAATTCTGCACTGAAAGTCGGATGGGCGAGTACACCGACTCACGTGAACTCCACCTCGTACATCGTCGGCCACAATTTTCCGGTCACGAGGAACCGGTCGGTGCCCGGTATCTGTGCGATGCCGTTGAGGACGTCGGCTCCGGCACGTTCCTCGTCGGTCATGGCGTCCCACAGCGGCCGAGCGTCGATCATCGCCGTGACGGCGCCGGTCTGCGGATCGATCCGCGCGATGTCGAACGTCTTCCACACGTTCGCGTACACGGATCCGTCCTCGGCGCACTCGAGCTCGTTGAGGTTCGACAGCGGGTTCCCGTCCCGGGTGACCGATACCTCGCCGGTGGCGTCGAACGTCGCCGGATCGCGGAACGTCAGCGTCGACGAACCGTCACTCATGATCAGCCGCGACGAACCGTCCGTCGGCGCTTCGCACAGTCCCCACCCTTCACCGTCGTAGTCGACGCGGGCGCGTTCGGCCAGTGTCTGCGGGTCGCGGGCGAACGCGGCACCGTCCTGCCAGGTGATCTGCCAGGCCGTGCTGTCGGTAACGGTGATGCCTTCACCGAAGTAGGAGGAGGACAGGTCGACCTGCCGAAGGATGTCGCCTGTGTCGAGGTCGCTCACGCGGACGTAGGACGTTCCGTTGCGGCCCGTGCTCTCGTACAGCACTCCGTCGGAGATCTCGAGCCCCTGGGTGAACGACGTCCGGTCGTGGGGCAATGTGCGAACAACGGTGACGGACAGCGCGTCGGCCGATATCGCCGACGATTCCGGTTCCGTCTCGGTGCATCCGGTCACCAGTCCCGCCGCGGTGAGCAGACCCATCGCGGCAGCCGCTGTGGTCTTCACCCTGGAACGAAACGGCGCAGGCATCGCCCCATCATGGCAGCCCGAACTGGGCGCATCCGAAGTGATGCGGCAAAATGAATGTGTGAGTTTCACATCGTCTCCTGAGCTCGACCAGATTCGTCCCGTTCTCGCCGACGCCGCGGAGTTGGCTCGTGCGGCGCTGATCGATTCGGCCGAAGGCGGCGTCGGAGAATATCTCGGCGTCACCGCCGAGGATCGCTCGGCGGCCACCCACCGCTTCCGTGCCGAATTGCAGGGCTACCGCGGATGGCAGTGGGCGGTGGTCGTCGCCGCGCCCGAGGACGCCGACGTCGCGACCATCAGTGAAATCGTGTTGCTCCCGGGCCCCGATGCTCTCGTTGCGCCCGCGTGGTTGCCGTGGGACGAGCGGATCCGTCCGGGCGACCTCGGACCGGGTGATCTACTCCCGCCCCGGCACCAGGATCCGCGTCTGGTTCCCGGGTACGTGGTGACCGGTGACCCCGCTGTCGACGACGTCGCTCTCGAACTGGGTCTGGGTCGCACCCAGGTTCCGAGCCGGGAGGAGAGGCTCGACGCAGCCGAACGGTGGCACGACGGTGACTTCGGCCCGGGCAGCGAGATGGCGAAGGCCGCTCCGTCGACCTGCGGGCTCTGCGGATTCTTCCTGCCGATCGCGGGGTCGTTGTCGGCTGCCTTCGGAGTGTGCGGCAACGAGTACTCCGCCGACGGGCGAGTGGTGCACGTCGAGTACGGCTGTGGTGCGCACTCCGACACCGAGCTGCCGACCGGCGCCGGGTCCCCGCAGTTCGACCCGTACGACGACGCGGCGCTCGAGGTCGTCGTCACACCACCCGCACCGGAGGCCGCCGAGCCTGAGGCCGCCACGACTGAGGCCGCCACGACTGAGGTCGCCGCGCCCGAGGCCGAGTCGGAGGCTATCGCCGACGCCGCCGAGCAGGACGATCGATCGACCGATTGAGCGATCCATTCGACACCGAATCGCTGCGTGCGGCGGTTCTGTCCGCGTGGACGTCGTCGCCGACGCGATTGCGGGAGGACTCTGCCACCGAGAGTGATCTGGTGCGCGGTGGTTATCGCGAACGGCTGCTGACCGAGCTGGCGCAGAACGCCGCCGACGCTGCCGCACGCGGCGGGGTGCCCGGTTCGCTCCGCGCGTGGTCGGATGGGGAGTTCCTGCACGTTGCGAACACCGGCGCTCCGCTCGATCGAAGTGGGGTGCACGCTCTGACGGCGTTGCGGGTGTCCGCGAAAACCGAGGGTGTCGGCCGGTTCGGTGTCGGTTTCACCGCGGTACGCGCAGTCAGTGACGAGATCGAATTCCGTTCCGCTGCAGGCGGAGTGGTCTTCAGCGCCGATCGGACGATGCAGGCGCTGGCGGACGCCGGGGTGGTGGCGCCGGCGACCGGTGTTCCGGTTCTGCGACTGGCGTGGCCGAGTTCGGTCCCGCCCGCCGACGGGTTCGACTCCGAAATCGTGTTGCGGGTGCGAGACGCCGACGAGATCCTCGCTTCGATGCGCGAGGACGCGGCGTCGCTGTTGCTGGAACTGGAAGCTCTGACGGTCATCGACATCGCGGGCGACCGGCTCGAACGCGCCGTCACCGACGTCGGCGTCAGGGTGGAAGCCGTCGACGTGGACGGGCGCCGGTGGTGGCAGTATCGCACCGAGCGGGTGCGGTGGCTGATGCCGACCGTCGACGGCCGGCCGGTACCCGATTCCGCGAATGTTCTTCGCGCGCCCACGCGGTCGGACGAGGAGTTGTCGCTACCGGCGATACCGATCGCCGACGTGGCCATGCAACCCGATCGCCGACGGGTACTGCCCGGTGCCGATGTGGCCGGGCTCGCCGCCGGATACGGCCGGATGCTGGCGGCCCTGCCTCCCTCGGTGCGGCCTGTGTTCGTCCCGGTGCCCGGGTTCGCGCGCAGTGCCGTGGACGAGGTCCTGCGGGAGTCGATTCTGCGTGAGGCATCCTCCACTGCATGGCTTCTCGGAGTCGGAGGGGTGGATCTGGTTCCGTCCCGCGCCATGGTTCTGCCCGGGCTGACGGACGAGTTGGCGGAGGTGGTGGCCGAGACGTTCCCGGACCTGGTTGCGCCGTCGATGTCCGGTCCACGACACGCAGCGGCGTTGGCGGCGGTCGACGTTCGTCGCATCGGTTTGGCACGTCTCGCCGAGATGCTCACCGGTGTGGACCGCGAACCGGCATGGTGGGGTCGCTTGTACGACGGGCTCGCGGCTCTCGTCGTCGACGGCGTTGCATCGGAAGAGCTTGCTGCACTTCCTGTTCCACTCGCGGACGGCCGTACGGTGACGGGCCCGCGGACGACGGTGCTCGCCGACGGCGTCAGCGGTGCGATCGGGGTGCACTGGACTCGGTTGGTTCACCCCGATGCCGCTCGTCCACTGTTGACGAGGCTGGGCGCGGCACAGTTGTCCGCCGCGGAGATGCTGTCCGATCCTGCGCTGGAAGCTCTTCTGGACGAACTGGACTGGGACGACGGTGATGCCGTCGACGGGCTGACCGACGCCGTACTCACTCTTGCCGCGAACGCCGACGGTCTGCCCGGGTGGCTCGGATCGATTCCGCTGGCCAGTTCCACCGGCGAACTGCGTGCGGCGGACGAATTGTTGCTGCCCGACGCACCGTTGGCGGCCGTCTTGGCCGAGGATTCGCCGTTCGGCACGGTCGATCCCGCCGTCGTACGTTCACACGGACCGGAGGCGCTACGCGCGGTGGGTGTCGGCTGGGGATTCGGGGTCGTCACCGACGACCTGCCGACCGAGCCGGATCACGATCTCGACGACGAGGCCGAGTGGTGGGCGTCGCTGGCCGATGACCCGGAGACGCTCGTCGCGGTCCGCGACCTGGATCTCGTGGACTCCGATGCCTGGCCGGAAGCGCTGTCACAGCTGTTGGCGGATCCGAGAACGCGTGCCGCGCTGCAGGATCGGGACGGATACACCGCGTGGTGGTTGCGGCGTCACGCCGTCGTCGACGGCACGTCGGTCGGAACCTACCGTGCGCCGTCGGACACGACGTTCGACGGACTGCTCGACGTGTTCGAGCACCCGAGTGCGGACGATCTCGCAGCTGCGCTGGCGCCGACCCACTGCGACAGCGCCTGGTTCACCCGGCTGCTGATCGACCGTCTCGCCGATCCCTCGCGCACACCGACTCCTGCGGTGATCGCGACAACTCATACAGCGATCGCCGACGCAGTGGCGTCGGGGCGCGTCGAGGAGGACGACCTGGACCTGCCACCGCAGGTTCGATCCGTGTCGGGTGCACTCGTCGACCCGATCGATGCGATGGTGCTCGATCGACCGTGGCTCGCAGCCGTCCTCGACGCCGACGTCACCGTGCTGTCGACACTGGAGTCCGCGTCCGTGCTGGCTTCGGTGCTCGATGTGCGCCTCGCCTCGGACGCTGTCCAGGGTGATGTCCGAGGCGTGGGACGGGTGAGTTCCTTCGATCGTGAGCCATCGGCGGTGTTGGCCTGCGCGGCACTGGGACTCGACTTACCCGCGGGGCGGGTCGTCGTGCACCACGAATTGATCGTTCGACTTCGCGGAGCTGTGGCGGGGGACCGAACCCTCGCTTGGTGGGTGGCCGAGGACGGCACCACTCACATCGCCGGCAACAGGGAGGCCGAGGGTGGACGCTGACGTCCTTCTGTGGATGGTCGAGCATCGCGTGGCCTGGGTGACGTCACTGTTCTGGGTGATCACGACACTCGGGAACACGGTGTGGATGTTCGTGTGGTCCATCGCGGGATGCTCGGCATTGCTGATGTCCGGCCGGCGGCCCGACGCGATCATGGTCGGCGGTGCCATGCTGACGGGTTGGGGCGCAATGAGTCTGGCCAAGCTGCTGTGGGGGCGTGCCAGGCCACCGGTTCCGGAGCGACTGGTCGAGATCTCGAGCTATTCGTTCCCGTCCGGCCACGCGATGATGTCCGCGATCCTCGCGACGGTGACGATCGCTGTCCTGGTGACGTCACGAACACCGTGGCTGCACAGGCGCAGTCTGCTGGCGTTGCCCGTCGTCGGCACCCTGGCGATCGGGTTCTCCCGGATCTACCTGGGCGCCCATTGGACGACGGACGTGCTGGCGGGCTGGGTGTTCGGAGCCCTGTGGGGACTGCTGTGGATCGTCGTGGTCCGTGCGATCAGCGACCCGCGTAGTCGGACCGCTGCGCGATGACGAGGAGTTCGTCGCGCATCGAGGGGCTGCTGACTGCGTGTGCGCGTGCGTAGAGGGCGCGAAGCGAGCGGGTGTGGTTACGGCGGGTACGGAACTGCGAAACGAACTTCATGGCCTTGCTTTCGTGGATTACTCGGTTGCTTGAAACTGACATAACCAATACTCCACGTTAAATCTGTGTAACTCAACCGATTCAGAGGTGAGTTTCCGCACGTCAGAGCATGTGTGGCGTGACGACGATTACGTGCGGCGGCACGACGTGACGTGGGTTATGGACGGCGGCCGGTCAGTTCAAGCCGCGCTGCGCGGTCTTTTTGCCGCGCCTCGATGCTGCGCGTTGGACGAGAAACACCACGTAACCGGTTGCTCCGACGCCGATTCCGGCCCAGCAGACGGGCAGCGCCGACGACCACCGTTGGCCGACGAGCAGAACGACCACCGTTGCCGCGATCCACAGAGCGAGACCGGCCGCGAGCACCGGAGCCGGATCGGTCAGCCTGGGGCTGAGCTCGTTCGGTTCCGACTCGGGGTCCACGAAATGTAGGTTACCTCCATGGCCTTCCAGTCCCGGCTCCTGGACAACTACTTCAAGATCACCGAACGTGGATCCACCGTTGGATCCGAAGTGCGCGGCGGCGTCGTCACGTTCGTCGCGATGGCGTACATCGTCGTACTCAACCCGTTGATCCTCGGCAGCTTCTCCGCCGACGACGCTGCGGCCAAGACGGACGTGCTCGGCAACATCTTGCCGGTGTCGCAAGTCGCTGCCGTGACCGCGCTCGTCGCGGGATTCATGTCGATTCTGTTCGGCATCGTCGCCAACTACCCCTTCGGCATCGCAGCCGGACTCGGCATCAACACCCTGCTGGCGGTGACCATTGCGCCTCAGGTCACCTGGCCCGAGGCAATGGGTCTGGTGGTGATCGACGGGATCATCATCGTGCTGTTGGCCGTCACCGGATTCCGTACCGCCGTGTTCAACGCGATCCCGTCCGAGCTGAAAGCTGCGATCGCGGCCGGCATCGGAGCGTTCATCGCGTTCATCGGTCTGGTCGACTCCGGATTCGTCCGGCGAATTCCCGACGCCGCCGGTACGACGGTTCCCGTCGGGCTCGGCATCGACGGCTCCATCGCGTCGTGGCCGACGGCAGTGTTCGTCTTCGGACTTCTCCTCATGGGCATCCTCGTCGCACGCAAGGTGCGCGGTGGACTGCTCATCGGAATCGTCGTCACCACCGTCGTCGCGGCCATCGTCGAGGCCGTCACCGACGTGGGTCCGTCGCAGGGCGTCGACCCCAAGGGGTGGAACCTCAGCGTCCCGATTCTCCCGGATCAGCTCTTCCAGATCCCCGACCTGTCGTTGGTCGGAGATGTGAACCTGTTCGGTGCGTTCACCCGCATCGGTGTACTGGCTGCCAGCCTGTTGGTGTTCACCCTCGTGCTCGCGAACTTCTTCGACGCGATGGGAACGATGACCGGTCTGGGCAAGGAGGGGAATCTCGTCGACGAGAAGGGCACGCTCCCCGGCATCGGCAAGGCACTCGTCATCGAAGGCACCGGAGCCATCGCCGGCGGCGGGGCGTCGGCGTCGTCGAACACGGTGTTCGTCGAGTCCGCGTCGGGAATCGCGGAAGGAGCGCGTACCGGCCTGGCCAACGTCGTCACCGGCGTGCTGTTCCTCGCGGCGATGTTCCTGACGCCGTTGACCGCCATCGTCCCGATCGAAGCCGCGGCCCCCGCCCTGGTCGTGGTCGGTGCGTTGATGATCGGACAGGTCAGGGACATCGATTTCACGAAGTTCGAGATCGCTCTTCCCGCGTTCCTTACCATCCTCGTGATGCCGTTCACCTACTCCATCGCGAACGGTATCGGCGTCGGCTTCATCGCCTGGGTGATACTCGCGGTCGGTCGAGGCGAGGCCAAGTCGGTACATCCCCTGCTCTGGGTCGTCGCTCTACTGTTCGTGGCGTATTTCGTGGTCGGACCCATCACGGACGCGGTTACCTGAGCTCATCCTCGCTGCTAGGCGTAGTCTCCTCGCTGTGACGTCGGGAAATAACGTGAAGGACAACCGTGAACTGGCGAGCGACCTGTCGCTTGCCGTCGTGCGATTGACTCGTCATCTGAGGGGGAGACGAGTCGATTCGCAAGTGTCGTTGACTCAGCTGTCGGCCTTGGCCACGCTGAGCCGTGAGGGGGACATGACACCGGGGGCTCTCGCGGCTCGTGAACGCGTGCAGCCACCGTCGATGACCAGGGTCATCGCGTCACTGGCAGACCTGGGATTGGTGGTGCGCACCGCGCATCCGACCGACGGCCGTCAGGTGATCGTGTCGCTGTCGCCCGCCGGGCACACGCTCATCGCGGACGAGGCGAGTGCGCGGGAGGCGTGGATGACTGCGCAGCTGGCCGGGTTGAACGAGACCCAGCTCGCAACCCTGCGCGATGCCGTCGGGATCATCAGCGCGTTGGTGAGCGAGTCCGAATAGGCAGGGAGCGGAAGTGGAGCCTGCGGAACGACTCGTTAGATAGGTTTAATATCTATGGGGTGCCCACAGCCTTGCCGATGTTCGCTGCGCTTCGTACGCGCAATTACCGATTGTGGGCGTCGGGGCAGATCGTGTCGCTCGTCGGGACCTGGATGCAACGTGTTGCTCAGGACTGGTTGGTTCTGACGTTGTCCGGCGGTAACGGGTTTGCCGTCGGCATCGTCATGGCGTTGCAGTTCGGTCCGACGTTGCTGCTGTCGGTGTGGGGCGGTGTGCTGGCGGACCGCTACGACAAGCGCAAGCTTCTGATGATCACGCAGGTCTTCGCTGCGGTGTGTGGTCTGGTGCTCGGACTGTTGGACGTGGGCAACGTAGTCGAGTTGTGGCATGTCTATGTCATCGCCTTCGTGCTGGGGTGCTCGTCCGCCATCGACGCTCCGGTGCGTCAGTCCTTCACCATCGAGATGGTCGGCAAGGAGACTCTGTCCAACGCAATTGCGTTGAATTCCATGACGTTCAACATGGCCAGGATCATCGGGCCCGCGATTTCCGGTGTCCTGATCACGCTCGTGGGAACGGGCTGGGTCTTTCTGATCAACGCAGCGTCGTTCGCCGCCGTCTTCGGTGCGTTGATCGCGATGCGCGCCAAGGACTTGTTCGCCGTGGAACGTGCCCCACGAGCGAAAGGGCAAGTACGAGCCGGTTTTTCCTACGTGTGGGGACGGCCCGACCTGCGAGTGTTGCTGGCGACGGTGTTCGTGGTGTCCACGTTCGGCTTGAACTTTCCGCTGAGTCTTGCGGTGTTGGCTCGGAACTCGTTCGGCAGCGGTGCCGATGCATACGGTCTGCTGTCGACGACGCTGGCGGTGGGCACATTGCTGGGAGCGACGTTGGCCGCGCGACGATCGACGACGCCTCGGCTCCGGTTGTTCCTCGGGGCGGTCATCGCGTTCGGTGTGTTCGAACTTCTCGTCGGCCTGATGCCCAACTACCTGCTCGTTGCGCTGCTGCTGATTCCGACGGGTGCACTGAACCTGACGTTCTCGACGTCCGCGATGAACATACTGCAGATGTCCGTGCCGTCGGACATGCGCGGACGAGTCATGGGTATCTACATGCTCTGTTTCCTCGGCGGTACACCGATCGGAAGTCCGGTCCTCGGGTGGTTGGCGGACGTACTGGACCCCCGCGCCCCTCTCGTCGTCGGCGGCGTCGTCTCGCTCCTGACCGGCGTCATCGCGGCCGTGTACCTGCTGAAGCACAACGGTTTACGGATCGGGGTCAGCCGGGCCGCGCCCGGTCGTCGGCTGCCGTCCCTGGAAGTGACGTCAAATCCAGCCGTGGCGTCGCGCAACGGCTGACGCCTCGTGCCGATTGGCTGCTCCCAGTTTCGCAGCGGCCGAGGACAGGTAATTGCGTGTGGTTCCCTGGGACAGGTGAGCGCGTGAGGCGATTTCGGCGATGGTCGCGCCGTCCGCCGCGAACTCGAGCACGTCCGCTTCACGCGGGGTCAGTGGAGAATCTCCCGCGCCGATTGCTTCCGCGGCGAGCGATGGATCGACGTATCGGCCGCCGCCGTGCACGGTCCGGACAACTTCGGCGAGCGTCGCGGCCGATGTCGTCTTCGGTAGGAACCCGCGAACTCCGGCTTCCAATGCTTTCTTGAGATACCCCGGCCTGCCGTGGCTGGTGACGATGATGGCGGCACAGGTGGGGACGGCGTCGGCAATGAGTCCCGCGGCCTCGATACCGTCGATTCCGCCCATCTGCAGGTCGAGAACAGCGATGTCGGGTGAGTGTTGCTGCGCCGCGGTGACGGCTGCTTCCCCGGAATCGGATTGCGCCACGATGTCGATGTCGTCCTCGAGCGACAGCATCGTCGCGAGGGCGGAACGGATCAGGTTCTCGTCGTCGGCCAGGAGTACGCGAATCATGAACCAACCTTAGGAGTGGAGCCTGCGGAATGACCCGGGTGGGCG
>NZ_NOXZ01000071.1:0-2477 GCF_002258225.1 Rhodococcus sp. RS1C4 | reverse complement strand
CAAATACCTTGCCGCCTATTACGTCGGTACCGACGTCACCGACGACGAACTGCGGGAGCATCTGACCGCACGGGTACCGGACTACATGATCCCCACCGTGTTCATTCCCATCACCACCGTCCCGGTCACCCCCAACGGCAAACTCGACCGCCGCGCACTACCCGCACCCGACCTCACCGGAGCACTCACCGGCGGACAACACCCCACCACGGTCACCGAAACCACCCTCGCCACCGTCTTCGCCGACATCCTGCACCTGCCCACCGACACCCCACTGTCGATCGACGACGACTTCTTCCGCCTCGGCGGCGACTCCATCTCCTCCATCCAGGTCGTCACCGCAGCCCGCCGCGCCGGCATCACCATCACCGCCGCCGACATCTTCACCCACCGCACCATCAGCGCCCTGGCACGAATCGCCGACACCCACACCCAGACCCACACCGAAACCGGACCCACCACGGTCACCACCTCACCACTGTGGCCGATCGCCGCCAGCTACCTCTACCGACCCGGCTTCGACCACTTCACCCAATCCTTCATCTTCACCACCCCACCCGACCTCACCACCGACACCCTGCACCGAGTCCTCAACAGGATCGCCACAGCCCACCCCACGCTCGGCGCTCGCCTTCGCCGCTCCGAAACCTGGGAGTTCACGCTTCCCTCCACAACGGTCGAATCGCCGATCCAATCGCTGACGACGTCGGACGGTTGGTCGAGCCCGCAATGGCTGACGACAGTCGACGACCTCGTCACCCGAATGTCCGATCAGATGGATCCGACGAACGGAATCCTCTGGCGCGCAATGTGGTGCACCACCTCCAGTGATGCCACCGGCCGCCTCGTCATGGTGATCCATCACCTCGCTGTCGACGGCGTCTCCTGGCGCATCCTTCAAGACGACCTCGCACACGCCTGGGCACTCGAAACCGGCGCCACCGAAGACGACCTGCTCCCCGCCGGAACCTCCATCACCACATGGACCCACGCACTGACCGAACGCGCACGCGACCCCCACCTCACCGACCAACTCGAGCACTGGAACACCGTCGCCGACGCCACACAGCCTCTCTTCGGCGAGCGGAGCGTCGACCCGGAGCGCGACACTCACGCCACAACCGGACAGATCGAGGTCACGGTTCCCGCCGACCTCACCGCTACCCTCATCGGCGACATCACCACCGCCCTCTCGGCGAGCGTCGAAGACATCCTCCTCACCGCACTGGGCATCGCGACCTGCGCATGGCGCGCACGCCACGGCCTCGAGCCACGCCCGGTCACCATCGGCATGGAAGGCCACGGCCGCCAAGAAACCCTGGTCCCCGGAGCAGACCTCTCCCGCTCGATCGGCTGGTTCACCACCTGGTACCCGATCCTCGCCGACCTCACCGACCTCGACCCGATCGACACACTCACCGACCCCACCCTCGCCGCCGACGCCGTACTACGCATCAAAGACACACTCGCACGCGTCCCGGACCGCGGCATCGGCTACGGCATACTCACCCACCTCAACACCGAAGCTGCTCTCCCACAGAACATTCCGGACATCGGATTCAACTACCTTGGTAACTTCACCAGCGGCACAGCTGGTGACCGCTCCTGGACCAGCGCCCCCGAAATCCCGGGCATCCGTGGACACGTGCCCGCAGAGCTTCCCGCCGCCGCAGTTGTCGACGCCAACATCGCCGCGGTGTCGGACGCCGACGGCGCGACCGTCTTCGACGGTTCCTTCGCCTACGCCGAGAAAATTCTCACCACCGAACAAGCACACGAACTCGTCCAGTTGTGGACAGCCACGCTGCGATGCCTCGCCGCCTACACCGGCCGCAGCCGACGCTCACTGACCGACTTCACCGCCACCGGTCTCACCTACAACGATGTCACCGCATGGGAAGAGCGTTACGGCGACCTCACCGACGTCCAACCACTGACACCACTCCAACACGGCATGGTTTTCGAATCCATGCTCGGCGCTGTGTCCGGTACCGACGTGTACCTCACCCACACTGCGGTGACGGTGACCGGGCTGCTCGACTTGGACAGGCTCCGCATCGCCCTTGATCGACTCACGGACACACACCCCAACCTCAAGGCCGCGATCACACCCGCTGCGAACGGCGAATACGTCGCAGTGATCCCCACCGATGCCACCGTCACTCTTTCGCATACCGATATCGATACGTACGACACGGACGCGATCGCGGCGATCATCGACGCAGACCGGACGATCCCGTTGGCGCTCGACGAGGCGCCGTTGATGCGCGTCACCGCGGTCACGACCGCAGCCGACCAGCACACCCTCATCCTGACCGTCCACCACGCCATCACCGACGGCTGGTCCACCCCGCCACTGATCGCCACACTGCTCCGCACCTACAACAACCCCACCACACCCGCACTCCCCGACACCACCTACCCGAGCTTCCTCCACTGGCTCACCCACCACGACCACACCACCTCACTCGACACCT
>NZ_NOXZ01000012.1:0-116401 GCF_002258225.1 Rhodococcus sp. RS1C4 | reverse complement strand
ATCCTCGATTCCGTCGAGCTGATCCGCGAGACCCTGCACACCACAGGCCTCGACGTCGGCGACGACGGCTGCGGAGATCTCGGCTGCGATGATCGCGCCGCCGATGGCGGGGATGCGGCCGGGGTGCGGACCGGTGACGACCGGGACGCGCAGTTCCGACGAGATCAGCTCGGCGACAAGGGGAATGCTGGAGCTTCCGCCGGTCAGGAGGACCTGGGTGACGTCGCCGACGTCGAGGCCTGTGGTGTGCAGGGTCTCGCGGATCAGCTCGACGGAATCGAGGATGGGTCGTCGGATGAGATCTTCGAGTTCGTCTCGGACAAGCCGTGTTTCGCTGCGCAGGCCGGGGAGGTCGACGGTCAGCGTGGTCGCGGTCTCGTAGGACAGTCGCTCCTTCGCTTCGCTGCAGCGTGCGCGCAGTTCGACGAGAGCCCCGACGGTGTCCGGATCGAACGCGTCGAACTCGAAATCGCGACTACTGGAGACGGTGTCGAGGACGTACTGGGTGACGATGTGGTCGAACTGCGAGCCACCGAAGTCCTGCGAGTGGACGCCGGTCCCGATGACACCTGCGTCGAGCCCGGTACGCATGAGCGTGATACCGAGCGAGGTGGCGCCGAGGTCGTAGATGACGGTCAGGCCCTCGCCCTGCTGCCCGCGTGAGCCTTCGAGCCAGCGCATCGCGGCGAAGGACTCGGGGACAAGGGTGGTGTCGGGGAGGCCGACGCGATCGAGCGCTTCACGCAGCACGTCCGAGGTGTAGCCGGTCCACCGGTCCGGGTGGGCGACGACGATCGTCGCATCGGAACCACCCGCGTGAGCAAGCTCGGAGACGAGTACGTGGGTGGCCGTCGCGAACAGGTCCTCGGCGGCGTAGGAATTGCCCTCTTCGTCGATCAGGGGGACGGGGTCTCCCACCCGGTCAGCGAACCCGGTGACGAGGTGTCGCTGCTGTCGGTCGGTGAGGGCGGCCAGATCGGGGGAGGAGTCGGGACGAAGATCGAGGGCGGTCCGACGCTCGACGGTCGGCATGGCCTCGTCGGTGGCGAAATCACGCGGTGCGTACGGGTCGTGAGACGCGTCGAGGGTGGCCACCGAGGTGACCGTTCCGATCCGAATACCGATCCCTGCGCTCATCATCATCTCCGACTTCGTAATGGGCAGCGACACCCGTCGACGCTGCTGGTGATGTCGACAGCATGGCATCTTTCGTTACGTCTCACAGCTGGTGACGGGCCGATCGCGGGCAAATCCCCTAATGGCCCGGGATCCCCTAATGCCGGAACCCTGGGTGGCGCCGATGGAGTAGGGGGTTCGTCCCCGTTGGGCGAACCGCCCCCGGGCCATAGCTTTGTGATCAACCACGAACGACCCCCCGGAACCCCGCTTCCGAACATCCAAGGAGCCTCAGATGGCCACCAACGCAGTACTCGACTTCATCCTCAGCCTGCTTCGCGACGACGAAGCCGCAGCCGCGTACTGCGCCAACCCCGAAGCAGCCCTCGCGGCCGCCGGCCTCGGCGACGTCTGCCACGCGGACATCGTCGCCGTCGCCCCGCTCGTCGCAGAGTCCGGCTTGTTCGCCGGAGCAGGTTCGCAGCTCTCCGCGATCCTCGGCGCAGGCGCCGGTGCGGCAGGCAGCCTCGACGGTTCCCTCGCCGGTGGCGCTGCCATCGGAGGCGGGCTGTCGACCGGACTCGGCCTCACTGCCGGAGCCGTCGTGGGCGGCGGACTCGCCGGCGGCGGTGTCATCGGTGGTGGACTGGGCGGTGGACTCGGCGGCGACATCGACTTCGCCGGCGACATCGCAGCCCAGATCGGCGCCGCCCTCACCGCAGCACTGGCGGCAGGCGGGCAGATCGGTGTCGAGCTGGGAGCAGCGTTCGGCGCGGCACTCGAAGCCTTCCTCGGCGCAGGCGCAGCGATCGGCGGTGGCCTCGATCTGGACGGCGGCCTCGGTCTCGGTGGCGGCCTCGACCTCGGCGGCGCTCTGACCGGTCTCATCGGCGGCGGCCTCGGCTTGGGCGCCGGGATCGGCGCGGAGCTCGGTGCAGGCGTCACGGCAGGCCTGAACACGGCCCTCGACGCAGCGCTCGGCGCCGTCGGAGGAATCGACCTGGGCGCCATCGCCGGCGTCGAAGGGGCCCTCAGCGGAGCACTCGGTGCCGCATTCGGCATCGGCGGAGAGATCGGCGCCAACCTCGGCGCAGCACTCGGAAACGTCGTCGGCGCCGTCGTCGACGCGGGCCAGATCGACCTCGTTGGCGGCCTGGCAGGTGGCCTCGGAACCGCACTGACCGCAGGCCTCGGCCTCGGCGGAGGTGTCGCAGCCGGACTCGGATCGGCACTCGACGCAGCGATCGGCGCAGGCGCGGGCCTCGGCGGCGGATTGGGCGGCGGACTGGGCGCAGGGCTGGACGGCGTGTTCGCCCTGCAGAGTGGTCTCGCCGCGGCTCTCGGATCCTCCCTCGGCGCCGTGCTCGACGCCGGTGCGCTGGCAGACCTCGATCTCGGTGGCCTCGCCGGACTGGACCTCGGCGGCATCGTGGCAGGTACCCTCGGAACCGCACTGGACCTCGACGCAGGCGTCGTCGGAGATCTGACCACGTCCCTCGGAACCGCCATCGACGGCGCGCTGGGAGCGGGCCTGGGCGGTGCCGCCAACCTCGAAGGCATCCTCGGCGCGGCATTCGGAATCGGCGGAGAAGCAGGCGCAGGCCTCGGCGCCGCACTCGAAGGCATTGCGGGACTCGAAGGCATTGCAGGACTCGGCGCTGGACTGGATCTGGGTGCGGCTCTCGGTGCAGGCGGAGCTCTCAGCGGCGCCCTCGACGGAGCGTTGGACGCAGTCGCCGGAGCAGCAGGCGGCCTGGACCTCGCTACCGGTCTGGAAGGACTCTTCGAGGCCGACGGCGGCCTGGCGTCGACCATCGGATCCTCTCTCGGCGCCGTGCTCGACGCCGGTGCACTCGCGGACCTCGACCTGGCCGGCGTCGCAACCGGCGACCTGGGCGCACTCGTCGGCGGAGCCGTCGGAACCGCGCTCGATCTCGACACCAGCGCAATCGGCAGCCTGACGGCCGCCCTCGGATCCGCGATCGACGCGTCCGCCGGGGTCGACCTCGACGCAGCAACGAACCTCGAAGGTGTTCTCGGAGCAGCCTTCGGCGTGGGTGGACAGGCAGGAGCCGACCTCGGCGCCGCACTGGACACGGTCCTCGACACCAGCGGAGCACTCGATCTCGGCGCAGCGCTCGGCGGCGGCGCAGAACTGGGCGGAGCGTTGACCGGAGCAGTCGACGCAGCCCTCGGCGCTGCAGGCGGTGCCACGGGCGGTCTGACCGGCGGCGCAGCCGGTGACCTCGGCGCAGGCGCAGTCGGCGGTGTGACCGCAGGACTCGGCGGCGGACTCGCCGCCGTCGGAAACGCGGGTGCAGGCCTGGCCGGCGGACTCGGTGGCGGACTGTCCGGCCTCGGCTCCCTCGGCGGTGGGTTGGCAGGCGGATTGGGCGGCGGCCTGACCGGTGCAGTCGGCGGCGCGGTGGACGGTGCTGCTCAGGCAGGTGCCGGTCTCGGTGGCGGACTGGCAGGAACGGTCGACGGCGCGGCCCAAGGTGCAGCCGGACTCGGCGGCTCGGTCGCAGGCGGCGTCGACGGAACCGTCGGCGCGGGCGTGGACGCTGCTGCACAGGCAGGCGCCGGACTGGGTGCGGGTCTCGGTGCAGGCCTCGGGGCCGGACTCGACGCGGGTGCGTCGGCAGGTGCAGGGATTGCAGGCGGACTGGCGAGCGGCGCAGCAGCCGGAACCGACATCGCAGGTGACGTTGCCGGCGGCCTCGCCGGCGGTGCGTCGGCTGGAGCCGACGTCGCAGGTGACGTGGCCGGCGGACTGCAGGGCGGAGTGGCCACGGGAGCAGACGTTCTCGGCGGCGCGGCAGGCGGACTGTCCGGCGGCTTCGACAGCGTCACCGACGCCGCGGGCAGCGCATCCGGCTCGTTCGACTCGCAGTACGACTCGCAGTTCGACTCCAGCAGCTGGTCTTCGGTGGACTCGAACGTGTTCGGTTCGGCGCAGTCCTCGCTGGACTCCTCGCTCCACTCGGAGGGCAGCCTGCACGGCGCCGCCGACAGCACCGCGGACTCGGTGGCCGACATCGCGTCGGTCGATCACCACACGGACCTGATCAACCCGTAACGTTCCACGAGGGAGAAGCACGGCCCCGGGCGGTTCTTCCGCCCGGGGCCTTTTCTCTCGTTAGAGTCAGGTCGGACGAACGCACGAGCACCGAAAGAAGGCCATGGACGGGCACGCGAAACAGCTGGCCGAGTTGCTCGATCGAACTGCGGCAGTGGCGCAGACGGTCGGTCGCTCCGATCTGGTGTCGAGGATGGAACTCGCGAAGGAACGGGTACTCGACCCCAGGAGACGCATCGTCGTCGTCGGGCCGTTGAAACAGGGAAAAAGCCAATTCGTCAACTCGCTGCTGAACCTGAACGTCTGTTCCGTCGGCGACGACGAGACGACGGCCATTCCGACCGTCGTGCAGAACTCCGAGCGTTCCTATGCCGAACTGGTGCTTGCCGATCCCGGTAACGACGCCGTGCGCGTCGAGGTTCCGCTGGACGAGCTGCAGAACATCACCCCGGCCAGCCCGCGAGCCGAGGGACGCGAAGTGCTCAGGCTCGAAGTGAACGTTCCGAGTCCGCTGCTCGCCGACGGATTGGTGCTGGTGGACACCCCCGGCGTCGGCGGTCACGGAAACCCACATGCAGCAGGAACTCTCGGCCTCGTACCGTCCGCGGACGCAGTGCTCGTCGTGTCCGATGCCAGCCGCGAGTTCACCGAACCCGAAATTGCCTTCCTCCGTCAGGTTCTCGGCCTGTGCCCGTCGGTCGCAGTGCTGATCACCAAGACCGACCTGTACCCCCACTGGCGTTCGATCGTGGACGCCAACCGCGCACACCTGCAGCGCGAAGGCCTGGACGTGCCGATGATCTCGCTGTCCTCGCTGCTCCGCTCGCACGCACTACGACTCAGCGACGAGGAACTGAACGTCGAATCCGGTTTCCCCGACCTCTACGCGTTCCTGCGGGACAACGTGGTCGCGCGCGCCGACGCCACCACCCGAACGGCGGTATCGCTCGACATCCGTTCCGTCGCAGAACACCTGACACTCGCCATGGGAAGCGAACTCGCCGCTCTTCGTGACCCGGAACGAGCCGCTGCAGCAGTGGCCGGTCTGCAACGAGCCAAAGCCGCCGCCGAGGACCTGCACAAGAAGACCTCCCAATGGCAACAGACCCTCGCCGACGGCATCGCCGACCTGGCGTCGGACATCGATCATGATCTTCGGGATCGGCTGCGCAGGGTGACCCGCGAAGCGGAGGAGACCGTGGACGAGGGCGATCCCGGCTCCGACTGGGCCGAGCTGGGGGATTGGCTGGAGGAGCAGATCGCGGCGTCGGTCGGCGACAATTTCGTGTGGGCGCACGAGCGCGCGCTGTGGTTGGCCGAGCTCGTTGCCGAGCACTTCGCTGCCGCAGGGGCGGTGGCGCTCCCCGATCTCGATCTCGGCGATCTCGACGACGTGCTCGATCCCGTTGCGTCGCTGGCAGATCTGGAGACGGGCAAGATCGGCATCACGCAGAAGGTGCTCGTCGGGATGCGCGGTTCCTACGGCGGTGTGCTGATGTTCGGCCTGATCACCACCTTCGTCGGCCTGAGTCTGCTCAACCCCATCTCGATCGGCGCGGGTGTCCTCCTCGGAACCAAGGCGTACAAGGAGGACAAGGAGAACCGCGTTCGGACCAGGCGCTCCGAGGCCAAGATGGCGATCAGGCGATTCACCGACGACGTGAGCTTCCAGGTGGGCAAGGAATCGAAGGATCGCCTTCGGCAGATCCAGCGGGTACTGCGCGATCACTTCACGTCGATCGCGGAGCAGACCCTGCGGTCACTGAACGATTCGTTGCGGGCAGCGCAGGAAGCCGCCAACGTCGAACAGGCAGAACGCGGCACGCGCACAGCACAGTTGGATCGTGAGATGAAGGTGGTCGCCGAGTTGAGCGAGCGGGCGGCTGCGTTGGTTCCGAGCGAGAAGTCACTGTGACGACGCTGTCCGATGCTCGTGCTCTGATCACCGCGGCTCGAAGCGCGTACTCCATCGACACCTACGGTGCGGCGACGTTGACCGCGTGCTTGGAGCGGTTGGATCAGCCGCTGCGGGTGGCGCTGGCGGGGTCGCTGAAGGCGGGTAAATCCACTCTGCTCAATTCGCTTGTCGGCCAGGACATCGCGCCGACCGATGCGACCGAGTGCACCAAGGTCGTGACGTGGTACCGCAGCGGTGCGACCCCGAGCGTCACGGCCTGGTACGACGGCGACCGATCCGCTCACGTTCCGGTACAGCGTCGCAGTGGGCGTCTGACGTTCGATCTGGGTGACCTGACGGCGACTCAGGTCGACCGACTCGACGTCGAATGGCCCGCGCGGGCGTTGACGCACACCACCATCATCGACACCCCCGGTACCTCGTCGTTGTCTCGGGACGTCTCGGCGCGGACGCTGTCGATGCTGACGCCGGAGAACGCGTCGTCGGGGGCGGATGCCGTCGTGTATCTGCTGCGGACGCTCAACGCGACGGATGTGTCGTTTCTCGGTCAGATCGGCGCGCACGTCGGCGGCGAATCGGGGCCTCTCGGCGTCGTCGGCGTCGTGTCCCGCGCCGACGAGGTCGGCGCGGGCCGGATGGACGCGATGATGTCGGCCAAGGAAGTGGCGGCCAGGTTCGCCTCGGAACTGGAGGCGACCGGACTGTGCCAGGCCGTCGTGCCCGTCGCCGGCTTGCTCGCGTTGGCCGCGGAAACGTTGCGACAGGCGGAGTTCGCCGCCTTCGAGGTCCTCGCCCAGGTGCCCGACGAGGACCTGCAGTTGGCGATGTTGTCCGCCGACAGGTTCTCACGGCCCGGGCTGTTGCCGGTCGACGCGGACCTGCGTGCGTCGATCGTCGACCGGTTCGGCCTCTTCGGAATCCGCATGGCCGTCACGCTCGTCAAGCTCGGTGTGCGGGATTCGCCCACGCTGGCAGCGGAACTCGTCGAACGCAGTGGGCTCGACGAGCTCAGATCCGTCATCGACGTCCAGTTCGGCCAGCGCGCGGATCAGCTGAAACTGCATTCGGCGTTGGTGACGTTGCAGCGGACGCTGGAGGCTCGGCCCATTGCCGAGTCTGCACAGTTCCGTGCCGAAGCCGGGCGGATGCTCGCCGACGTCCACGGTTTCCAGGAGCTGCGGTTGCTGGGCAAGATGCGCGGAACGACGCCCACGCTCCCGGAGGCCGAACTCGCCGAATTGCAGAGGCTCATCGGCGGATTCGGCATCGACTCCTGGGTGCGGCTCGGCCTCGATCCGGATTCCGGGCAGGCGGAACGCTACGACCGTGCGCGCGCCGCCGCCCAGAAGTGGCGCAGACTGGCCGACCATCCGCTTCTCGACCAGTTCACCGCGCGGGCGTGCGGGGTCGCCGCTCGTAGTGCGGAGGGTATCGCGGCTACGACGTAGGCGTGTACAGCTGCTCGGCCAGATCGAGACTCCACAGCGCGGTGATCGGCCCGCCGTCGTTGGTGAACTTGTCGGTCCGCACGACTCGGTTCGACTGCACCGCAGGCAGGCCGGTCCACAGCGGATTGGCGTTCAGTGCACGCAACTCCTCCTCCGAGGTGATCGCAGCGACGAGCGCCTGCGCGTCGGAGATCTCCGACAGGTTCTCCGGTCCGAGATCCAGCTCGGGCGTCGCCCGGTCCCACGCGCTGCTGAAGTTGGCGCCGACGTCGATCAGGGCGGCGGCCGACACGCGCTCACGACCGATCGAGATTCCGCTGCCGTCGGATGTGGTGATCGGCAGGACCTCGGTGTTGGCGATGGCGTCGGCGTGGTCGGTCTTGATCTGCTCGACGCGGGCGTCGTACTCGTCGACGATCTCGGCCGCGCGGTCCTGCATGTTCAAGGCGTCGCCGATGGCGTCGACGTCCTGCTGCCAGGTGATGCCGGTGCCGTTCGAGCCGACGGGCAGCACCGGCGCGACGGCGCTGAGCTGGTCGTAGATCTCCTCGATCACTTCGTTGCGGCCGATGATCAGGTCGGGGTCGACGCGAGCGATCGATTCGACGTCGATGACGTTGCGTGGGAACAGCTCGGGCACCCCGGCGTCGCGCAGGCTCTTCATCGGTTCGGTGAGCGGGCCGGGGATTTCCGGCGGAGCTTCGGTCTCGACGGGCATGCCGATCACCGGCAGATCGAACGCGATGGCGATGTCCAGGTCGCGCCTGCCGTCGATGACGACGACGGAGTCGATCGTGTTCGGAACGGCGACGGTGCCGAATTCGGTGACGACGTCATGGGTGCCGGACGCGGACGGCGTCGACTCGTCGGTGGAGCTACACGAGGCGACCAGCACGATCAGCGCGAGTGCGGCGGAAGCGCGGGGGAGTGGTGTTTTCACCTGGCAAGTAAAGCAAGCCTAAGCATGTATACAACAATCGGGCGGCGAAGATCACTTCCCGGAGAGGCCGCTCCCCGCCGCCACCGCGGCGATGCCAGCACACCCCGCCCCGACAAGAGGAGCCCACTGAAGCGCGCCCGCCGCCACCGACCCGGCGTCGGACATGAAGGACCAGAACAGCACGAACGCGCCCGTCGCAGCCAACCCTGCCACGAGCAGTACGACGCCTGACAGGGAGCGGAGCCCGCTCAGTGCCCCATGGGATCGCGACCTTCCGGATGCCGCGAGACTCAATCCGAGTGCCGCGACGATCAGCAGCACGGCGCCCACCCCAGCGCTCCCGAGCAACGTCACGGTCACCGTGTCCGAGATCTCCGACGCGGTGGCGCCGGAACCGTCGTCCGACACCGCGGTTTCGAGCGCAGAGCGCACCGCGTCGTAGTTCAGAGCAACGACGGCTGCCAGTGCCAGCGCGACGACGGTCACGGCGGCCCAAGCACCGAGGGCCATCCGGAAGGCAACGCTCGATCCCCTCGAGTCCTGGCGCGGCCGGAGCGGCTCGACGGCGAACTCGGGGCGCTCCGGCTGCGGGCGAAGTTCTCGGCGGTTGTTCTCCGGTTCGGTCACGGGTGAAGATCCTATCCGTCGACGTACCGGAGCTTCTGCACTAGCGCAGGATCACCGGGATTCCTTGGTACGGGCCCAGTGTCAACGGGAAACTGTTCAACTCGTCGACGACGCCGATGTCCGAATCGTCGAACATGTCGTACACCCCGGCACCCGCGGTGAGATGCTTCGACTGAATTGTCGCGGCCACCTCGTCGGACGTGAAGTTGATGACGGTTGCCTGGATGGTGCCCTGACCCAGTTCGTGGACCAACACCAGCAGGCCCTTGTGCGACACCGTCGGCACGTCCAGCTGCTGGGCGGTGGCGATTCCGTACCTGTTGCGCAACTCGATGATTCGCGCGAGCCTGCGGGCGAAGGACGACGGGTCCTTCAGCTGCTCGGGCAGCGAACCGTAGAGGCTGCGGCCTCGGGGAATACCGGACTCGGAGCGCACCGCATCCGGGTAGCTGTCCATCAGGTCGTGCGCGCCACGGTTGATCCACCGCGTGTCGCCCTCACGGATGAGGTCGGCCACGTCGTCGGCGTCGATGGGCAGGATGCCCAGCAGATCCCAGCCGGACAGCGCGAACACGCCCGGCTGCAGCGCGTTGTACATCGCGAGCATCAAATGCGCCGTCTTCACCGTCTCGATGTCGGACTCGTCCATGCGATCGAGATCACGGATGCCGAGCGAGGCAGTGATGACACTGGCTGTGGTGCAGGCGATTCCGTTGGTGGTGAACGTGCGGTTGTACGGCGCCCAGCGGCCGGTCAGGCGATCGGTCAGTTCCGCGCGAATCTGATCACCGAGGTCGGACCCCTTCACCACTTCACCGCAGTACTCGAACTCGTCCTCGGCATGCAGTGTGGCGAAGTGGATGAGCTCGAAGGTCAGCTCGTCGTGATTCTGCAGTGCGTGCACCAGCGATGCCGGGTCGACGCCGTGATCGCGCGCCAACGTCATTGTCAGGCGCAGGAACTCGGTGTTTCCCATGACCAGAGCGTGGTGGTAGGCGGGCCGGTTGATGAAGTCGTACGACAGATCGGCGCCGTTGGTGCCCATGGCTTTGATGTCGTCGATCGTCAGATTCAGCTCCTGGAAGGTGAACCCTCCCATCTTGCGCACCACGCTGGCGATCAGGTGATTCGCGGCCTCGGACAGGGGATGCCCCTCGGACCAGCCTGGACCCTCGGCGCGGCGTTCGACGCCCAGGAATCCGTTGGCGTCCAACCGAAGTGCACCCGCACCGAGATCGGCGATCGAATGGCACGCATCGCCGATCACCAGGCGCATCCCCGCGAACGAGGGGTCCAGCCAGTTGATCGACGGTTGTCCCGCCTTGAAGTAGTGCAGATACACCCAGCGTCGCTCGACGCCGTCGACACCGATGACGGGAGCCGTTGCGCTCCAGTTGGTTTCCTTGACGCCCAGTTCGTAGAAGATCACCCGCTGCAACTGGCCGATGATGTAGCCGGCGCGCGCGAGATTGGCCTCGGCCTCGGCATCGATGTTCTGCGAATCCGCCCCTGCGCGCACGCGGGGGAGCAGGTGCCAGTCCTGCGGCTCGATCTCGACCATGTGGTAGATGCCCGGATAGTCCGCGACCGCCATTTCAGCGAGCCGGAAATCCGCGCCCTTGCCGGTGTGGCCGGGCACGATGTCGTCGATGACGATCCCGTCGTACGCGGCCGCGACGACGCACAGGCGTCGGAACTCGTCCTCGGAGCCGAACGCCGGGTCGATCTGCATGCCGATGCGGTCGAAGTGGCCGTCGACCGACGGTGTCGGTCGCCATCCGTGAATACCACCCGCGACCTTGACCGGTCCGGTGTGGACCGCGGTGATCCCGATGTCCGAGAACGCCTGCCACAGGGCCTCGTCGCCG
Organism: Rhodococcus sp. RS1C4; assembly: GCF_002258225.1. NCBI lineage: Bacteria > Bacillati > Actinomycetota > Actinomycetes > Mycobacteriales > Nocardiaceae > Rhodococcus > Rhodococcus sp. RS1C4. The sequence continues at coordinate 105,405 of NZ_NOXZ01000012.1, read as the reverse complement.
AGGGTGTTGAGAAAGCTGGTGCGCGGAGCGTTGATCACGGAGATCGGGTACGCGGTGAACCAGACGGGTGCGCGCTCGACGGCACCACGCGGATTGGGGTCCGCATACGGGTTCTGCCACATGCTGCCCTTGCCGGAGAGCTGCTCGGCGATGAGCTTGGCGTCGCGCAGCATCGACTGCTCGGTGAGCCACTCGACGTATTCGGCATTGTCGGCCGAGGGCTCGCCGTCCTGGGGCGTGGAACCGTTTCGGTTCGCTCGACGTACGGAGGGGCGCAGCGGCTTGGGTCTGGCGGGATAGAACTTCTCGTCGTAGGTGATCTCGCTCGGTTCGTGCTGCACTTCGGGATCCATGTGCCTCCGTAGCCTCGCTTTCTTCCAAACCCTACGTACCCGGCGCTGCTTCTGCAGAGTTCCCCGCATGCCCTGAAAATTGGGGGTCGAAACCGAATTACATGCGTGTAAGCCGAGACAACCGGTGTATCGGACCGTGTCCGTATCGAGACTGCCCGGTCTGGAAAGTCTGCTTGTAATAGGTAATAGTTGAACGCAACAACAGCCACTTCAGTCACAGGAGTCACACATGCGTCGCTTTGCCCGCACCACAGTCTTGGCCTCGACGGCCGTGTTCGCCGCCGCCGTCGGTGCGGTCGCCCTGGCGCCCATCGCGTCGGCCGAGCCCGAGCCGACGGCCCCGGAATTCGGATCCTCGGTCGCGGAATCGACCGACCTGGTCGTCACGCTCGGAACCACGTGCGTCGACAAGACCGCCGACAAGCCCGAGGACGGCAAGGTCGTCGCACTCGAGGTGGCAGTGAAGAACGTCGGCGAGAGCGACGCCGCGAACGTCTCGGTGAACTACGGAGCGATCCCGGCCCCCGCCGGTGCCGTCACCGAGGACAAGATCGTCAAGGGCGAAGACGCCACCATCACCGTTCCCAGTGGGGACGCGGCGTGGGTCTCCCGTCCCGCCGGGGCCGTGGCCTTCTCGCCTCAGCTCGACGCCAACTACGTGGACAACGTCAAGGTCGAGTTCCTGACCCTGGATTGCTCCCCGGCCGAACCCGTCGAGGACGGCGAGTAAGAGACTTCTCCCAGCCCGCACACCGCAGGGCGCACCGACTACGCACGACGAACTACGCCGCGACGAGCATCTGCCGTCGCGGCGTAGTGCTGTCCCACTCACATAAGGGCGCGGAGCGCCGGCCGGGAACAAATCTGCAACCGCCTCCGTTAGAGCTTTCGTAGCCTTGAGTGGATGGGGCTCAAGTCCGGTTTGACAGAAGTCGAAAACGTCTTGCAGACTTGAGTGCAGTTCGCTCAGCTAGGAACCAATCAAGCAACAAACAGGAGGAAACACTATGGCTCGTGCGGTCGGTATCGACCTCGGGACCACCAACTCGGTCGTGTCCGTCCTCGAGGGCGGCGAGCCGGTTGTGGTCGCCAACTCCGAGGGATCACGCACCACCCCGTCGATCGTCGCTTTCGCCAAGAACGGTGAAGTGCTCGTCGGCCAGCCCGCGAAGAACCAGGCGGTTACCAACGTCGACCGCACGATTCGTTCCGTCAAGCGCCACATCGGCACGGACTGGACCGTCTCGATCGACGACAAGAAGTACACCTCGCAGGAGATCTCCGCGCGCACGCTGCAGAAGCTGAAGCGCGACGCCGAGGCTTACCTGGGCGAGGAAATCACCGACGCGGTCATCACCGTTCCGGCGTACTTCGAGGACGCGCAGCGCCAGGCCACCAAGGAAGCCGGCCAGATCGCAGGCCTCAACGTTCTGCGCATCGTCAACGAGCCCACCGCGGCTGCGCTGGCATACGGCCTGGACAAGGGCGACAGCGAGCAGACCATTCTGGTCTTCGACCTCGGTGGCGGCACCTTCGACGTCTCCCTGCTGGAAATCGGCGACGGCGTCGTCGAGGTCCGTGCAACGTCCGGTGACAACCACCTCGGTGGCGACGACTGGGACGAGCGCATCGTGACCTGGCTCGTGGACAAGTTCAAGGCTCAGAACGGCATCGACCTGACCAAGGACAAGATGGCCCTGCAGCGTCTGCGTGAGGCTGCGGAGAAGGCGAAGATCGAACTGTCCTCCGGACAGAGCACCTCGATCAACCTCCCGTACATCACGGTCGACGGCGACAAGAACCCGCTGTTCCTCGACGAGCAGCTCAGCCGCTCCGAGTTCCAGAAGATCACCTCCGACCTGCTCGACCGCACCCGTGCGCCGTTCCAGGCAGTGGTCAAGGACTCCGGCATCGCCGTCAAGGACATCGACCACGTCGTGCTCGTCGGTGGTTCGACGCGTATGCCTGCCGTCTCCGAGCTGGTCAAGGAGCTCTCCGGTGGACGCGAGCCCAACAAGGGCGTCAACCCGGACGAGGTCGTGGCCGTCGGTGCTGCACTGCAGGCCGGTGTGCTCAAGGGTGAGGTCAAGGACGTTCTGCTCCTCGACGTCACGCCGCTGTCCCTCGGCATCGAGACCAAGGGTGGCGTGATGACCAAGCTCATCGAGCGCAACACCACCATCCCGACGAAGCGGTCCGAGACCTTCACCACCGCTGACGACAATCAGCCTTCGGTGCAGATCCAGGTCTTCCAGGGTGAGCGCGAGATCGCCTCGCACAACAAGCTCCTCGGCTCGTTCGAGTTGACCGAGCTGCCCCCGGCTCCTCGCGGCGTCCCGCAGATCGAGGTCACCTTCGACATCGACGCCAACGGCATCGTGCACGTCACGGCCAAGGACAAGGGCACCGGCAAGGAAAACACGATCAAGATCCAGGACGGCTCCGGTCTGTCCAAGGAAGAGATCGACCGCATGGTCGCCGACGCGGAAGCTCACGCCGACGAGGACAAGGCTCGTCGCGAAGAGGCCGAGGTCCGCAACCAGGCCGAGTCGCTCGTCCACCAGACGGAGAAGTTCGTCAAGGACAACGAGGACAAGGTCGACGCCGAGCTCAAGGGACGCGTCGAGACAGCCATCGAAGAGGCCAAGTCGGCTCTCGCAGGCAGCGACATCTCGGCAGTGAAGACCGCCGTGGAGAAGCTGTCGACCGAGTCGCAGGCTCTCGGCACCGCCATCTACGAGGCTCAGGCCAAGGAACAGGGCGGCGCAGAAGGGGGAGCTCAGGCTGCTGACGACGGTGTCGTCGACGCAGAAGTTGTCGACGAGCCGGCCGACGACGCGGAGAAGAAGTGAGCCCCCGCGACAGCGATCACGATCTGCAGCACACCGAGCAGGAACCGGTCACTTTCGTGGACAAGCGAAAGATCGATCCGCAGACCGGTGAGCCTCGGGAAGGTGACGCAGTACCGGAGCCCCTCGCGGGCACCGGCACTGCGCCCCAACCCGACTCGGTGGACGACGAGGGCATCGAAGCAGAGGTGGTCGTCGACCCGCGTGACACGCAGGTCTCCGAACTCACTGCGGATCTGCAGCGAGTGTCGGCGGAGTACGCCAACTATCGGCGTCGAACCGATCGGGAGAAGCAGACGGGAGCGGAGAACGCCAAGGCGTCCGTCGTGTCCCAGCTTCTTCCCGTCCTCGACGACCTCGAGCGTGCGCGTCAGCACGGCGATCTCGAGACCGGGCCGCTGAAGTCGGTAGCGGACAAGTTGGCGGGAGTGTTCGCCAACATCGGTCTGACCACGTTCGGCGCCGAGGGTGACGCGTTCGACCCGGCGGTCCACGAGGCCGTCTCGCACGAGGGCGACGGAAGCAATCCCGTCGTCGGGACCCTGATGCGTCCGGGCTACAAGCTCGGCGAGCGGGTTCTGCGGACGGCAATGGTCGGCGTCGTCGACGATGCTGGACAGCACTCGGATGCGCCTGCATCCGACGAGCAGTAAAAAGAGATAGCGCGGAAGGAGGAAACGCCCGGTGAGCCAGCGGGAGTGGATCGAGAAGGACTTCTACAAGGAGCTGGGCGTTTCCTCCAGCGCATCTGCAGAAGAGATCAAGAAGGCGTACCGCAAGTTGGCGCGGGACAATCACCCCGACGCCAACCCCGGCAACGCCAAAGCCGAGGAGAAGTTCAAGGCCGTCAGCGAGGCCAATGCGGTCCTGACGGACCCGGCGAAACGCAAGGAGTACGACGAGGCCAGGCGGCTGTTCGCGTCGGGCGGCTTCGGTCGCCAGGGCGGCGGCGGATTCAGTCCTGGTGCAGGCGGATTCGGCGGCGGCGGGCAAACGTTCGACGTCGGCGACATCTTCGGTCAAGGTGGTGGCGACGGCGGTATCGGCGACCTGTTCGGTGGCCTGTTCAACCGCGGCGGCACTCAGCAGCGCACCTCGAGCAGTCGTCCGCGACGCGGAAGCGACGTCGAGACCGAGACCACTCTCGGTTTCCGTGAAGCCACGCAGGGTGTGACGGTTCCGCTGCGTCTGACCAGTCCGTCGTCCTGCACCACGTGCCACGGCAGCGGTGCCAAGCCCGGGACCAGTCCGCGGGTGTGCCCCAAGTGCAACGGCGCGGGCGTGATCAACCGCAACCAGGGAGCGTTCGGGTTCAGCGAGCCGTGCGACGACTGCCGCGGGACCGGTTCGATCATCGACGACCCGTGCGCCGACTGCCGCGGAACGGGCGTGCAGAACCGCACCCGCACGATCACCGTGCGCGTGCCACCGGGCGTGTCCGACGGTCAGAAGATCCGTCTCGCCGGCCAAGGTGAAGCAGGACTCCGCGGAGCTCCGTCGGGTGACCTGTTCGTCACGGTGCGCGTGCGAGCGGACAAGGTGTTCGGACGCGACGGCGACAATCTGACGGTCACCGTCCCGGTCAGCTACGGCGAGTTGGTACTCGGAACCACGCTGTCGGTTCCCACGCTCGACGGCCGCGTCGGCGTGAAGGTGCCGCCGGGAACTGTCGACGGTCGGGTGCTGCGCGTCCGCGGACGAGGTGTTCCGAAGAAGACAGGTACTCCCGGTGACCTCATGGTCACGGTCAAGGTCGCGGTCCCGCAGAAGCTCGACGACCCGGCCACCGAAGCATTGAACGCTTATCTGGAAGCCGAGAAGGCCAGCGGATTCGACCCGCGGGCCGGGTGGGCAGGTGCGTAATGACTGTTCCTACTGGCGAGGGTTCGGGCCAAGGTAATTCTGGTCGATCCGTAGGCTCCACTCCCGGTGACCCCGACGCTCAGGTCTTCGTCATCTCCGTAGCTGCACAGCTTGCGGGAATGCACGCCCAGACGCTGCGCACCTACGACCGCCTGGGTCTGGTCACCCCGCACCGGACCACCGGCGGTGGGCGTCGGTACTCGCCCCGCGACGTCGCGTTGCTCCGCGAGGTGCAGAGGTTGTCGCAGGACGAAGGCGTCAACCTCGCCGGCATCAAGCGCATCATCGAGCTGACCAACCAGGTCGAAGCTCTGCAGGCGCGAGTGTCCGAGCTCGCCCAGGAACTCGCGAACGTCCACGCGAGCTACCGCCGCGACCTCGTACCGGTTCAGCGGAACGCTCTCGTCGTCTGGAAACCGCGCAACCAGCGCTGACAACCGACCCACGCTCGCCGACGCCTGTGCGTCGGCGAGCTTTTTCGTGCCCGGGCCCCCGGCTGCATCGGCACTCGGCCCCGGGTGCGCGGGTTTCAGTGGGTGCGCGTGCTGCACCAGGTGCTTGGGCTGGAACCCACGCGTTCACCCTCGGTTGGTGACCGAATGAGTCGTTCGGTCACTCGGTCTGGCATTCACCCGAACGGGCAACCCGACGCCCCGCGGGAGACGAAGTTGGGTCGGATGTCCATGTCGGGTGGATCGTAGAGCCGGTGGAAGGTCGGGGTGATGCCGGACGACATGGGCGGGTTGATCCACGACCAGTCCGTCGGGCAGGCGCGGCCGGCTCGGGCTTCGCGGTCGACGTGGTCGACGAACTGCTTGGCGACGGTGTGGTGATCCACCATGTAAGCGCCGGTTTCGCGGAAACTGTGGATGACGGCTCGGTTGAGTTCCACCAGTGCGCGGTCTCGCCACAGTGTCCGTTCCGAGCTCATGTCGAGGCGCAGTTTCTTGGCGATGGTGGGGAGCATGTCGTAGCGGTCGGTGTCGCTGAAGTTGCGTGCGCCGACTTCGGTGTTGACGTACCAGCCGTTGAACGGTGCGCAGGGGTAGCGGACGCCGCCGATCTCGAGGTCCATGTTGGAGACGGCGGGTACGGCGTGCCATTTGAGCCCGAGCCCTGCGAACCAGCGGTAGTTGGGGTGGACGAGGTCGACTTCGAGTACGAGGTCGCGGGGGACGTCGAACCAGCGGATCGGCTCGTCGGGCGTGGAGATCATCAGTGGCAGTACGTCGAATGCGGTGCCCTCGCCGCGCCATCCGAGCCGCTGGGCCAGGGCGGTGAGTTCGAGGTGCGCGGGGTCGCCGGTGATCGTGCCGTCGTCGGCGCGGTAGCCGGCGTAGCGGATGAGTTGGGGGCTGATGATCCGGTATTCGCGGCCGTCGGGCAGGGGCGGCGGGCCGACGGTGACGATGGATTGCAGTGCGCCGCCGTTGGTGGCCACGCGGAGGTGCTCGAAGCAGGCGTCGGCGATGCCCTGTGCCGTGGTGGCGTGCCGTGCGTCGATCAGCTTCAGGGTGCGCCAGTGTTTCCGTCCGACGCACCGTGCGTGGTTTCGCCACGCCAGTTTGGCGCCGACGAGGATCTCCTCGGCGGATTGGACGTAGGTGCCCGTGGCGCGGAGCTCGGCGAGCGCCTGCGTCGCCCGAGACGCGGGTAGGTGTTGCAGTTCCGGTTGGTCGAAGAACTCGCGGCACTCGGTGAGGCGCGCGCTCAGGCCGGGATCGTCGATACGTGGCCCGACTTTTCGGCCGTTCGCTGGTTCCTTCACGTCCGCCCCGACAGCGACAGTCACGTTTTGCCTACCCCGTTTCGATCGGTCCCGCTGAATGTTCTCGATTCGACGCAACCGAATCCTAGGTCCTCGAACTGTCGGTGAAAAGGCCTGGAAATCGATGCGACTCAAGCGATTTCGACCTCTGGGTTGGTTATTGCCGAACGTGGCAAGCTATTTCCCGGTTAACGCAGTCAAATCAGGTCGAGTGAATCCGCTCGGTGGGTCATGTCCGAGTCACTGGGTTAGACTGCCTGGAAATCACGGCGGTCGAGAAACTAGTGCCGGCTGCCTTGGCGCACGTCCGGGTAGACGTCGGACGCCGACTTCTACGCGGTGAGGGGGCCTTCGAGAGATGGATGCTCGGGCGATTTCGCTTGTGAGAACCACGTTCAAAGCGGTCGCGGCCGTCGACGGTGGTCCGGAGAAGCTGACGCGTTCGTTCTATGCCATTCTGTTCGCTCGCAATCCCGAGGTGCGGGATTTCTTCCCCGCGTCGATGGAGTCCCAGCGGGACAAGTTGGTGACGGCGATCGCCTATGCCATCGATCAGCTCGAAGACCTCGACCGCCTGCTGCCGTTCCTGGCTCAGCTCGGCCGCGATCACCGCAAGTACGGGATCGTCGACGCGCACTACGCGGCCGTCGGAGATGCTCTGATCACGGCCCTGGAGCAGTTCGCGGGCAACGAGATCTGGACCGACGAGGTCGACGCCGCCTGGCGCGAGGTCATCGCGGTGATGGCGGGCACGATGATGGAAGCGGCGGAGGCCGACGACGGACCGCCGGTGTGGCAGGGCACCGTCGTCGAGCATCTGCGTGTTCTCGACGACGTGTCGATCGTGCGGCTCATGCTCGACGAGCCTCTGGATTACAGTGCCGGACAGTACGTCAGTGTGTCGATTCCGAGCCGTCCGCGCATGTGGCGGTACCTGTCGCCGGCGATTCCCGCGAACGCAGCGGGCGAGATCGAATTCCACATCCGGCGCGTCACGGGCGGGTGGGTCAGCCCGGCGCTCGTGGGGAGCACCTCCGTCGGGGACCGATGGACCATCGGAGCGCCGCTCGGCAGCATGACGAGGCACACCGCGCCCGGTCGTGATCGTCTCCTCATCGCATCGGGCACGGGAATCGCGCCGTTGCGCGCGCAGCTCATGGAGATGGCCACCAAGGCCGACAACCCGTCCGTCCACGTCTTCTACAGCGGCCACTACCCGTGCGACCTCTACGATCTGCAGACTCTCCAGCAGATCGCAGCGATCAATCCGTGGCTGTCCGTCGTCGGGATCGTCGAGGAAGAGACCGATCCGTGGTGGTACGACGGACCGCAGTACCGGAACCAACTCGGCGGCTCGTCGCCGATCGTCGGGCAGGTCGGGAAGGTCGTCGCGGAGTTCGGATCATGGGACGGCCGTGACATTCAGATCGTCGGCTCACCCTCGATGATCAACACCACCAAATTCCGCTTGCAGGGCGCAGGAGTCGATCTCTCCCTCGTCCGCCACGACCCTTGGTGACTGGTCTTTGTTGCAGCATCGACTGGGTCGTTCCGCAGGCTCCACTCCCGCCCTCGACTGGGTCGTTCCGCAGGCTCCACTCCCGGGCCCGCCGCATATTCTGGACACATGCAGACGTGGAATGCCGAGGTGGTGCAGTACCACCGCTTGCGCAATGACCTGGCCGTGGTTCGACTCGAAGGTGACGCAATACCTTTCGAGGCAGGTCAGTCGCTCGACGTCACTGTTCCGCAGAATGCGCGGCTGAGTCGTCGGTACTCGTCGGCGTTGCCGCCGTCGCTCGATGGAAAGTTGGAATTCCATGTCCGGGCCGTGCCGGCTGGGTGGGTCAGTGGATCGATCGTCAACGAGACGAGGCCGGGTGACGTGTGGAGGTTCGGCAATCCCGCGGGCAGTCTGAAGGTCGATTACTCCGGACGCGACGTCGTGATGATTGCAGGGGGCACCGGGCTCGCACCGCTGCGTGCGCTGATTCTGGATCTGACCCGGCGGGAGACACCGCCGAACGTGACGCTGTACGTCGGTGGACGGTCACCACGTGACCTCTACGCGGCCGACCTGCTGTGGATACTGGCGTCCGAATTGCCGTGGCTGACCGTCGTTCCCGTCGTGGACCAGTTGACGGATCCGTGGGCTCCCGACCGCTGGCACGACGCGATCGGAGCCGAGATCGCCGGTGTCGCAGAGATGTTCGGCCCCGAGCACTGCTGGGAGGGCAGTCTGGCCGACGTCATGAGTGTGCAGCAGCCGCTCCTCGACTCCCAGGTACTGGTCTGCGGTTCACCCGGGATGGAAGCGGCCACGATCGCGGCGTTGATCGACAACGGGACCCCGGAGAGCGCCATCGTGCGGTGACGCCGTACGTCAGCCGACGTGCGTCGCGGTGTTCGTGCCGACCGGCAACACCCGCGGCGGCGCGGGCGAGAACAAGCGACGCACGGAGTACCGACCCTTGGCCGGGTCGTACGGCCGATACACGGCGAACACGAGAATGTGCCACCACCAGTGCAACCGGAGTGCCTTACGTCGCTCGGGAGTCATGACCCCGTGCCGCTCGAACGTCCTGATACCGCATTCGATGTACTCACCGAATTTCGACGGCGGAGTGAGGGCGCGGCGGGGCGACACGTCGACATTCATGTCGGACAGCTGAGCCAGCTTGACGTCCACGGCGGTCAGGCACAGGGCCAGATCGAGATCTTCGTGAAGTTCGGCGTCGGTGCTGACCATCGGTTCGACGCGGTGCCACGCGGACTTGCGGATTGCCATGTTGGCGCCGTGCAGGTTGGTGACCAGGCGACCGCCTCCGATCGCGCCCTTCCTCAGGTGCCGACCGAACCACCACGCTTTGAGGCCGCGTACCGGCGAATCGTACGGCTGATTGAGCCCGGTGACACCGCCGACGTGTGCTCCGTCCTCAGACAGGTAGTTCAGAACGGCCCGGGCCCATCCCGGTGTGACGCGGGTGTCGGCGTCGACGCGGCCCAGGACGTCGCCGCGGGCCGCGCGAAATCCGGCATTGCGTGCGTGCGCGACGCCGGGTGCGCGCTCCGGCAGGAGCGTGATCTTGGGGTGGGCGTCGGCGTAGGCCTCGACGACAGCGGCGGTGCGGTCGGTGGAGTTGTTGTCCACGACGATGATCTCGTGGATGTCGTCACCCTGCGCGACCAATGCGTCGAGGCAGGGGCCGATGTAGGCCTCTTCGTTGTGGGCCGGGATCACGACCGACAAGGTTTCGGCGGGGAGCGTGGGAGTCGACACACTGGGAGATTATCGGTGACGAGGTGTGGAGTCGAATCGAAAAGTATTGTGTATCAGAGTATTCGGGTGAATTCGCTGATACATGGGTGTTTTGTCGAGGTCGAGTTCGTTTTGTCCGTCGAGGGCGGTCGACCGGTCGGATCGACGGGATTGGACGGGGTGAAGTCATGCTCGATGATTCGCTCATCGGGCCGGCAGCTAGGCTGGGCCGGACGTCGGTCCGACAGCACGTGACTACCAGAGGAGACGAGCAGTGGCTTCCGAGATCGCAGTGGGCGACCTGGTTCAGGCGACCGGGCACGCCGGACCGTGGAAGGTGCTGGAAATCCGTCAGGGTCTGGCACTTCTCGAGCATCATGCCGGTCATCGACTGTCGGTCCGCACGACCACGCTGTCCGTGGTTCGGAAAGCGTCACCCTCGGAGGCTGCGAAGCCCGTCGTGGACGAGCCGGACTCGCCTACCCTCTTCGACTGAAGGTCGGCGAAACAAGAGAGACGCGTCCCCGACGGCCGCGTCCTCGTGGCTTACCCGCTCAGGTCACTGGCGGGAAGTGGGTCGTTCTACAGTCCGCCGAGCAGCAGGTGAAGAGTATCTCCGACGACTGCGATCAGGCCGGCTACGAGTCCCATGTGATTCCTCTTTTCTGTGATTCGCCTTGCGGCGCTGCTCTTTTGAGCTGACAAGAATCTATGGGCGGCGTATTGCCCGCGAGTTAACTGCGAGTAATGGCCTCGGCGGATGCGCGAAACATTACCTTTGCTCATCAATATGGTGGATTGAACGAGGGGCGTGATGAATGCGTCATCGGCCACGTGACTTGTACATGCGCCGCTGGAGCTTGGCGAGCTGTTTGGCCTCGGCGAGCCTCTGCCCATTGGCGCGGGCGTCGTGTCGCGTTGTGGCCCAGTGATTCTCGCGTTCCAGGCGGTGGTAGTTGGCGATCCGCCGGGGGTCGATACTCTCCTGTACTGCGCATCCGGGTTCGCTGCTATGAGTGCAATCGCGAAATCTGCATCGCGCCGACGCGTCCTCGATGTCCGAGAAGGTCTGCTGTAGGCCCTCTTCCGACGCGACGAGGCCGACGGAGCGAAGTCCGGGAGTGTCGATCACCGTCATTCCGACGGTGGGAAGCGGCACGAGTTCGCGTCGAACCGTCACGTGACGCCCTTTGCCGTCGGCTTCGCGTACATCGCCTGTGCTCAGGACTTCCTGGCCGACGAGCGTGTTCGCCAACGTCGACTTTCCCGATCCGGACGGTCCGATCAGGGCATTGGTTCCGCCGAGATGGTCGGTAAGGCAGGCTATTCCATCACCGGTGCGGGAGCTGATCGCGAGTACGGTCACGCCGGGTGACGACGCCTTCAGGTCGGTGACTCGGTTGGAATCGCCGGCGTCGCACTTGGTGAGTACGACCAGTGGTGTTGCGCCGCTGTCCCATGCGAGGGCGACGTATCGTTCGACGCGGCCGAGGTCGAGTTCGGTGTCGGCGGCGACGGTCACGACGACGGTGTCGACGTTGGCGGCGAGGGTCTGAGTGTGGGACGTCGTGCCTGCCGATGCTCGGACGATGGCTGTGCGGCGGGGTAGGACTGTCGTGAGTACGGCCCCGCCCGTCGGCTGGGTGTGGATGCGTACCCAGTCGCCGGTGCACACGTCGAGGTGTCCGGTGTGGGCGCGCAGCGTTCCGTGTTCGGTGGCGATGTCGCTGGACCCGCGGTAGACCGCGGTGACGCGCCCGGGTTCTCCGGGTGAGCTGTTCTCGTGGAATCGATGGTGCCAGTAGGTGTCGAAACCCAAGTGGGACAGTGTGGTCGGTGAGGACACGGGTGAGCCTTTCGAAGGGCCGACCCGGTGCCCGGGTCAGCCGATGATGGGGGAGGAGGAGGCCGTGGGCACGGCCGTACGCCGAATGACCATGGTTTCTCCTCCTCTCGTCTCGCCTCGAATGCTCGGGTGGATGGAAAGTATCAGAGCAGAACTGGGCTACGCCATCGATTTAACGGTGCTCACTGCGGAGACGGGTCGGCCAGCACGCGAGCGGCGAACGCGACGGCGAGATCGAGGAGGACGCGTGCCTCGGGCAGGGCGCCCGCCATCACCGGGAACGCATGAACCTGGCCCTTCCAGACGTGCGTCTCGACGGTTCTGCCTGCTGCCGCGAGCGAGGCCGTCATCGCTTCGACGTCGGGACGCATCAACTCGTACTGCGCGGTGGACAGGAACACCGGCGGGAAGATCGCCGGGTCGACGTCGATCGGCGACGGTGAGCCGGCGATGGCGTCGGGCCCGTTCAGCCACCGATCCTCCAACGCGATGACCTGCTTCATCGGAAGGTAGGCGTCCTTCTTCATGAACTCCTTCGGATGGCTCTTCAGGTCGAGGTTCAGCAGTGGAGAGAACCCGAGGACCGCCGCGGGCGGGGTGAGACCGTCGAGTACGGCCAGTTCGGCGACTTTCATCGCCAGGTATCCACCCGCCGAGTCGCCGGCGACGATGATCTTGCTGGGGTCGGCGACGGTTTCCAGCGCGGCGCGGTAGGACGCCATGGCGTCGGCGATCGATGTTCCGATGCCGCCGTAAGGGATCTGTCGGTACTCGACGGAGTAGACGGGGACCCCTGCGCGAGCTGCAATCGTCGCGCACGCACTTCGGTGCGTGGCGAGGCCGCAGAACACGAATCCACCGCCGTGGAAGTAGAGCACGGACGCGCCGTCGAGTGATCCGGTCGCGGTCTTGGGGTGCGTCGTCTTCTCGCACGGGACGCCGCCCAATCGAACCTGTTCGATGGTCACACGCTTGGGTTTGGGCAACCTGTCGACGGCACGGTCGAGCTGACCGATGGCCTTGATGCCACCGTCGGTCAACGGCCACAGCGAGAACGTCGGCTTCAACGTCAGGCGCATCGCGCAGGACAGAACGCGGGCTTGGCGGCTGATGTCGTCGTGCCAGGTGAGCGTATGGGTCATGGATACGCACGCTAGCACCGGTTGGAACGTGTTCTCGTTGATTCGGCCATGAACCGAGGTCAGGCGTGCTCCCGCCGGTCACGGGAAACAGAAACGTGTTCTACTGCGACCGGGTGGGGAGCGTGCCCTCCTGCTGCGGGTTCGACAGTGCGTTGAGGAAGGCCCGCGCCCAGCGGTCGACGTCGTGCGCGAGGACCTGGCGCCGCATCGCCCGCATGTGGCGTCGACCTTCTTCCGCCGGCTGTTCCAGCGCGGAGACGATGGCGTCCTTGACGCTGTCGAGGTCGTGCGGGTTGCACAGGTACGCCTGACGCAGTTCGGCTGCGGCACCGGTGAATTCGCTGAGAACCAGGGCGCCACCCAGATCGCTGCGGCTGGCGACGTACTCCTTGGCGACGAGGTTCATGCCGTCGCGCAGCGGAGTGACGAGCATGACGTCCGCGGCCACGAAGTACGCGATGAGATCGTCGCGGGGGATCGGACGGTGCAGGTAGTGCAGTACCGGGTGGCCGACCTGGCCGTACTCGCCGTTGATACGGCCGACCTGTTGTTCGATTTCACCGCGCATCGCCTTGTAGCTCTCGACGCGTTCACGGCTCGGGGTGGCGAGCTGAATGATGACGTTGTCCACCGGGTCTATGCGGTGCTCTTCGAGCAGTTCACGGAATGCGTTCAGCCGGACGTCGATGCCTTTGGTGTAGTCGAGGCGGTCGACGCCGAGCATGATGCGCTTCGGGTTGCCCAGCTCCTTGCGGATCTGCTTCGCGCGATCACGGACAGCCTTCGAGCGGGACTTCTCGTCGAGGTCGCCGGAGTCGATCGAGATCGGGAACGCGCCGACGCGGACGGTACGGAACCCGACCTGCACCGAACCGAGCCGTGACCGGACGCCGACGGTGCCACGTGAGGTGACCTGGCCGGCGAGGCGTCGGGCGAGGTAGAGGAAGTTCTGGGCGCCGCCCGCGAGGTGGAATCCGATGAGGTCGGCCCCGAGGAGGCCTTCGACGATCTCCGTGCGCCACGGCATCTGCATGAACAACTCGACCGGAGGGAACGGGATGTGCAGAAAGAAGCCGATCGTGAGGTCCGGCCGCAGCATCCGCAGCATCTTCGGGACGAGCTGGAGTTGGTAGTCCTGAATCCAGACGGTCGCGCCCTGCGCAGCCGCCGCGGACGTGGTCTCGGCGAAGCGGCGATTGATCTCGACGTACGCGTTCCACCAGGAGCGGTCGTACACCGGCTTGACGATGACATCGTGGTAGAGCGGCCACAGGGTGGCGTTGGAGAAGCCTTCGTAGTAGTCGGCGACTTCCTGCTCGGTCAAGGCGACCGGGCACAGTTCGAGCTCGTCCTCGACGAACGGCTCGACGTCGACGTCGGGGACCCCAGGCCATCCGACCCATGCGCCCTTGTTGGCGCGCAGGATCGGTTCGAGAGCCGTGACGAGTCCGCCGGGGCTGCGCTTCCATCGCGTGCTGCCGTCGGGGAGTTTCTCCAGGTCGACGGGCAGCCTGTTGGCTACGACCACAAAATCCGAGCCCTGCGAGGCGTCAGCCACTACTGTCCAATCTTCTCGAAACCGGGGTAGGTCAGTCGACCTTCGCTGTGGGATCGATACCCAACATCGACAAAAGCATGCGGCACTCGTCGGCGTCCGTCGCATAGGCGGCGACGACGCGTTGCGCCTGGCTGGCGGTCTCGTCGGCCAACGGCTCCAGGTCCTCGTCGGCGATGTCGGTGTCGGTGGTGGTCTTGGCGGCCATGGTGTTCTCCATCTTCTGTGGCTGCTCGAATATGGTGCGCCCCGACTCTATGAGAATGCGGTGCTCTCTCGCCACTTTGCGCCGCGAGCGAGCGTCCCGACGGACCCCCGGAATGAAATAGCATCAGGCAATGCGTTTTTCTCCCGCGGGCTCCACTCCTGGCCCCCTGGGTCGTTCCGCGGGCTCCACTCCTGTGACAGGCAGTGCGATTCTTCGGCGAACCGTCGTACGTCAACGGGCCCGGATGATCATTTCGTCACTGTTCTTCTGCGTGCATCAGTTCTGCGAGACCATGGTGCCCGTCGCGATCGGTTTGATCGTCGGCCGCGCGATCGATACCGGTGACGGCCGGGCGATGATCGTCTCGCTGTTCGGCCTGGCCGGGTTGTTCGTGGTGCTGTCGTTCGCGTACCGCTTCGGGGCGCGGATCATCGTCGTCGCGATCGAGCGGGAGGCGCACATGATGCGCGTCGAGGTTGCCGGTCGGGTACTCGATCCGCGCGGTGTTCGCACCGATCTGGTGTCCGGTGAACTGCTGACGGTGTCCACATCCGACGCGGAGAAGACGTCCTGGATTCTCGACGTCATCGCGCGAACGGTGGCTGCCATCGCCGCGACGGTCGTGTGCGCGGTGGCATTGCTCGTCGTGGACATTCCGTTGGGAATCGCCGTGCTGGTGGGCACTCCCGTCATCATGTATCTGCTTCAGCGCGCAGCGCCGCTGCTCACGCGGACCGCGACGACGCAGCAGGCCGAGGTCGCTCGTGTCTCCGGGATGGCCACCGATCTGGTCAGTGGCGTTCGGCCGCTGCGCGGCATCGGCGCCGAGAACGCTGCAGCGGCGCGGTTCCACGCGTCGAGCCGTACGGCACTGGGCGCGACGATGAAGATGGCGAAGGCCAACAGCGTCTACCTCGGATTCTCGACGACGGTCACCGCGCTTCTGTCGGTCGGCATCGCCGGTACCGCCGGGTTCTTCGCGCTGCAGGGCCGAATCTCGGTGGGCGAGTTGATCACCGTCGTCGGGTTGTCGCAATTTCTGATCGAGCCGTTGACGACGATGTCGCGGCTGCCGGGCGTCGCGGCGATGGTGCGTGGTTCCGCGGACCGGCTCGCCCTCGTTCTCGGCGCCGACCACGTACTTCCCGAGGGTGGCTCGGACGCACCGTCGTCGACGAATCTGGGTGTCCACGGCGTCGGATATCGGTCGTTGGACGGTCTGGAGATGTCGGTCGCTCCGGGTGAGCTGCTGGGAGTCGTCGCTCTGCGCGCGCAGGACGGGGAGGCGCTGGCTGCCGTGCTGTCCGGTCAGGTCGCGTCCGACGACTACGTCGGCGACGTCACCATCGGCGGTGCCGTCGTCGACACGCTCGGTCTGACGGAGGTTCGCCGCACGGTGCTGGTGGAGCCGCACAACACGGACCTGTTCGCCGGGACGGTGCGGTCCAACATCACCGCCGGAGCCGCACGCGCCGACGACGAGCTGGCGCCGGTCCTGGCGGCCTCGGCTGTCGAGGACGTGGTGGCGCTGCACGAGACCGGACTCGATCACGCCGTGACCGACCGGGGTGCCTCGTTGTCCGGTGGTCAGCGGCAGCGCGTCGCGCTGGCCCGCGCACTGTCGGTATCCGCTCCGGTGCTGGTGTTGCACGACCCGACGACCGCCGTCGACGCAGTCACCGAACATGCCATCGCCGCCGGCATCAAGGAACTGCGCCACGACGGTGATCAGGCCCAGACCACGGTGCTGATCACGACGAGTCCCGCGCTGCTCGCGGTCACTCACCGGGTGATCGTCGTCGACGACGGACGGGTCGTCGCCGAGGGAACGCACCACGAACTCGCCGCCCACGACGACCGCTACAAGGACACGGTGCTGCGATGATCACGACACCCGAACTGCTGCCCATCGCGACGGGCCGACGATCGTGGGCGTTCCTGCGCGGCGAACTGAACGGGCGACGCGGACTCGGGGCTGTCACGTTGCTGATCTCCGCTGTCGCAGCGGCGATGTCGCTCGTGCCGGTCTACGTGTTCGGCGTGCTGGTCGACCGGGTCACCGACGGTGCACCGACGTCGACCATCGTCTCCGTCGTCGCGATCATCACCGTCGCCGCCGTGGTCGGTGGCGTGTTCACCGCGTGGAGTTCGTACCTGATCAGCAAGCTCGGCGAGGGCATCCTGGCGTCGCTGCGGGAACGCGTGCTCGGTCGCGCACTGCACCTTCCCGTCGGAACTCTGGAGCGAGTCGGCAAGGGAGACCTGCTCTCTCGTGTCGGCGACGACGTGGCCGTCATGGCGAAGTCCATCGGCGAAGTGATCCCCAACATCGTGTCCGCTCTGCTGCTGGTGACCCTCAGTGTCGTGGCCATGCTCAGCCTCGACTGGCGACTCGGACTCGCAGGAATGGTCGCCATTCCGATGTACGTGCTCGCGCTGCGCTGGTACCTACCCAGGTCCGCGCCGCTGTACGCCGCCGAACGCGTCGCCATGGGCGAACGGTCGCAG
The DNA here is from genome assembly GCF_002258225.1 of Rhodococcus sp. RS1C4. Taxonomy (NCBI): domain Bacteria; kingdom Bacillati; phylum Actinomycetota; class Actinomycetes; order Mycobacteriales; family Nocardiaceae; genus Rhodococcus; species Rhodococcus sp. RS1C4. The sequence goes on along the minus strand of NZ_NOXZ01000012.1, from coordinate 88,054 downwards.
GCCTTGATCTCCAGCATGCAGGGTGCCCGCACCGTTCGGGCCTACGGACTCGAGGAATCGCACCTGGGCGAGATCGACAAGGCGTCGGGCAAGGCACGGGACATCGGCATCACGGTGTTTCGCCTCTTCACGCGATTCGGTTCGCGCAGCAATCGCGCCGAATGCGTCGGCCTCTCGGTCATCCTCGCGGCGGGCTTCCTGTTCGTCCAGGACGGCCACGTCACCGTCGGTCAGGTCACCGCCGCGGCGTTGCTGTTCCATCGGCTGTTCAATCCCATCGGCATGCTGATGTTCTCGTTCGACGACGTGCAGTCGGCGGGAGCGTCTCTCGCCCGACTCGTCGGCGTCATGGACATCCCGGATCAGCGGTCACGCGGCACCGGCGTGGTGCCCGACGACGCCACCCTCGAGGTCACCGGGCTGCGTCACTCGTACGACGGTGGGAACGAGGTGCTGCACGGCATCGACCTCACGGTCCGTGCCGGGGAAACCGTTGCGCTGGTGGGTTCCACGGGTGCAGGCAAGTCGACCATCGCAGCCATCGCGGCCGGGTCCATCGACGCGACGGACGGGCAGGTGCGCATCGGCGGTGCGAGCCTGGACGACCTCGGCGCCGACGGTCTGCGTCGCCACATCGCGATCGTCAGCCAGGAGGTGCACGTCTTCTCCGGCACTCTTGCCGAGGATCTGCAGTTGGCTGCTCCCGATGCCACCCGCGACGAGATCCACGCGGCGCTGACGACCGTCGGCGCAGGCGCGTGGGTCGACGCGCTCGCCGACGGCGTCGACACCCAGGTCGGAGAGGGCGGCCACGAGCTGACGGCGGCGCAGTCGCAGCAGCTTGCGTTGGCGAGGCTCGTGTTGGCCGATCCTGCCGTCGCAGTCCTGGACGAGGCAACCGCCGAGGCAGGCAGCTCCGGTGCGCGCGATCTCGAGGCCGCTGCGCAGGCAGCGACCCGTGGCCGCAGCACGCTCGTCGTCGCGCACCGCCTGACGCAGGCCGCCGCCGCCGATCGTGTGGTCGTGCTGGAACACGGGCGGATCCTCGAGGAGGGCGGCCACGACGAACTCGTCGCCGCCGGCGGCCGTTACGCAGAGCTCTGGGCGGCGTGGGAGGGCACCACGCCGGTGAGCGGCCGGTAGGAGGTCCTTTCGGGAATCGGTGCAGCTCAGCGGGTGTGTACTTGCAAGCCCGATTCGCCGGGGGCATGGGCGTCGTCCAGGACGAAGTTCGCGTCGTACTCACCGCCGTTCTGGGTGCGGTACGGGATCGGCCGGTCGGAGAACAGTGTGGCCAGCCGGGCCTGCAGGTGCGTCTCGGCCGCGGCGTAACCGTCGTCGGTCATTCGGTCGGCGCTGGGAATCAGCACCGGTGGTAGCACGGACATGCCTGTGTACCAGAAGAATCCGTGCTGAATGGGGAACAGCAGTTCGTCCAGTGAGCCGTTGATACCGCGCGGCGACACCGTGTGTTCACTGCCGCCCATACTGGTGACGATCAGTGCTCGGGTGCCCGCCAACAGACCGTCGCCGTAGCGGCGAGTTCCACCTTCCACCTTGCGAATTCCGTATCCGAAGCCCTCGACGAACACGCGGTCCACCCAGCCTTTCATGATGGCGGGCATCGAGAACCACCACAGCGGAAACTGCAGTACGACGGCATCGGCTCGGCGTACCTTGTCCTGTTCGGCGGCGATGTCGGCGGCTATCGTCCCGTCTGCGAGAGCGGTCGACGACGCAGTGGCCACGTGCAGTCGGTGTGCCGGATCGTGTGCGTAGTCCTCCGCGGTCACCACCGGATTCCATCCCATGCGGTACAGGTCGGACTCCATGGCGGTGTGACCCGCCCCGGCGAGCCATTTCAGCGCCGAGTCACGCAACGATCCGTTGAGCGAGCGAGGGTCGGGATGCGCGGAAACCCAAAGAATGTTCATGTCCTGAGCCTGTCACCAGCGGATCGGCCGAACCAGTGGCCTACCGGACAACATGTGAAAGAATTCGGCCATGCGTACACGTCGAGATCGTGACACCACCCGAGAACCGCATCGGGTGGTCGTCGTCGTCCGTGACGGACTGTTGGGGATGGAATTCGGCTCGGTCCATCGATTGTTCGGCCAGGCGAGGTCCGACGACGGTGAGCCGCTGTACTCGGTGGTGACGTGTACCGCGACGCCCGGTCCGGTGCGCACGGATTCGGACGTGAGCATCGTGGTGGAGCGCGGGTTGGAGGCCGTTGCCGATGCCGACACGGTGATCGTTCCTGCGTCGGATCTGGACTACGGCGACGATCCCGTCTCGGACACCGCACTGTTCCAGCGGATTCGGCCCGGGACTCGGATCGCGTCCATCTGTACGGGTGCGTTCGTTCTGGCCGCTGCGGGTCTGCTCGACGGCCGACGCGCAACGACGCACTGGGCGTCGGCGGAGCAGTTCCGGGCGTTGTATCCCCAGGTCCGGCTCGAACCGAATGTCCTGTACACCCACGACGGCGACGTACTGACGGCGGCGGGGGAGGCGTCGGGTATCGATCTGTGCCTGTACATGATTCGGTGCGATTTCGGCTCGGCTGTCGCGAACCGGGTTGCGCGGGGAACGGTGGTTCCGCCGCATAGGAGCGGCGGTCAGGCTCAGTACGTCGCGCCGCCCGTTCGCCGCTCCACGGCCAGTTCGATTGCTGCGGCGCAGGAGTGGGCGCTGGAGAGGCTGCACGAGCCGTTGTCCAACGAGGCGTTGGCGTCGTCGGTGTCCATGAGCGTCCGTACGTTCACGCGTCGATTCACCGCGGAAGTGGGTGTATCTCCGGCCAAATGGATTGCACAGCAACGTGTGCAGCGCGCCAAGGAACTGCTCGAGAACACCGATCACACCATCGACCGTGTCGCGGCCGAGGCCGGTTTCGGTACCGCCACGTCCCTGCGGCAGCAGCTGATGGCCGACATCGGAGTCTCGCCCAGGGCCTACCGCGCGACGTGGGCCGGCGTCACCAGCTCGCGATGACTCGTCGGGTGGGCCGTTCGTTACTGTCCGAGAACAGGTGTGGACTTGCTTCCTTGATGCGCTCGACGTCGTCGAACACTGCGCGCAGGTGATCACGCATCGCTCGCTCCGCGGCAGCGAAATCTGCCTGCTCGACAGCGTCGGCGATGGCGGTGTGCTGGGCGATGAGCTCAGGAATGGGGCGGGTGTCCCGTAGGCCGAGGCGCCGGGCACGGTCGAGGTGCGCTTTCGCGGACTCGACGGACCTCCATGCTGCCGAGTGCCCACCGGCGGCCAGAAGCGCCTGGTGGAATTTCTCGTCGAGTTCGAAGAAGTCGTCCATGCTCAGGCCTGGTTCGCTCTGCTGAGCCAGGTTGTCACGCAGGGCGGCGATGTCCGCGTCGGATCGTCCGGCGACCGCGTCCTTCAACGACGCGATCTCGATGGCCTCTCGGACGAACTGCGCGTCGGCGACCTTCTCGGTGTCCACCCGCGACACGAACGTGCCGAGTTGAGGAAAGACCTGCACCAGGCCTTCCTCGGCGAGGAGAATCAGTGATTCGCGCACGGGAGTACGGCTCACCGACAGGTGTTCGGCCAGCTCGTTCTCCGACAGGGGGCTGCCCGGAGGCAGCTTCAACGACACGATTCGGTGCCGCAGCTCCTTGTAGGCGGCTTCGCGCGCGGTGACTTTTCGGGTGCTCACCGCGTCAACAGTAATGGCCGGTCGGATACGTGAGCTATGCGCGGCACGGACAGGAAAGTTGACGCACGTCACTTACGCACTAGTATGGCAGTGCTGGTATTCAAGACTGAGGAACTGCGAGGCACCGATGAACACCCAGGGCCGAGATCGTGCTGCGATCCTGCACGCACGCCGCGATCTGAGAATCGAATACGTCGACCGCGCCGAGGTCGGCCCAGGTCAGGTGCGCGTCGAGATCGCCGGTGTCAGTCTGTGCGGATCCGACCTCCACTACTACGCCGATGGCAAGAACGGCACCAACGTCCTCACCCGACCCACGGTGCTCGGGCACGAAGGCTTCGGCCGCATCGTCGAGGTCGGAGACGGGGTCCCGTCCCATCGCCTCGGTCAGCGCGTCGCGATCGAGCCTGCCGTGCCGGGACCGCACGCCCAGCACGCACTGCGTGGCCGTTACAACGTCGATCCCAGCGTCGTCTGCTTCGGCTCCCCGCCGAACAACGGATTGCTCCGCGGGTCGGTCGTGATGCCGGACGCCTTCGCGCACACACTCCCGGACACCGTCACCGACGACGTCGCGGCACTGATCGAACCGTTGGCCGTGGCCGCGTGGGCGGCAGCCCGGGCCGGATCGGTGCTGGGCAAGACCGTCGTGATCACCGGCGCAGGGCCTATCGGGCTCCTGGTGCTGCAGACCGTGATCGCGCTCGGCGCCCAGCACGTCACGATCACCGACGTCTCGCAGGCGCGCTTGGACGTCGCGCTCCGGCTCGGCGCCGACGTCGCGCTGCTCTCCGGAGAAACGTCGTTGGACACAGGTTTCGCCGACGTCGCCTTCGACTGTTCCGGCCACCCCGCCGCGATCGCCGACGCCGCCAGATCCCTCGGCCCAGCCGGCGTTCTCGCCCTGGTCGGCGTTCCAGGACGCGGCGACGCCGAATTCCCGATCGGCCTGGTGCAACGGTGGGAGCTCGACATCCGGGGTTGCTTCCGCTACGGACCCGACGCGTTCGCCCAAGCGATTTCCCTTGCCGCTCAGGGCCGCGTGAACCTGAACGTTCTGGTCACGTCCAGATTCCCGCTCGAAGAGTCGGCCGCAGCGCTCGACGCTGCCCTGTCCGACCCCACTCAACTCAAGATCGTCATCGACACCGCTTCACAGAACTCCGAGGAAAACCGATGAAGATCATCGACGCAACCGTCATCGTCACTGCGCCCGGGCGCAACTACGTCACGCTGAAGATCACCACCGACGAGGGTATCGTCGGATGGGGTGACGCCACCCTCAACGGCCGGGAACTCGCCGTGGCGTCGTACCTGCGTGATCATCTGTGCCCCTTGCTGATCGGTCGCGATGCCCAGCGCATCGAGGACACCTGGCAGTACCTGTACAAGGGCGCGTACTGGCGACGCGGCCCGGTGACGATGACGGCCATCGCAGCGGTCGACGTCGCGCTGTGGGACATCAAGGGCAAAGCCGCCGACATGCCGGTCTATCAGCTCCTCGGCGGCGCCGCGCGCGACGGCGTCATGGTCTACGGGCACGCCAGCGGCACCAGCGTCGACGAGATGCTCGACGACGTCGCACGGCATCTCGACGAGGGATACAAGGCCGTCCGTGCGCAGTCGGCCATCCCCGGTCTGGACAAGACCTACGGCATCCCGAAGAACGGCTTCTACGAGCCGGCGTCCGACGCTGCGCCGCAGGAGGATTCGTGGGACACCGCGCCGTACCTGAAGTTCGCCCCGGAGATGCTCGGTGCCGTCCGTGAGCGTCACGGTTTCGGGTTCCACCTGCTGCACGACGTCCATCACCGCCTGACGCCCATCGAAGCGGGTCGTCTCGGCCGCGACCTCGAGGACATGCGGATGTTCTGGATCGAGGATCCGACGCCTGCCGAGGATCAGAGCGCCTTCGCCACGATCCGCCAGCACACCACCACTCCGATCGCCGTCGGCGAGATCTTCAATTCCATCTGGGACTGCCAGGACCTCATCACCAACCGGTGGATCGACTACATCCGCACCTCGGTGTCGCACGCAGGCGGAATCACGCACCTGCGTCGCATCTTCTCGCTCGCCGATCTGTACGGAGTCAAGTCCGGTTCGCATGGCGCAGGCGATCTTTCACCGGTGTCGCTCGCCGCGGCCCTGCACGTGGACCTGTCCATCCCGAACTTCGGCGTCCAGGAGTACATGGGCCACGTCGACCCGACGTCCGACGTCTTCCAGACCGACTACACGTTCGAGAACGGCTTCATGCATCCGGGCAACAAGCCGGGCATCGGCGTCGACGTCGACGAGGCCGCCGCCGCGAAGTACCCGTACAACCCCCGCTATCTTCCCGTCAACCGCCGCCTCGACGGCAGCATGCACGATTGGTGAGACGAACAATGAACAGCAACACAGCTTTCGACGTCGTCCTCCTCGGCGAGCCACTCGTCGAGATATCGACGACGCAGCCGTTCGCGCACGGTACGTCCAGTGTTCTCGGTGTCTCCGGCGACGTGGTGAACGCAGGCGCAGCAGCGGCGGCCGCAGGCGCGTCCGTCGCCCTGGTCGCCCGAGTATCCAACGACGAACTGGGCGACGCGGTGTGTGCACGGATCCGGTCCCTCGGCATCGACGACACCTATGTCAGGCGTGTCGACGGCCAACAGGGCGCGTACTTCCTGCACATCGATCCGTTGGGGCAGCGTCAGTTCTCCTATGCACGCACCGGTTCCGTGGGGTCGGGACTGGACGTCTCCGACGTCCCGGCCGACGTCCTCGCCGCGGCAGGGGCGGTGCTGGGCAGCGGAATCACGGCGGCACTGTCCGATTCCGCACGTCGCGCACTGGCGTTCGCCGCGAAGAATGCGTCGACGTTCGTCTACGACCCCAACTTCCGGCCCCGGCTCACCACGGCCGCCGAGTCCGTGAACTTCCTCCGCGAGATCGCGCCGCACTGCTCCGTCGTCGTGCCGTCTGCGCCCGGTGAGATCGACGACCTTCTGGGCATCACCGACCCGCAGGCCGCAGCCACGAGGTTGATGGAGTGGGGCGCGAAAGCTGTCGCCGTGACGCAGGGGTCCGAGGGCATCACCGTGGTGACCGGCGGCGACGTCCGCTTTCAGCCGTCCATTCCGGCACCGGCCGTCGTCGATCAGACCGGGGCGGGCGACGTGTTCGCCGGCACCCTCACGGCGCGGATAGCGTTGGGGGACAGCCTGCTCGACGCCACGGCGCTCGCTGCGAGTGCGGCGTCGCTCAGTGTCGGAGGCCGAGGCGGCACCGGCCTGATCGCGTCCCTCGACGAGGTCCGTGCGCACCGCGATCGGCTCGCCGTATGAGCAGGCTCTCGTCGGCGACGGCTCCCGAGGTACCGAGGCCCGTGTCCCGTGGAATCGTCCACCTCGGGCTCGGAGCGTTTCACCGTGCCCACCAGGCGGCGTTCACCCATGAGGCAGCTCTGCTCACCGGCGATTCGTCGTGGGGCATCACCGGGGTGACGCAGCGAAGCGCTGCCGTCGCCGAGCAGCTGCGCCCTCAGGACGGGCTGTTCACGCTGGTCGAGAAGGGGCCGGGTATCGACCGCGCGTCCGTCGTCGGGTCGATCACCGAGGTGATCAGCGCCGTCGACGACGCGGATGCCGTCGTCGACGCCATTGCCGACCCGCGCGTGCGGATCGTGTCCCTGACGGTGACGGAGAAGGGATACCGGCTCGACCCGGCGACCGGACGGCTCCGATTGGACGACCCGGAGATCGTGGCCGACCTGACCGGTCGATCTCCCGGAACGGTGGTGGGCCAGCTGGTCGCCGGGCTTGCGTTGCGAGCGAAGCTCGATGCTCCCGTGACGGTCCTGAGCTGCGACAACCTACCGCACAACGGGGTTCTCCTCGCGGGGATCGTCCGGGATTACGTTGCGCAGAGGGATGATTCGACCGCACTGCAGGGCTGGATCGACTCCGCCGCGTCATTCCCGAACTCGATGGTGGACCGCATCGTTCCGGCCACGACGGACGAAGACAGGCGTCGGCTCGAGGACGAGACGGGTTTACGCGACGATGCCGTCGTCGTGTGCGAGCCGTTCCGGCAGTGGGTGATCGAGGACAGCTTCGCCGCCGAGCGGCCGGCGTGGGATCTCGTCGGAGTGCAGTTCGTGACCGACGTCGAGCCGTGGGAGACGATGAAGCTCCGCGTGCTCAACGCGTCGCACTCGCTCCTCGCGTACCTCGGGGTGCGGTCGGGCCACTCGACCATCGCCGACGCCGTGGCGGACCCGGTCCTGAAGTCGTTGGCGCACAGAATGATCGTGTCCGACGTCGCTCCGACGTTGCATCCGGACATGAACTCGGACGCGTACGCGAACGAGGTGCTCACGCGCTTCGCCAACCCGACGTTGCCGCACACCACCCGTCAGGTCGCGATGGACGGCTCCCAGAAACTCGGTCCGAGGCTACTGGGCACCGTGCGCGACGCCCAGGAACGTGGATCGTCGACGACCTGGCTCGCTGTGGCGGTGGCGTCCTGGGTCGCGTACGTGATCGACGAGTTACGCGCCGGACGCGCGCTCGACGACCCGATGGCGGACGTCCTGTCCCGGGCCGCCTCACAGGAAGACGCGGTAGCGGCGCTGCTGAGCGTCGAGCAGATCTTCGGTGCCGACCTCGGCCCGGATTCTCCGTTCGGTCGCCGGGTTGCAGCAGCCGCCGATCTGCTCGTCGGCTCTGCCGCAGTCACCACCGAATTCGTAGCGAACATCGAAAGAGAACTGTCATGAACACACGTGAGGTCATGGGCATCAGCCCGGTCATTCCCGTCGTCGTCGTCGACGATGCGTCCGACGCAGTTCCGTTGGCGCGTGCCCTGCACGAGGGTGGCGTCGACGTGATCGAGTTGACGTTGCGCTCCGAGGCGGCGCTCGCTGCGATCGAAGCGATCGCGACCGAGGTGCCCGAGATCGTCATCGGCGCCGGGACGGTGCTCACTCGCCGGGACGCGGAGAAATCGATCGACGCCGGGGCGCGGTTCCTGGTGTCACCAGGCGCTCCGACGGACCTGCTCGACGCTGCGCACGGGTGGTCGATTCCGTGGCTGCCGGGGGTGTCCACGGCAACCGAGGCGATGAACGTCTCGAACGCGGGTCACACCGAACTGAAGTTCTTCCCGGCGTCGACCTCCGGGGGTGCAGCCGCTCTCGGTGCCCTCTCCGGACCGATTCCGCATCTGACGTTCTGCCCGACGGGCGGAATCTCGTCGAGCAACGCCACCGAGTACCTCCGGTTGCCGAACGTCGCGTGTGTCGGCGGAAGTTGGTTGACGCCTCGAAACCTCGTGCAGGCCAAGGAGTGGACTGCAGTGAGCGAATTGGCGCGTGCGGCGGCAGGTCTGCGCAGCTCAGTCTGACAGCACTGTTGACTCATTGGTATAACAGTGCTTGTATATCAGTGTGGCACGGGCCACTCACCATCTCTTGCAGGTCGTAGGTCTCAGTAGGGGCGTAGGTGCAACGGATTCCGTTGACACCGCGATGGACGACCGGACAGCCTTGAACAAACGGAGCACAAGATGTCTCACGACACGAACGAAGCGCCGAGCCCAGCCGTGGCCGACGAGAAGCCGAAGCGGTCGACCCGCGACCTGACCAAGGCCGCGGTGTCCGGTTGGCTGGGAACAGCAATGGAGTTCATGGACTTCCAGCTGTACTCGCTGGCCGCCGCCATCGTCTTCAACCGGGTCTTCTTCCCCGACGTCAGCCCGGCGATCGGCCTGATCGCAGCCATGGCCACCTACGGCGTCGGCTACGTCGCCCGCCTCGTCGGTGCCATCTACTTCGGCCGGATGGGCGACCGGATCGGTCGCAAGAAGGTCCTCTTCATCACGATCGCGATGATGGGAGCGTCCACGACGCTGATCGGTGCGCTGCCGACGTATCAGACCATCGGCATCCTCGCGCCGATCCTGCTCGTCGCACTACGCCTGATCCAGGGATTCGGCGCCGGAGCGGAGATCGCGGGCGCCACGGTCATGCTCGTGGAGTATGCGCCGGACAAGCGTCGCGGTCTCATCGGTTCGTTGGTCTCGCTGGGTACCAACTCGGGAACGCTTGCGGCGTCGGGAATCTGGGCGATCCTGCTCGTCGTACTGACCGACGACCAACTGGTCAGCTGGGGCTGGCGTATCCCGTTCCTCGCGAGCTTCTTCCTGATGCTCTTCGCGGTGTGGTTGCGCTCCAACCTCAAGGAAAGCCCGGTGTTCGAGGATCGCGCCGACGTGGTCGACGGTGTCGCCCTCTCGCGTGCGGAGATCGAGCAGGTCGACGCCGAAACCAAGGAAAGCGTTCTCGAGTCCGGACTGCGTCAGCGCAAGGGCCGTGCGTTCTTCGTCGCACTCGGGCTTCGCTTCGGGCAGGCCGGCAACTCGGGTCTGATCCAGACGTTCCTGGTGGGCTACATCGCGTCGACTCTGCTGCTGGAGAAGTCCATCGCCACCACGGCGATCGTCTACGGTTCGCTGCTCGGATTCATCACCATTCCGGTCATCGGCATCCTGGGTGACAAGTTCGGTCGCCGCCCGATGTACATGATTCTCAGCGCCGCGACCATGGTGTTGGCGTTCCCGTTGATCTACCTGGTGACCAGCGGCAACAACGCAACCCTGATCATCTCGGTCGTTCTCGCACTCAACATCGGTGTGCTCGGCCTGTTCTCGCTCGAGAGCGTCACGATGGCCGAACTGTTCGGTGCCAGAACACGATTCACCCAGCTTGCACTCGCCAAGGAGATCGGCGGCATCCTGGCCACGGCCATCGGACCGCTGATGGCAGCAACGCTGACGGCAGTGACCGGAAGCTGGTGGCCGATCGCCGCCATGCTGGTGGTCTACTCGGCAATCACGTTGGTGTCCGCGTACCTGGCGCCGGAAACTCGTGGACGCGACCTGGTCCGGCTCGACGACGCCATCTAGCGCCGAGCAACAAGAAACCCCGAGCGCGCGGCAGATGACTGCCACGCGCTCGGGGTCCGGCGCCGAGAGGACTCAGTCCGATTCCTTCTCCGCGAGGAACAGCTTCTCGATCCGCGCTGCCTCTTCCTTCTTGTCCTCGGCCTCTTCCTGACGCTCCGCCGCGTCGGCGAGCTCGGACTCCGCAGGCGCTGACGCGGCCTTCTCGACCTTGTCGATCTGTTCCTTCTGCTTGCGCTCCGCGTCCTCGGCGGCCTTCACCCGCGCCGCCGCTGCGTCGTCGGCCTGCTTCTTGCGGGCCGCAGCCTTTCGGTCGGCCTCTTCTTCGGCCTCGGCCTTGCGCTGCTCGGCTTCTGCCCGTGCGTTCTCGGCCGCCTCGCGTGCAGATTTCGCTGCGGCGTCACGTTCCTGCTCGGCAGTGCGACGAGCTGTCTCGAGCTTGGTCTTGGCCTCGGTCTCCGCGGCGTCGGCTTGCGCGTCGAGCTTCTTCGCGAGACCGATGTGGTCCGCGTGATCGACCTTGTCCTGACCGCGCGACCGGACGTCGGCGTCGCCGAGGATCTTGCCGACCTTGTGATCGAGGGTTCCGACGGCCCGCTCGTACGCGAGCCGCGCAGGGGCTTCGGTACTCCACGTCTGCACGACGTTGCTCTCGAACAGGTCGAGCGGGATGCGAACGATCCGGTACTGGAAACGCAGTATCGAACGCGGTATGTCGAGCACACTCATTGTCGGTTCTCCTGATGCTTGATGTCGGCTGGTCTACGCATTGCGACGAATGCGATCGGCGGCGTCCCGGGCTGCGTCCGCGGCGGCGGCCTCCTGCCGGTACCGGGCAACGGCTTCCAACTCGTCCTGGTCGGCGTCCGCAACCTCCGACCGGGCGTCGGCTGCGGCTTCGATCTGCTCGGCCCGAGCGTCGACCTCCGCGTCGGCGCTTTCGGCGGCCACGGCGCGGTCCTTGTCCTTCTCGGCAGCGATTCTCTGAGCCTGCTGAGCGCGACGAGCCTCGTCCTCGGACGCCTGAGCACTGGCCTCGACGGAATCTCGCTGGGCGTCCGCACTGTTCTTGACCTCGGCCAGACCCTCGCCGGCCTCGGCTGCCTGTGATTCCGCCGCCAGTTCGGTGGCCTTGGCTTCCTTCTTCTCACGGGCCTGTGCGGCCTGGAGCTGCCCCTCGGTGGTCAGCGAGTCATTGCCCGTCACGGCGCCTACGACCTCCTTGGCCTTGCCTTTGACGGCGTCGAGCAGGCCTTTTCGTGCCTCGTGCGATGCACTGTCGTCGGTCATGGTGCCTCCTGTGCAGTCGTGTCGATAGGGCGGGAGAGAACTACCCGAACGCCGATGCTGGAAACCCGTCGTTCGACGCATGTCCACGGTCGGCCGTAAACTCTGCGCGAGCACAAGGCAACAGACGAGGAGTTTCATGCCCACCGCGACGGTGAACGGGATAACGCTGAACTACCAGGTCAAGGGTTCCGGGCCGCTGGTCGTGCTGATCATGGGCACCGGCAGTCCCGGTCGTGTGTGGGATCTGCATCAGGTTCCAGCGCTGGTCAAGGCGGGATACCGTGTGTGCTTCTTCGACAACCGCGGCATCGCGCCCTCGTTCGAGTCCGTGCAGGGCATCACCATCGACGACCTGGTCGCGGACACCGCCGCGCTGATCGAGCTGGTGCGCGAGGGCGACGAGAAGGCGTTCGTCGTCGGTACGTCCATGGGTGCTCGGGTCGCCCAGGAGCTTGCTCTCCGACGCCCGGAGCTCCTCCGCAAGGCTGTGTTCCTCGCCGGTCATGCTCGCCTCGACGAGTTCCAGCGCACTCTGGGCGAGGGTGAGGTCGCGTTGGCCGACGCCAAGACGCAGCTGCCACCCAAGTACGCGGCAGCCATCACTGCTGCGCTGAACCTCTCTCCGACCACGCTGGCGGATTCGAGGACGGCTCGGGACTGGCTGGATCTGCTGGAATTCTCCGTCGCACCCGTCACTCCCGGGGTACGCGCCCAGATCGGCATGGACGATTCCTTCGACCGCACCTCGGCGTACGGCAAGATCGATCTGCCTTGCCTGTCGGTCGGGTTCGAGCACGACCGGATGATTCCCGCGTTCCTCGGAGCCGAGCTCGCGAAAGCCATTCCCGACGCGCAGTACATCGAGATCCCCGACGTCGGTCACTACGGCTACCTGGAGCGTCCCGACGCCGTCAACGACGTCATTCTCGAGTTCTTGAAGAGCTGACTGCCCGCTGCGCTAGTGTGCGTTGCTAGGGTCAGGGGGCACTTCACACATGAAGACTGCCTATTTACGTATGCGACGAGTGAGGCGAGATGAGTACCAATCCATTCGATGACGAAGACGGACGCTTCTTCGTGCTGGTGAACGACGAAGACCAGCACTCGCTGTGGCCGACCTTCTCCGATGTCCCGCAGGGATGGCGCGTCGTCTTCGGCGAGGACAGCCGCGCAGCGTGCTTGGAGTACGTGGAGAAGAACTGGACGGACATGCGCCCCCGCAGCCTGCGTGAGGCCATGGAGGCCGACGCTGCAGCACGTCAGTCCGCCGAGGGCACTCCCGAGGCCTAGGCCTTCTTCTTTTTCTTCAGCTCGACAGGACCGCGTCGCCGACGAACAGTCGGACGGCGCGGTTCTTCTTTGCGGCGAAGAGTCGGGCGAAGCAGCTCTTCGGTGCGCGCGAGGATGCGCGGACGGCGGAGAGTACGAGCGCCCCACTCACCGAGTGTGACCCCTGCGGCGATTCCGCAGCCGATGCCGAACGCGGCGAACAGCGAACTGATGCCGAGCAGCAGCTGGTCGTTGAGTATCGCGTACAGGCCTCGGTACAGCGCCAGACCGGGCAGCAGCGGCGTGATGCCCGCGACCGCGACGATCAGTGGTGGAATCAGCGCGCGACGTGCCATCAGACCACCGGCGAAGCCGACGACCGTGGCAGCGAACGCCGAGGCGATGATCGGACCCGTGTCGACGGTCTGCACCAGCAGCGACACCAACGCCCCGGCGAAACCGCCGAGGAACGCAGCCGTCAGTGCACGCTTCTCCGCGTAGCACGCCAGGGCGTAGAACAGCGCTGCCGCAGCACCGGCCAACACCTTCGTCGGGACCTCGAGGATGTCCGGCGGGGCGGTGTTGCTGATGAGCGGCAGATCGCTGCCGATGATCGCCGCCAGCTTCAACGACGTGGCGACGCCGGCGATGATGCCGCCCGTCATCATCAGGACCTCGAAGAACCTGGCCGACGCTGTGATGGGCGCCCCCGTGATGGCGTCCTGAACCGAGCCCACCAACGACAGGCCCGACAGCAACACCGTCACACCGGCCGCGATGACGAGCGACGGCGACACCGTGACGCCCAGCTGATCCTGGAAGTTGAACAGCGTGATCGCCGGTGTCGCCGCGACGAAGCCGCCGACGACCTGCTGGAAGAAGAACGGAAGACCGACCCGGTTGAGGACACGGCCGATTCGGTCGATCACCATCGTCGTCAGAAAGCTCACGACGGCCACCAGTACACCGCCGCCGAGCAACACACCGATGGACGCGGCCATGCCCGCCCACGCGAACGTCGCCGTCCACCGGTTGTACGGGTGCGGGGCAGTGGTGATCGCGTCCAACGTGTCCAGTGCCTGCGACGGCGGAATGAGCTTCAGCCGAATGCTGCGGATCAACCGGTCGACAGCCGCGAGCCGCGTGAAGTCCATCGAACGGTAATGAACGATGCGCATCGTCGTCGACGGTGGACGCGTCGGACCACGATGGGCGCTGATGGTGATGGAGTTGTACGTGACATCGACATCACAGCGCGCAAGACCATAGGTGGCCGCGACATTCTGGACCTGGGTCGTCGTATCCATCGCAGCGGTGCCCGACGCCAACAGAACCTCACCCACCCGAACAGCCAGATCCAGAACCTCCGCCACCACCGCGTCGTCGGTGAGGTCGATCGGCTGCAGCGGTGACGGCGCTGCAGTGGGCGTATCGATAGTGGCGCGACGCTCGCCGGTCAGACGACTCAGCGAGGTCGTCAAGTCTTGCAGAAAGCTCATGTCCGTTTTCTGTAGCTGGGGTGATCCACCGACAAGGTACCTGTTTGGACTGTGCGTTCGATGAACGGATATGCTGTCCCCGCACAACGCCTCCTTAGCTCAGCGGTAGAGCACTCGCCTTGTAAGCGAGCGGTCAACGGTTCAATCCCGTTAGGAGGCTCCGGCTCAAGACTCTGACCAGTGAAAATGGTCAGAGTCTTTTCTATTTTCCCTGGTGAGGACCGCTCGTTTCGGGAGAGAGTCGGGTTCGTCCACCTGGGGTTATGTGGTAGTTGCGACCTGGGGATTTGCTAGACAATCGGCAGGATCGGGCGTTCGGTGTCACAGAATGTCACAACTCGTTGCTAACTCATCGGTGAGCGTCCATGTGGCTGCAGGTGGATGCGCACGGCTTCGAGGCTGTGTTTGGGCTGTTCAGAGGATCTCGTGGTGAGTGTCAGTTTTGTCGGCTCGGAACCTACGGATCCGATACTCGGTAGAGGTGTATTTGTCTGCGAGCGATGTTCGACGCTGTCAGGCCGGTCTACCTCCCGAGTTTGCTCGCCTTCCGATGCGGATGGAGCGTGCCGCGACAGCCGCGGATGTGTACGCGCACCCGCGGGCCGAGCTCGCGCGCCTGATGGACTTGGGTCTGCTGCATCGGGTGGCGACGGGTTTCTACGTGGCGGTGCCCGACGACCGAGTCGGGACCGAGTGGATGCCGGGTCTGGAGGCAGCGGCGGCCGGTATCGCGGTTGCGGCCTAAAGAGCCGACGATGCCGTCGTGATGGGTGTCAGCGCGGCGCGGTTGCATGGGGCGATTCCGCGGACGTTGGCGACGGCTGTGGTGGCTGTGCCGACGCGGCACGATCCGATTCGGTTGGCGGATCGTCCGGCAGTGGTTCGGTTCGTCGTGCGCGACACGGCACGTCTGGATGCGGAGCGCATCGATACCGAGTTGGGTCCGGTGTTGGTGACTACTGCGGAGCAGACGGTGTTGGATCTGGTGAAGCGTCCGGGGCTCGGCGATGCCGAGGGTGAGGTATGGCCGGCGGTGGAGCAGTTGCATCGACGGTGTGACCCGGAAGTGCTGGCCGAGCTCGCTGGGGCTCAGAAGATGAGAACGACTCTGTTGCGCCTGCAGGATCGGTTGGGGGAGAAATAGTGAATCCCGACGAGCTGAACTCGGTGGCAACGCAATTCGGTGTCGCGCGTGCACAGGTCGAGCGCGATCATCTGATCTCGCACCTTCTCGGTTATCTGAGTGCGCACTTCGCGGATCGGATTGTGTTCATCGGCGGAACAGCCTTGGCGCGAACCCATCTGGTCGATGGTCGTCTCAGCGAGGATATCGATCTGATCGCGGTGGGTTCGAGATCCGATGTCGCTCGTGATCTCGACCGCGCTCTCCCGCGCGCGGTCTTGCGCGGTCACGGTCGACTGGTAAGGGATCCGGCGATCGGTATGTCACGGAGAACACACCGCTGATCGGCAACGCCATCAGTGGAATTGGGTCATCCGGTAATTCGTCGTGTAGGCGAGATGGGACGACTGCGGCTCATGACAGGGGGATGCATAGTTGCTTCTCGATTTCGACCGTCGAGCGGGTACGCAGCTATGGCTAGGGTCGGTGCGCATTCAGGATAGTTCTCATATTGGCGCGGTAGAACGCAAACGAGCTGTCAGACTTCTTCATTCACCGGCAGCCACTTCCGCGGCAATACCAACTTCGAAATCCGTGCGGACAAATTACTGGAGGATCTTCTCGAGTTCATCGAGTTAGAAGTGCCGGAGCGTTAGCCGCGGTCGTCAAAGTGACAAGCAGCTTCCCGCAGCGGCTTTACGGCCACCGGGTCACCGGGCGTCCTGTGTGGTTCTTTCCGATCGATATCGGCTGTATTCCGGCGAATTTCTGTGACTCCGCTAGGAGGAACTCGGACATCGAGTTCTTGAGGTTCGTTTTAGGTTCGGATGAATCGGGGGACTTGCGAGCGTGACCGGTATTCGGAGTACGACCCGATGACGGCACGGTGGTACGGCGCAGGGTCGACGCAGTATGGGTATGCCGCGTTCAAATGACGGCGATGCCGTCAACGACGGTCCACAGGACACCGGCCGAAATGCCGATAACCAGGCTCGCAGTTGCCGCAAGTGCGGCGACGGCGGTCGGCCAGGCGGCTGAACCGTTTGGCTTGGGGAGTGCTGTGGCCCCTCGATCCGGTTGGGAGAACGATGGGGCCAGCCAGCGCAGATAGTAGAAGAGGCTGAGCACGCTATTGAGCATCACCGCCAGAGCCAGCCGCGCGTGCCCGCCGTCCCAGGCTGCGGTGGCTGTGGTGAGCTTGCCGACGAACACGTCCAGCGGCGGGGTGCCTACCAGTCCGAGAAGCGCCACGAGCAGAGCCAAGCCCAGAGTGGGGCGGGCACGAATCACACCTCGGTAGTCGGAGAGGTCTCTGTGTCGGGGCAAGGAGGGCGGTCGTGACGGCCGGGAGCCGTCGCGGTAGCGGGCACGGACATAGCATTCTCCTAAATACGGGTGGGGGTATACGGGGAGGCCGCAAAAGCCTCAAATACTCTCGAAGTGCTGCGAGGTGAGGTGTCAGCGACGAAACAGAGAGCGGAAGAAGCTGCTGCGTGTTGCTGGATTTGGCGACTCGGTGGAGCAGGTGCACTGCTGCGATTGCGGAACGTTCGCCATGACGCTGTCGATATGGCGACCGCAACCGGCCCAGGTGGTCTTACCGCATGCCGGGCACGAGGTGGGGGAGCACACAGGTGGTCCTTTCGGTCGGTTCGGTACCCACTGTGGCATATACCAAGGGGGGTATCCTAGTACCCTAGGGGGTATCCGACCCGATCTGGAATGAAGTCGATGAGAAGACGGGTGCAATAGGCACCACACGGCCTGTCGTGGTTATCTGACAGGTGTGTTCAGGCAGCGGAGTCGTCAAACGCTCAGCAGTGGTCGTCGAGGCGAGCCACCGAGAGCTGGCGTCTACGGCTCACGGTGCGTTTCCCCATGGCCAGCAGTACGTGTGGCGTGGGTCAGCAGTGAGTGCGGCGTATGACAGATGATGACGTGTGGTCCGGAAAGCACGCCCGAGCGCACGATGCCCCGGTCCGCTCACTCAATGCGTCCGTGTTGCGATGGAGGATCGAGACTGCACGGTCCATTCCACTGTTCGATCCCGACGACGGCGGCGACGCGGCTCGCTGTCTGGTGCTGTTGGAGTCTCCGGGGCCGAAAACGATACGTCCGGGCGGGACCAACATGTGTTCGTTCGACAATCCAGATCGAACGAACCCCGTGCTGAAATCGGTGTTCGCCGACGCGGGTATCGACCGGGTGCAGTGCGTCAAGTGGAATATTGTGCCGTGGGCAGTGCTCGATGACGCCGGTCATCCGGTATCGCCGACGGCATCCGTTCTCGGTGAGGCGGGCCCATATGTCGGCGAGCTTATGGGCTTACTGCCGAAACTGGAGGTGGTTTTCGTTCTTGGTGCGAAGGCTCTCGATGGCTACATGCGCGTCATCACTGCAGCTGCTCCCGCCCGCCTCCTCCCGGTGATAGCGGCACCGCACCCCTCGGCTCGTAACGCACACGCACCGGCGGCTGCTCGCCAGCGGTTGATCAACGCAGCACTGTCGGTCGCAACGCATCTGGAGAAGGCACCTGAACCCCGCACTGTGCTGAGGTAGGGCGGATCGTGCTGCTGCTGCCTCCGACCGGTCAGTCCTGGTGGGGCTGGCGTTCGCCGGTGTCGGTGTCGATGTCGATCACCTCGTCCGGGCTGTCGGGGTGGTACTGGAGAATGTGTGGTTCGGCGGCACCCCGGCGTGCACCGTCTCGATATGAGAACCAACATCCCGCGAACAGCACCACTGTCACGATCGCTGCGACGACGGTCCAGCCCTCGAACCCGCCGGCGAGGGCAGTGAGAAAGGCCCCCGCAGCAGCTGTTCCCGCCATCAGCAACAGCCAGGCCAGATAATTTTCGGTGACTCGTGCCCAGACGCGTCCGCGGCGGCCCCGTCTCGGGGTATCGGAAGTCGGTGTGTCTGCACTCGGTGTGTTCATCGTGATCGTGAGTCCTTTCCGGGGTCAGTGGTCGATTGGATCGACGCTGTTCGTTCGGTATCAGCGTTCCGAGTGGGTACTACCCGGCGGTCGGTTCAGCTGGGTTGGAAAAGTTTTCCTTGCACGCTGCCGCGGAGAGTGTGGGCGGCGACTGTGCCCCAGGCTGCGAGCAAGGCCGCATACAGTCCGATCGCAATGGCCTCGACCGCGGCCGACCCCAGAGCGCCGCCGAGGGCAGTGGCACCGGTGACGCAGGTGCCGATGGGGAAGGTGAACGACCACCAGGTCAGTGAGAATGTCAGTCCCTTCTGGGCGGCATGGATGGTGAGGGCGGTTGCGAGGATGAACATCAAGACGCCGAAGCCGCCCATCGTCAGTCCGTACAGAATGCCGAACACGTGCAGGCCGGTTGCGACGGAGGCGGTCTCGCCGGTGAACACCAAGGGTGCATCGTTGCCGAGCAGGTTCGCGGCGGTGATCGATTGACCGATCATGCCGAGGGTGATCCACACCGTCGGTGCTGCCTGGACCGGCGGGATTCCGCCGTGGACGAGCCGTCCGTAGATGAGCGTCATGGTCAGCATTCCGATGATCAGTGACAGCCCGAACATCGCGTAGCAACCGGACAGCATGGCCAGGCGCCACTGCCCATCCGCGATATGAGGGAGCAGCAGCGCACCGGTGGAGGCGGACACCATCGGCGGTACGACGGGCATCAACCACGCCGGGAGTGCGACGGCGGTCTGGTGATCGTGGGCGGTGATCATCAGGTAGGGCACGAGAATGCTGGTGATCAGCCCGAGGGCTGTGCCAGCGGTCCACAGGACGGCAAAAATCACGGTTGCGGGCGCCGCTCCGATGACGTCTGTGCCCAGCAGCATCGTCCCGGCACCGACGGTCAGCAGCGCCATGGGGGGTGCGCCGTAGAACTGAACCATCACCGGATGCGCGGCGTGCTCACGCGCATACTGCCGGTGTCGGATCCAGTGCACTGCGAAGGCACCGGAGAGTGTGATCAAGGCGACCGACGCTGCGATCCACACGATCGTTGCGAACACGTGCAGTCCGGGGATGTGGGCGGGCAGGGTGGCGGCGGCGTTGGCGACGATACCGGTGCCCATGACCGAGGCGAACCAGTTGGGGGTGATGTGTTCGAAGATCTGGCTCGGGTGGTCGAGGTCGGAGAGCACCGGCCACTTGCGCGGCCGCTCGGTATCGTCGCCGCGCCGAGACGTGATGGAGGAGCGGTGCAGAGCTGTCGAGGTCATGACTTCCAGCGTCCTCGCACACAGTCGTCACCGGTAGACACCGATTACCTGGCCGGTCCCAACCTCAGGTTATGACTGCGGGGATCTGAGGGCGACGACGAGCAGGTCGCTCGACGGTCCTCGCAGTTCACGGCCCGCGGGCCACACGGCACGCAGGAACCGGCGCAGGTCGAGCCCCTCTGTGTGAACGCGGGCCAGTGTTCCGGCGGCGATCTCGGCGGATACCGCGAGGGAGCTGAGTACGGCCGGTGCGAGGCCGCCGATGACGGCAGCTTTGATGGCAGTGGTGGAGGACACCTCGAGCAGTGGCGCGGCGAGTGGGCCCGCAGTCCGGAGCGCACGTTCGAGCGCGAGACGTGTGCCGGACCCGGGTTCGCGGGTGACCAGCGGTGTCGCGGCCAGTTCGCTCGCCGTGATCGTTCGTCGAACCCATTGATGATCGGGGGCGACGACGACGACGAGTTCGTCGCGGGCAACGTCCTTCGAGTGGAGTCCGCTGGGCAGATCGGGGCTTTCGACGAATCCGATGTCGGCGCGGCCGTCGAGCACCGATGCGGCTACGTCGACAGAGTTTCCGGAGGTGAGAGTCGGTGTGATGGAAGTGTCGTGGGAGCGCAGTGTGATGAGCCATCGCGGTATGAGGTATTCGGCGATGGTGAGGCTTGCGGCGATACGAATGTGGCTGTGGCGGTCGGTGCGCAGCATTGCGATGCTCGTGGCGAGCTCGGCGGCTTCGGCGATGACGCGCTCGGCCCAGCCGGCGACCAGTTCGCCGGTTGCGGTGAGGGTGGCACCTCGCTGCCCGCGATGCAGGAGTGCTACCCCGATGCGGCTTTCGAGTGCTTTCAGGCGTGCGCTCGCCGCTGGCTGCGACATGCCATGCGCCTCCCCTGCGCGTCCGATGCTTCCCAGCTCGGCGACGGACAGCAATAATTCGTAGCTGATCAGGTCGGTCACATGGGTCGGCAGGGGCACGGTGCCAGCGTAGAGACTGCAGTCGTAGCGGGCGCGGAGCCCACAGGCGCGTTTGCCGGAAAAGTCCCCATTCGATGCTCAATGCTCGCGGGAAGTGGAACGGGGTCGCGGCACTGGATCCCGTGGTTCGTTCACCCTCACTGACGCCACCTGCTTTTATCCAGTTCTCGTCACCCAGGATTGCCTTGGTTCGTACGAGTTGTTTCGAACCTCACCGGTGCTCTCGCAGCGTGAGCTGGGACAAGGCAGGGGATGAGTCGGACGTAGGCGACCATTCCGATCAGCTCCACCAGTGTCTGCGTCACCACGACCACGGCAGCAAGAGACAGTGCTGGTGGCAGCGCGAGCGCCAGCGGCAGAACGACCAACGAATTTCGGGTGGCACCGGAGAAGATCAAGGCCCGAGCGTCCGGGACGTCCAGGCGGGTCACTCTGGCCGTCGCCCATCCGGCAACCGCCATGATGACCAGGAACGCGACGAAGATCGGCACCGCGGCAAACAGCTGGGAGCCTTCGGAGCGGACTGCGTCGATCTGCGACGCCACGACGACGGCAAGAGTGGCCATCATGACCGGCACCATCGCCGCGGCCATCACATCCATGATCTGGGTGCCGATACGCCGACGACGCGCAAGTGCTTGCGTCAGGGCCGCCAACACCAGAGGAACAACGATCAACAGCACGAACGCTTCGACGAACGGTGCAATGTCGATGATCTCCACCAGCTCGGACCCGACGAACAACCACAGGTAGAGCGGCAGGAACGCGATCTGCAACAACATCAACAGCGGCGCACTCGCGAGGAGCCGTTCCGACGCTGCACCGGCCAACCCACTGAAGACGATGACGTAGTCGATGCAGGGAGCCAACAACACCAACAGCACACCGACGAGTACCGCCTGATCAGCAGCAACGAACCGGGTCAGAGCGAATACGACGAGCGGAACGAGCAAGAAATTCAGTACTACGACGCTGAGCAAGAATGTGCCGTCGCGCAGCGATGCGCCGATGGCGGAGAACGGAACCGCGAGGAACGTAGCGTAGAGCAACACGATCAGTACCGGATTGATAGCAATCTCGAACGCATGCGCCGACGACGGCGCACCCAAACCGACAACGGCACCGATGAGCAGGGCCAGCAGGTAGAGCGGGATCTGGAACTTCTCCAGCCACGCCACCACCGAGGTGGTGCTCGATATGTTCATGCGGTGCCCACCGCGGTGTTCGCAGAGATCAGCCAGGTGCACTCCGGATTGCATGGCGTCGACGCGTCGGGTGTGTCCCCGAGCCGGGCCAGCGCGTCGGTCAAACTCTCACGCAGAGCGGTCAATTGAGCGATCGATTCGTTCGCGCGAGCGATGTGGGACTCGCTGGCGGGGCCGAGTTCGGCTTTGACTGCTGCGCAGGAGTCTTTCTCCCAGACACGAAGGAGAAGTTTGATCTCCGGCAGCGACAGGTTCAGGCTCTTGGCGGCGGTGATGAACGCCAAGCGTTGCCGAGCACGGTCGTCGTAAACGCGGTAACCGTTCGCCGAACGGTCCGCCGGGAGCAGGCCCTCGCTTTCGTAGAACCGTAGCGTGGTCGCCGGGACGCCGGTCGCCGATGACAGCTGTGAAATGCGCAGAGCGGACATGCGCACGAGGATAAACCTTCGAGTCGGGTGGAAGGTCAAATCCTTGACCTTCCACGCAGGTGCTGGGGCTAACGTCGGGCCATGTTCCCAGCGAGACCGCGCCCGGACGTCCGGGCGCTCATCCGTCTAGACCTGACGCCTCTCAGCGAGATGAAGGCCCCGTCGGCGTGCACGCTCTCAACGGCTGACCAACCTGAGGGTATCGAGTTGTGGGCAACGATCCTCACCTGCGCTACCAGCCGCAGACGGTCGACGGCGGACTTGTATTCACCTTCCCGCCGGGGACGGCGTTCATCGGTCGCCTATCCGAAGCCACCGCATCGGAGCTGGCATGCTGCCCCTTCTACGCCTTCACGGTGACCCACGACGTCACAGCGACAACGATGACGGTGAGAGCCCCCGGGTACAGTGCGGAAGTGGTCACCCAATTCTCCGGCGATGCGGACTGATCGAGACCTACAAATCCCTGCAGTGCAGAATGATTCGTGGCACCGGGTCAGTCCGTAGGTAAAGAAATTCAGGCAGTGGTCTGTTATGCACAAGATTTGCTTCCTGTGCTACCGAACGGCCACGAGAAGCAGCAAGGGCTATTTGCAGATGTAGGTGTCTCGCGTAGTGCTCGGAGTCGGAGTGGACCCGCGATCAGTCGGGTGAGGCTGCCTGAGGGGTCGGTCCGAGCCGGATATTGACCCAGTGTCGGACCGGAGGGATCGACCACATGGTCCACAGTGCGAGGAGCGCAGTGCTGGCGGCAAGAAAGCTCGCGGCGACGTCGAGCGGGAAATGTACGCCGAGGTACAGCCGGGAGGCAGCGACGGCGAGCGCGAACAGCACTGATGTCGTGCGGGCCAACCGCCGGACAATTACGTGCGCCCGAGCGGTGAGCAGGGCCACAAGCCCGATCATGGCCGCAGCCACCGCTGTATGTCCAGACGGGAACGACCACACGGTGTCGGGGGGCATCAGCCAGAACCGTTGCGGGGGACGGGGTTCGCGGATGCTGTATTTCTCGATTGTCGACACGACGAGGGTAGATGCCATCACTGCCAGGGCCCATGCCGCGTCGACCCGTCGGCTTCTCCACGTGAGCCATGCGGCGATACCGATCGCCACCACGATTCCAACGACCGGTTGTGCGCAGTCCGTGACAAATTCGGCGAGCGCAGTGGCCCAGCCGGCGCGATGAAGGGCGATACGGTCGTGGAACCGCAGACCCGCCTCTGTCACGGCAGTGGTGGCGGCGAGAGTGCCGACGGCGAGCGGTGCGGCAAATGCGAGCAGAGCGGCGGCAAACGGCCGAATCCACGGACGAGCAGGAAACATAGGTGACTTTCCTTGGTTGGGTTGCGTGGGATGGACGGTGGGGTGCCAGGTGCGGCGACGACCGGTGGCGAGTAGGGCGGCCACTGCGATGACCTGGATTGCGGCAACGACGGTGATCGACGCGGGAATCGAATGTCGTAGAGCAGATCGGTTTTCGGCTAGGGAACGGATGACTTTGCCGCTCCGTTCGTCGATCACGAGAACGCAGACGCGCCAGTGCGCCGGCGATCCAGAAGAAGGGCACGGTGATGACGGGGTGGGCGTAACCGGATACGTCGACGCCCAGAAGCGGCGGGTCGGTGTATGCCACCGGGCCGGAGACCGAGCGCACCATCAGCGCTGCGGCCGCGTCGAATCCGGTGACCACACCCCGACGACGACGGCGGTAGCCCCCCCGCGAGGCGAGGGGGCCGGTGATCGAGCGGGCACCTTCGTAGACGAAGTCCGCGAGCATGCTGACCGTCCCGAACGCGACAACGAACCGACACGCCCCCCATCGATGGTCGCGGCGGTTCGGTGGATTTCTTTCTGGAAGCGCGCGGCGGGAACCCGGCGCGGCGGATGGGTCATCGGCGTGTTTGGGCTGCGTCACTATGCTGCCTATCGGTAGCGGGGACGAGGAGGACCGGGCGGTGGGCGTGGCGGGCCAGTGTCGCGGACACAGATTCGCCGACGGCCCTCTCCACCAGTGACATCATCCCGCCGCGGGTGGTACCGATGATGATCATCAGGGCGTCGTTGGCGTCGGCGATCGTGGTCAACAGTCGAGCCGGGTCGCCCCGCCTCGAGTAGAACGCCCAGTTCCCGGGGATGGCGGCCAGTATCGCGCATGCCTCGCGGCGTTCTTGTTCGACGACATCGCCTATACATTGCTCCCAGTCGGCACTGTCCGGGTCGATCGGCAGGTCATCGGTGTCGACGATGTGCGCTACATGCAGGAACGCGTTCAGTCGACCGGCAAGGTCCATCGCGTAGGTCAAGGCAGCGTGGCTTGCTGGGTGCCGGTCGAACCCCACGACCAGGTGGCACTCCGGTTCTACCGAGGCGGCAGGGCCGTCCACCTGTAACGGAGCGCGCCAGTCCCCTAGGTCGTCGCAGGAGGCGTGGCTGGGATCGTCCTCGGTCATTGTTTTCTCCTCATACGGAAGCGGCGACGAGACCGGCACCGCCGGCGACGACAGTCACCAGCAGGGTGCCGACCGCGTTCAACACGCCAGCGATGTACTTCTGACGTTGGATCAGCCGCACCGTCTCGAAACTGGCGGTGCTGAAGGTGGTGTACCCGCCGCAGAACCCGATGCCCACGATCAGCTGAAGTTCCTGGGGTAGTCCGTGGAAAAGGATCAGTCCGGTGACGAATCCGAGGAGCAGTGATCCGGTCACGTTGATGATCGCTGTCGCCCAGGGGAATTCCGAGGACCGCCGGTGTTTGGTCGCTCCGTCGAGCACGAAGCGGGCGATGGCTCCTGCACTGCCCGCGCAGGCGATCCAGAGTGTCGTCATTGTGTTGCCTCCGCGGGCCGTGTCCGCAGTCGAGCGGCGATCGCGATTCCGGCGGTGGTGGCGACCAGACCCACCAGTACGGTGCCGGCAGCGTAGCTGCCGGCGGCCCACCACTGATGGCTGCGCAGAAACAGATCGGTATCGACGGCCAGTGTGCTGTAGGTGGTGAACGAACCGAGCATCCCGGTGCCCACCAACAGCCGGACTCGTTGCCGCCGCCGAATGTCCGGGCCCAGGCGAGCCAATCCCTCCAGCAATAAACCGAGTAGGAATGCGCCAACGATGTTGATGGCGAAGGTCGTCACCGGCCAGCCACCTGCGGCAGTCGGAAACCACAGTCCGAGCTGGTATCGCAGTGGTGCCCCAATCAATCCACCGGCACCGACTGCGGCGATCGCGGACGGTCGCGCATGCAGCGGGCTTGGGGGCGCAGTGTCGGGATCGACCGGTAGGGTCGGATTCGGGTCGTGATGGCCGTTCATGGACAGACTCCTTCCACTCAGGGAAAGGAGCCATCAGCCCCAGGGTTGGGGCGGTTCAGACAACCCCCTACGGGGCGGTCTCGGCGGAGATCCATCGCCGGACACCACTATAGCCTGACCAGGGATCGACCCAAGCAGATCCGGTGTACGTTCGAGATTCTCGGTCAGCAGGCCGAGGTGTCTATGTGCCAGCGCTGCAGCTCAACAGCCGAAACCCGGTTGTTGAGCTCGACCACCGGCCACGACGGCACCGGCAGTGCAACGGGTCGGATCGGACACCGGTGTTCGCGTATCAAGCCCGGTATGCCCGATCCGCCGACCACCGCGATCTTCTCAACACGGGTACGTGGCACACGGCGTCACCAAGTCGCTGAACATTTCGCCGAACACAGCATTGTCGTCGAACTCAGAGCGGGCACCAGGCTCGGAACCGAGGTTCATTGCCACGCCGCATCGACACGCAGTCGACTAGACCACACTCGAACATGAACTGACGCCACACAATTTAACCCCACTGCAGTAGGTCGAGAGTGAATCGGGATACTTCGAATCGAACGCATAGAACGTCTGGCGCACAAGCACACTCAACATACCGCTGATGCCTTGCTCTTCGGTGTCACGAGCGTGTCACATGTCGGGACTTACGACGGTGGATTCGGGTGGTGCTGCTTGGACGATTGACGCAGGTCAGAGTATCTGTGGTGGTTCCATACGGACGTATCTGGTTGCCTCGCAACATACTTGTAAGCGAGCGGTCAACGGTTCAATCCCGTTAGGGGGCTCCGCGCATGAAGGCCCCGACCACGTCACGTGGTCGGGGCCTTCGTCGTTGCGAGGTGCGTCGGCCCCCTCTGCAGGTGACCCCAGTGCACGGTATCGATGCGTATCCGCAGGATTCCGCTGATTGCCGGTGGTCGTGTGCACTGGGGTCAGTAGGAAATTCTGCGTGCCGATGACTACCAGAGAACCATCGTCAGGAATCCGATTCCCAGGATGATGCCGAGGGCGCCGGCGCCGTAGGCGAGGGCCGCATCGGTGCGTGATGCGGGAGGTCCCGAGAGGATCGGGCTGCGGTCGGCCCAGAGCGCGGCGCCGAGAGCGAGGATGCCGAGCGCGACTCCGAAACCTGGGGTCCAGAAGCACACGATGGACAGTGCGCCGATCATCAGCGCTGAGTCGGTGTTCTCGCGGCGGTCGAATGCCCGCCGGTTCCACCACCGCCGATCCTCCGGTCCGCCGGCGGTTCCCTCGGCATTGTTCCTGTCGGCCGTCAACGTCATTGCGTGTGCTCCTTCATGTGTCGCATGCTGCCCGATACGGTTCTCGCGCAGCATCATCGGCCGTCCTCGTGAGACGGCACCTGCCCCGAAAATTTTTCGAAAAATTGTGCACAACCATCTTGGCACTCAAGCGGCGAGAGTGCTAATTTCTGTATCGCACAGTCAAGAGCAGCCCGCTACAGGGGTGGGTGCATCTGGGAGTTTATGGAGGTGGTTGCTGTGCTTCGCTTCGATCCGTTCCGTGACCTCGATTCCATTACCTCGGCCATGCTGGGGACGTCGAGCGGTTCCGATCGTGCGCCACGGTTCATGCCGATGGACCTGTACAAACTCGACGATCACTACGTTCTGTCGGCGGATCTTCCCGGGGTGGATCCGGGGTCGATCGATGTGGATGTCGACCGCGGAACCCTCACGCTGACGGCGCATCGCACTGCACCCGATACCGATGGGGTGCAGTGGATTTCCTCGGAACGTTTCGCCGGCACGTATCGTCGCCAGCTCGCGCTGGGTGACGGCGTCGACTCCGAGCGCATTTCCGCGTCCTATGACAACGGGGTCTTGTCGGTGACGATCCCGCTGGCCGAGCGCGCCAGACCGCGGAAGGTCCAGATCAGCGCCGGCACCTCCGACGGTCAACGGTCGATCGAGACGCAGTCGACCTGACCGCCGCGGTCAGTCTGGTGTCGATATCCGTTGTGGCGCTTCACGTCCACGAAAGAACAGGGTGATGAACAAATGATCGATCCGGTGATGTGGCCCGATGGAGCCTGCGAGTGTGCGCCAGCAGATTTCGTCGAGCAGCGTATCGAAGTCCCGTTCGACGATGATGCGTATCCACCGACCGCTCGCTTCGAGGTTGTCGGGGCGGCGTAGATCAGGCGGAAGTGCCTGTGTGGGGGTGGCGCGGGGCGCTGCCGGTTTCTTGACAGCGCCCCGCGCCGCGGTACGTCCGTGTAGCGGGGTACCGGCAGCTCGGATGCCACGACTGCCGCGTACCCAAACCTGGCCCCCCCTGCGGTAAGTCGAGCATCGGCGGCGCATTCGATTCCGGTTCCGGATGATCGTGTGGTCGAATCTGTTGGTGAAGGATTCTGTGGTCACTGATGCCAGTACGGCGGAGGGCGAGAGCCTCGCTGCCGCCGATGACGCAACTCGCGCGGCTGCCGCTCGCTTCGGGGCGGTGGTCGCTTCGATCGGTGACTCCATCCGCGACGACGACCATGTCCTCGAAACCCTCGACCGGCTCGTCGCAGCAGCGTGCGAGCACATCGGGGACGTCGACCACGCCAGTGTCACCATCGACGTCGACGGCCGAAGCTTCACAGCGTGCTCGACCGACGACTCGACGATGGCTATCGACCTCGAGCAGTACGACCTCGATTCCGGGCCGTGCCTGACCGCTGCTCGCACGCCGGAAACGGTGGTTGCGGATTGCGATGTGATCGACGAGCGATGGCCGGAATTCGGGCCGACCGCCCGCGCTGCAGGTGTGCATTCGATTGTTGCCGAACCCATCTCGTCGGCGCAGGTGACGTTCGGTGCCGTCAACCTCTACAGCCGCACCGCGCATGCTTTCGACGATATCGATCGATCCCTGCTGGCGGCATTGACCGCCGCGATCGGATCCGCCGTCGGCGACTTCGCGCGGATCGGCGCCGCCCAGGACACCGTGGACGGCCTGCGTACCGCTATGGAACATCGGGCCCCGATAGAGCAGGCGAAAGGGATCCTGATGGCTCTGCATCGCATCGGACCCGGCCAGGCTTTCGACATCCTGTCCACTCGGTCTCAGAACACCAATCGCCGTCTTCGTTCGATCGCCGTCGAATTCGTCGCCGCCGTCAGCGAGGTCAGTACAACGGTGACCGATACTCCGACGTGACCGACGCGCTCCGTCTCGGCCGGCGAGCTACCGCGATCGATCCCCGAAGAGCCGTTATCGCGATGTTATTTCCTGGTTATCAATTCGAGATAGATCGGTCGAGTCTTCGATATCCAACACTGGAAAACTAATTGCACAGTCAACGAGGTGACGCAGGAGTGACGGTCACGAGTCCGTCACGGCGCGAGCACCCGGGAGAGGACACGATGACCACCGCCATGCCCGACTCCTCCTTCTCGTGGACCGATACGAACGCGCCGCCGAGCGTGGTTGCCGATGCGGCGGCCCGGTACGACATCGATGTGGAAGCCGTATCCGCCGACCGCAGGGTGGTGCGACTGGCGGGGGAGTTCGAGATGGAGTCCCGTACCGACATTGCCGCAGTCCTCGACCGAGCGATACGCACCGGATCGAAGGTCGATGTCGATCTCTCGGCTGTGACGTTTCTGTACTCGGGTGCGGCGAGGTCGATCATCGACGCCGTCGATGCCTCCGAAGCATTCGAGCAGCAGATGCAGGTGGTCGGCGCGAACCGCGTCGCGTGCAGAATCTTCACCGCTCTCGGCGCCGAACATCTTCTCCGAGAGAACTCCGATCGACATGCCTGACGACACGAGGGTTCGCGATGGGGGCCAGGGCGCGTAGGCGCGTGAGGGTTGGCCGCATGGACGACGGGTACTGAGACGGTCATGATGCTGTGGACATCGCAGAAGAATGTGCACTCGTGGTGACCGACGACGCGGATCCGTCACCGTTTCGCGCTGTACTCACCTCGACGGGGCGGACTCGGGTGCTGACTGTGGACGGCGAACTGGACATGTCTGTCGTGCCGGATCTGGCCACAGCCGCATTCGCCGCTGCTGCCGAGGCCGAGGGTGGTCTGGTCGTCGACCTCACCGACGCTGCTTTCCTGTCCTCCAGCGCCATCACGACCCTGGTCAAGACATCCGAGCATCTGCCGCAAGGGGCGGTGATGGCGCTGGTTGCGACGCGGCCGGTCGTGCTGCGTCCGATCGAGCTCAGCGGGATAGATCGCTTCATGCAGGCCTTCCCTGATCTCGCTTCCGCGATCGCGCACGTGAGCGGCCAGGACAGCGACGCGACCTGATGACAGAACGCAACGCCGATCACCGCGCCGTCGACCCCGCTCGGTGGACACACCATGGCCACGCCGACCCGTCGTCTGCGACGATGCTGCGTCGACGCGTACGACGTTGGGCTGCATCGTTCGACGTCACCGAGGACCTCGTCGACGCCGTCGAGCTCGCCACCTACGAAGCCCTCGCCAACGTCGTCGAGCACGCGTACACCACCTCCAACGAACCCGGAATCATGACGCTGACTGCCGTCCGTGAGCCTTCGACCATCACGATCACCGTCGCCGACGCCGGGATCTGGAAACCTCCTGATCCCACGCCCCACCGCCGCCACGGACTCGATCTGGCCGCAGCCGTCAGCGATCACCTCGACCTCGACCACTCCGCAGTGGGAACCGTCGTATCGATGACGTGGGCGCTCGACTGAAAAGCTGATCAGGCCCGCTGTCGGCGGGGGTCTGCCTGGGTGAGGTGGTGATCGAGCAGCACGGTCAGGTGCTGCTCGACATCGTCGAGCGCTGTGCCACGCACATCCATCACGGCGCCTTCGATTGCTGCCAAGATCGTGTTCGCGAGGGATTCTGCGGTGGATTGCTCGATGCCGTGCTCGACCAGCGATGTTGCGACCGCGGGAGTGGTGGCGCGAGAGACTGCGGCTGCCCGATGGGCAGCCTGCGGTGAATTCGCTGCCGGACACCACGTTCTGACACTGCGCGATGAATGAAGCCAGGCCCTCGCGTGGGGTGGAGTGCGCGGCTGCGGCGGCGATCTGTGCTTCTCGGGTCGATGCTCCGTGGCGTACACGCCGCCGGGACCATCGTCGGGCGAGATCTGGTCGCCGAGATACGGTCCGGAGAAGTCGTCTCGACAGCAACGCTACCGTGGTGGGGCAGTGACTTCGACCCGTTCTCGGTAACTCGCGCGCTCAACCGGTAAGTCAGCGCCGCTCAGATCTGTGCGGGTTGCCAGTCGGGTGCGTGTTCGAGAATTACCTGCTGCAGTAGGCGAGTGGCCTTCTGAACACCTTCCGCAGCGTTGACCAGTGCGTCCTCGTGCTCGATGTTCAGCGTGCCGTCGTACCCTACGGAACGCAGTGTGTAGACGAAGTCCGCCCAGAACGTCGCGCCTTCGGGGTGCCCGAGTCCGAGTGTGACGTAATTCCAGGCTCGCGCATGCGGATCGGTGACGTCGACGGTGTCGAGCACACCGTTGTGCGCTGCATTGTGTCGGTTGATCCGTACGTCCTTGGCGTGCACATGAAAGATGCGGCTGCCCAGGCTGCGAATGACCGACGGGTTGTCTGCGCCCATCCACATCAGGTGCGATGGATCGAGGTTCGCCCCGACGACGGTC
Organism: Rhodococcus sp. RS1C4; assembly: GCF_002258225.1. Classification (NCBI taxonomy): domain Bacteria; kingdom Bacillati; phylum Actinomycetota; class Actinomycetes; order Mycobacteriales; family Nocardiaceae; genus Rhodococcus; species Rhodococcus sp. RS1C4. The sequence continues at coordinate 56,509 of NZ_NOXZ01000012.1, read as the reverse complement.
GGTTCGGTTGCGTCGGCGAGTCGTTTCATCGTCGAGACGTTGTAGACGAGTTGCGAGCCGCACATTTCGACTGCAAGCCGCACGCCGTGGTCTTTCGCGAAGCGTGCCAATGAATCCCAGTAGGGAAGCGCGATCTCGTTCCATTGGTACTCGAGAATCGCGAGGTTTTCGGGAGGCCACGAGGTGGTGATCCAGTTGGCCGACGAGTCGCCGGGCCCACCGGGTAGTCCGGACATCAGAACGACGGTGGGCACCCCGAGCAACCCGGCGGCCTCGATGGTGCGGCGGACGACGTCGTCGTGGGCAGGTCCCGTGACGGGGTGGAGTTGATTGCCGTTCGCGTTGAGCGCGCTGATCGTGAGATGTCGCGCTTGGACTGCGTCGGTCAGTTTCGCGCGGGCCGCTTCGGATTCCACGAGTTCGGACAGGTTCGCGTGCGGCGCAGTCGACCAGTTGCCGGTAGCGATCTCCACTGACGACAGACCGGCCTCGGCGGCGATGTCGAGCGCTTCCTCGAACGGAAGATGGCTCAGCGAATCCGTGATCAGTCCGATCTGCATGTCAGTCTCCTGGTGTGGTGGTCAGCCAACACTAGAACGTGCTAGATCGGTTTGTAAAGACATAGTCCGTTCGTCGTAGGGCATCATGAGGGGATGAGTGATCTCGAATACCTGGCCACGTTGCTTGCTGGACTGGATGCGGAGATTGTGCGAGTCGCTGCTGCCGACCCGGGTTCCGACGAGCAGTCGTCTGCCATCGACGACGCGGTCGACGCGGTCCTGCGGTTGCGTGCGAAGGTCAAGGCCGGTTACCCCGGCAAGAAGGCCTATTACATCGCGGCGTCGACCGACCCGAATGGAATCCGGGTCGAGGGCATTTCTGCCCTGCAGGGCAAACGTGCCCACGAACTGGTCCGCGACGGCGGATGGATGCACACCGATTCCAGCACGGTGCTCGATCTTCTCGACGACGATCAGATCAGTCGGTACCGCGGCGTCGCGGGACGCGGCGTGACGCAAACATTTCGGGACGCACGTGAGTACCTTTCAGCAGCAACGGGTCTCGACGAAAAATAGATCTGACCAACGTCGATCTGGGCCGAAACGGTCGGAGTCCATCAGTTCCCCAGCACGATGCCTTCTCGACGAGGATCGGCGCCGCCGGTCCAACCGTTGTCGGTGCGCTGGAGGGCGCTGAGGCCGCTGGATTGGTCCGCCGTGGAGACCTGGTGTCCCCATTGCTCGAGTTGTCGTACGACGGGGTCGTCGGGGCCGGTGACGTTCGGGTGTTCACCGCCGTAGTTGGTGGCAGGGGAGTTCGCCGCACCGAAGTCCACCATCGAGACGGCCTGCTGGGGGTTCATTCCCCAATCGAGAACGCCGACAAGTGTCTTGACGACGAACTGAATGATGACGGATCCGCCGGGCGAACCTGCGACCAAGGCGAGGTCGCCTCGGCTGCGGTCGTCAGTCCTGTCGAAGACGAGCGTCGGCGCCATGGAACTGCGTGGGCGCTTGCCCGGTTCCACTCGGTTGGCCAACGGAGTGCCGTCGGGTGCCACGGGCTCGGCGGAGAAGTCCGTCAGCTGATTGTTCAGCAGGAAGCCGTCGACCATGTGGAACGAGCCGAACGCGGACTCGACGGTCGTCGTCATCGACGCGGCGTTTCCGTAGCTGTCGACGACGGAGATGTGGCTGGTTCCGTGTTCCTTCTCGGTGGACGACGCGAACTGCACGGGGCCGAAGTCGCCGTGCTCGGCCTTGCCCATACTGCGCGCAGGATCGATGAGAGCCGCACGCCCCGAGAGGTATTCGGGGTCGAGGAGGGCGTCGGGTGAACCGCCGGGCAGCGGCACGAAATCCGGGTCGGCGACGTAGAAGTCGCGGTCTGCGTAGGCGAGTCGTTCCGCTTCGGAGATCAGATGTACGCCCTCGGCCGTCGGGACACCGCCGTCGGCATCCATGTCGGTGGGCGCGTACTGGCCGAGATCGAAGTTGGACAGAATCCCCATCGTCGACGCGACGGCTATCCCGCCGGACGACGGACCGGGCATTCCGCAGATGTCGTGGTCTCGGTATTCGGTGCAGACGGCGGTTCTGGTCTTCGGCTCGTAGGCGGCCAGGTCCTCCATGGTCAGCAGTCCCGGTGTCCGGCCGGCGGAGGTGTCCGCGGTGGCGTCGACGATGGCTTGCGCGATGTCGCCGGTGTAGAAGGCGTCGGCGCCGCCTGATGCGATGGCGGACAACGTCTTCGACATCCCAGGATTGGTCAGTACCGTTCCCTCGGCCTTCGGGGACGCGTCCGGATTCAGGAAGTACTCTTTCGACGACGGGTCGAGCGCGAGCTTCGGCGCGGAATCGGCAATGGACTGTGCCATTCGCGGGCTGATCTCGAAGCCGTTGTCCGCGAGCGCGACTGCCGGATCGAAGAGCTCCGCCCAGTCCTGCTTTCCGTGGTCGGCGTGGGCTTGCTCGAGCATACGCATGACGCCCGGCACGCCGATCGATCTGCCGCTGGACCGTGCGTCGGGCTGGGGCACCGTCCTGTTCACGTCGTCGATGTACCGCAGGTAGTCACCGGTGGCTGCCGCGGGTGCGACCTCACGTCCGTCGTACGCCTGTATGTCGCCCGACGCCGCGTCGTAGTAGAGGAGGAACGCGCCTCCGCCGATTCCCGACGATTGTGGTTCCACCAGACCGAGGACGGTCTGCGCGGCGATCAATGCATCGGCGGCGGTTCCGCCGTCCGCCAGCACCTCGCACGCAGCGTCGGTGGAGATCGGATTGGCCGTCGACACAGCGAAGTCGGTGGTGTCGACCGGTTCCATCCCGGAGCGATACCCGGTGGCAATCTCCGGATTGGTACCGATGTCACCGCCGGCCGACGGCGCCGCGTCCACCGTCGTCACCGAGTCCGACGCGGGCAACGTGCAGGGCTCGGGCGCGGAGGCGTCGTCCTGTGACGTGGTGCAGGCGGTGATGGGAATCAGCACCAGAGCGCAGGCCGCAATGGTCAGTTTCTTCGCACCGAACTCCGAGACACCCATTGCCCGACGCTACCTCACGGTGTGGTGGTGACGCGTCGCTTCAGGCGTGATCGCGCCGGCTCACGCCGTTGCAGGGGCTCCTGTGATGCGGTCCGCGGCACCCCGCAGGGCGCTGGAGATCGCGTACATCGCGGGTGTGTACTGGCGGCGGGCAAGCGACGCGATGTAGATGACGCGTGTCGGAACGTTGTCCTGTGCGCGGAAGCGAACGGTCTGTACATCCGGGCGATGGTGTACCACTGCAAGTCTGGGGACCATTGCAATGCCGACTCCGGCGGCGACCATGGCTTCGATCTCCTGATAATCGTGGGCCTCGTACACCACTTCCGGCTCGAATCCTGCTGCGCGGCAACTGCGGAACAGCACTTCGGCGGCCGGGTGGTCGCTGCTACGGATGATCCACCTCGACTTCTCGAGGTCGGACAGCGCAACTTCCCTGTCTGGGTGAGTGTCGGTGATCGGGCGGAGCAGGAGAGTCTCGTCCTCCATCAACGATTCGAGCGACAGCGACCTCTCGGCTTCCTCCGTCCATGCGTAGCTCCACAGCAGGGCCAGATCCACTTCGCTGGAGTGAAGCATGTCCAGCAGCTGAGGGCGTACCGCCGACCTGACGCGGACGTCGACCCCCGGCCATCGTGCGTGGTAGTCCTTCAGTGCGTCCGAGAGCAGTGATGCGCTGACGGTGGGGAACGAGCCGAGTCTCACCGATCCACGCGTCAATCCCCGGATTGCTTCGAGATCACCGCTTGCCGCCCGCATCTCACGGCGGAACAGTCGGGCCCTGCTCGTGAGGATCTCTCCTGCTTCCGTCAACTGGACGCCGCGGGGGAGCCGTGTCAGGACCGGCTGTTTGATGCTGTGTTCGAGCTTGGCGATGCGTTGGGACGCAGCGGACGGGGTCATGTTCGCACGTTCGGCGCCTGCGGTCAGCGAACCCGCCTCGGCAATGTCGAGCAGGAGGAACAGAGTCACCACGTCGAAAGAATGCTGCACGGCCGGTCTGCTTTCAGTTGAGCTAAACGAGTTGGTAGCAGAACGATATTGTTCTGAACGGCAGAGGTCAATAATGTGACGTGGACAACGTTCAAGCGCTGAATGTAACCAAGGATCGACCCAGCCACCGAAAGACCTCCCATGACCTCCATCGAGTTACTGCCACTCGTCGCCCTGGTCGCGATGTTCGTGATTGCAACCTTCTTCCCGATCAACATCGGAATCCTCGGCTTCATCGGCGCGTTCGCCGTCGGGTACTTCGCGCTCGGATACGACGACAAGGAAATCCTCACGGCCTTCCCGAGTTCGATCGTCCTTACCATCGTCGGCGTCACCTACTTCTTCGGAATGGCGAAGAAGAACGGCACTATCGACCTACTGGTGAACAGCTGTATCCGGGCCGTTCACGGCCGAGTGACGGTGGTGCCGTGGGTGTTCTTCTTCGCCGCATCGGTACTCACCGCGTTGGGGACGTTCAGCCCGGCGGCCGTCGCGTTGATCACGCCCGCCGCGATGGGATTCGCCGCTCGCACCAGGATGAGCCCTCTGGTCATGGGCATCATGGCCATCAACGGCGCTCACGCAGGCGCATTCTCACCGATCTCCGTGTCGGGTGTGCTGGTCCGCGACATCGTCGAATCCAACGGGCTGTCCATCAACCCGTGGACCCTCTTCTTCGCCAGCTACGGCATCAACCTGCTGCTCTCGGTCCTGACCGTCGTCGGCTACGCCACGTTGGCGCGTGTCCGCGGTCTCGAGTACACCGCCACCGGCACCAGCGAACCCGAGCCCACCAGCGGGTCGCGTGACGGCTCACCTCGCATGACTCCCCGGACCGGCGGCGACGGGGGTGCGGGAGTCCCGGCCGGCGGTGGTCGTCAGGCCACGCAGGTTCTCGCCAGGCCAGGCGGCACCGCAGTGCTCGGCGCGCCCGAGCCCGTCACGGCAGTGCAGAAGCTGACGTTGTTCCTCATCGGCGCGCTTCTCGTTCTCGTCCTGGTCCTGCATCTGCCGATCAGCTTCATCGCGATCGGCGCGGGCGCCGTCCTGGCCTTCACCGACTTGAAGAAGCAGAGCGAGGCGATCGCGGACATAAGCTGGTCGACGGTCCTGCTGGTCGCAGGCATGGTCACCTACATCTCGATCCTCGAAGAGGTCGGCACCATCGATCACCTGGCCGAGATGGCAATCACGATCGGCGCACCGATCGTCGTCGCGATCGTTCTCTGTTACGTCATCGGCGTCACCTCGGCATTCGCGTCGTCGACGGCGCTGCTGGCCGCGATCATCCCGCTCGCGATGCCGCTGCTCGGGACCGGAGCGCTGCCCGTCGTCGGAGTAGTGGCTGCCCTCGCGATCTCGGCGACCGTCGTCGACGTCTCCCCGTTCTCCACCAACGGCGCACTGGTGCTGGCCAACGCTCAGAACATCGAGCGCCCGCGTTTCTACCGCCAGCTTCTCCTCAATGCAGGCATCGTCGTCGCCATCGCACCTGCGCTGTGCTGGCTGATCCTCGTCGTCGTGCCGGAGATGCTGTGATCGCGTTAAGTTCTCCTGAACCTCGCGAACATATTTCGTAATTGTCCTTGACGCGCTGAGAACGCACGCTGGGATCAAGCTTCAGAACATGATCGAAAGGCACACCGGATGTTCACTCTTCGAGGAACCTGGATGCGCGGCGGCACCAGCAAGTGCTGGCTGTTCAATGCCGTGGACATAGACCCCTACATCGCCGACGCCGGGGGACTGGACGCGATCCTGACCGCAGCCTTCGGGTCGGGAGATCCCCGCCAACTCGACGGCGTGGGTGGGGGAAGCTCGACAACGTCCAAAGCAGCGATCGTGCGACGCTCGGCCACTCCCGGCATCGACGTCGACTACCTGTTCGCGCAGGTCGCCGTCGAGAATCGAACCGTCGAATGGGGAAGCAACTGCGGCAACTGCGCCACCGCGATCGGTCTCTACGCGGTGCAGGCGGGACTGGTTCCCGTAGGCAACACGGTCACCGTCGTCCGGATGCGCAACGAGAACACCGGTGCCATTCTCGCCGCGGACATCGCGACACCCGGCGGCCGAGTCCCCACCGAGGGCGACGCCGCAGTGCCCGGCACCACCGCACTCGGCGTCCCCGTCGGGCTGACCTTCACCGATCTTGCTGCCGATCGAGTCTCGCTTCTGCCGGCGGGTGAAGCCGTCGACAGGATCGAACTGGACGGAAAGGAGTACCGGGGCACCCTCGTTCGAGCGGGCGCCCCGGCGGCTCTCTTCGACGCCTCGGACCTGGGACTCGGCGGGTCCGAACCCAACGACGTTCTCGCCCTGCATCTGCCGGTTCTCGTAGCACTGCGTAGACAAGCAGCGCTTCGCATGGGACTCAGCGCGCCCGACGAGCCGATCACCCACGCGATCCCCAAGGTGGGGGTCGTCGGACCGCCGCGGGACTACCGCACGACCGCCGGTGTCGACGTCGACGCGGCCGACTACGACATCTCCGTCCGCATGCTGTCGATGATGGCGCCCCATCCGGCCATCGGTCTGACGTCCGCTGTCGCCGTTGCCGCCGCAGCCACCGTGTCCGGTGGGGTGGTCGCCACCAATGCCCGTATCGGATGGCCGGGTTCCATCCGAATCGGCACCGCCGCGGGGGTTCTCGACGTCGACATCGCCCTGGACTCGGCCGGACTGCTGCACTCGGTCACGCTGCGTCGGGCGGTTCGCCGCATCGCCACCGCCGAACTGTTCGTGGCCGTACCGTCGCCGATCCTGGCCTCGGTCGGTGGCTGAACGCTACTGCCTTACAGCGACGACGGCTTCCAGCTCCACCAGAGCATTCTTCGGCAGCACATGCGTCGGCAACGTCGTTCGAGCGTGACGACCCGCAGGGCCCAACACGTCGATCAGAAGTCCCGACGCGGATTCGGCAGCGGCCGGTTGGTCCGTGAAGTCCGGTCCGCTGGCGATCCAGACGTTCAGTTTGAGAACCTGCGTCACGTTCTCGAGTCCGACGGCCTGGTCGATTCTGGCCAGCAGATTGAGAGCGGCGACCTCGGCGGCGGCCGCGGCGTCCTCGGTGGTGGCGTCCACCCCTGCCTTGCCGCTGAGGACCTCTCCGCTCGGGGTCCGCGAGATCTGTCCCGACAGGTACAGCACGTCGCGGTGCTGCGTCCAGGCGTCGTACGAGTACGCCGGGGCGCCCAGCTCGGGCAGGCTCAGGTTCCGTTCTGCCAGACGCTGCCGGGGATCGATGGTGCTGGTGTCGGTCATGCCGTGGTCCTGTCGCGTCGAGTGAGGTTGTAGGTTCGGCTCCGGCCGATGAACCAGAGATCTTCGGTACCGATCGCCACATCTCCGTACCGCCAGGGGATCTCGGCGGCGCCGTACGATCCGACGTCCAAGGCGTGCTTGTATCCGGGACGCAGCTCGTTGGCGAAGGACTCCTGTTTGCCCATGAGATGGCCGACGTTGCGGCGACGATAGATGGTGTCGAAATCGGTGTCCTCGCCCAGCATTCCGATCTCGATCATGCGGGGGAGGTGCGGGGCCAGGAACTGCAGTGTTCCTTCGTGTACGTCCTCGCAGACGACGCCGGGACGAAGTTGACCGATGATGCCCTCCCGCACGACGGTGAAGAAGAACTCGTACGCCTCCTTGGCTGCAGGAGTGCGGGGCAGCGAACGCGCCATGTCGGACGTCGCGACGACGACGCCGTCGATGGTCACCTGCACCCCGGCGTCGAGCTGAATGCACGTGGTGTCCCCGTTGATCGGGAAGTCTACGGGTGGGCCCGGGAACAGCATGCGGTTCGACGAGTGCAGGTTGGTGAAATACGGCTCGACGACGAACCCGATGGCATTCTCGGTCGTGAACTTGTCGATGAAGTCGACGTAGCGGGTGTAGATGTCCAGTTCGGTGAACTCGGTTCCCGCGTCGATTTCCTGTTCGGCCCAGGCCAGTGCCTCCTCGATCGCGTACACGCTCGTGCGGGCAGCGATGACCTGGAACGGTAGGTCTTCGTGATCGCGGATGTCGCGCCAGTGCGCCAGATCGATCGACGCGGAGACCGGACTCAACCCGGCGGCCACGAGCTGTCCGGCGATTCCGACGGACATGAATTCTTCCTCGATACCGATCCGCTTCCCGGGCACCAGCGCCGCGACGGCCTCGGCGAGAGAGGCATAGTCACCGACCGCGTCGCCGTACTCGCTTGCGTCGGCGGTGGTGATCACGAACACCCGGTCGCTCCCCGGTGCCCACACCGCGACGTCACCGCGTGCCGACCTGCCGGTGATCTCGGAGAAGTTCGGCGGCGAGAGCACGACCAGACCGTCGACACCGCGTTCGGCGGCAATGGATTCCAAGCCCGTGAAACGAGTGTCCGCGGCACCGAAATCCTCGGTCAGACCCTGCAGGTGCGGCACGTCGGAAATCAGCGCGGTGGCGACGTCGGCCCCACGTCGACGCCAGTCGGTGAACCGATCGACGATCTCCGACGTCGAGATCGCGTGAACACGAACAGGACTCGGAGCGAGAGGTTCGGTGGTGACCGTCAGGCTGTCCGAGAGCGTCAACTGGTGGCTGTAGACCACGTCGGCGTCGAGATGCACGGCGTCGTCGTCGGCAAGGTCCTTCACCAGGGCGGTAAGACTCTGCGCGACGGTGACATCGGCGATGGGACGTGGATCGATGGTGACCCACGGTGCGTAGAAGCGGATGCGCTCGGGGGCGACGCCGGCCGAGAGGACGTTGCCCTGTTCCTGCTGGCGGACGAGGAGGATGGCGTCCTCACCGTCGCGGGATGCGATCAGTGGCGTGACGAGCGGATGAGAGTCCAACCGAATGGCCGAGAACAGCAGACTCTTCCGGGGGTGCAGGCCGAACTCGTCGGCCAGCGTGTCGAGATGTGCGGATAGACGCAACATGAATACTCCTGTCGTTGAAAACTGGTCGAGGTCAGCTGATTCCGGCAGTGACCCCGATGTGCGACTCGACTTCGGTGACGTAGTCGGCGAACGTGGGTGAATAGCGGTGCTCTTTGTCGCGGGGGCGGGGCAAGTCGATCGTGATGTCGGCGATGATCCGGCCCGGGCGGTCTCCGACGACCACGACGCGGTCACCCAGCCACACGGCCTCGGAGATGCTGTGGGTGACGAAGACGACGCTGCATCCCGTCTTCTGCCAGATGCGCTGGATCTCGAAGTTCATGGTGTCGCGGGTCATCGCGTCGAGTGCACCGAACGGTTCGTCCATCAAGAGCAGTTCCGGGTCCGATACCAAAGCCCGACAGATGGCGACTCGCTGCTGCATACCGCCCGACAACTCGTAGGAGTAGCGCTTGGCTTTGTCCTTCAGCCCCACCATGTCCAGGAGTTCGAGTGCCCTGGCCTTCGATGCGTTGTCGCGAGTGCCTCTGAACTCCAGCGGCAGCAGGACATTGTCGAGGTTGTTGCGCCACGGCAGCAGGACCGGGCTCTGGAAGACCATGCCGATCTCTTCGACACCCGCGGCGATCGGATCGCCCTTGATGAGCACCTCGCCCTTCGTCGCCGCCTGGAGCCCGGAGATGGTTTTCAGAAGGGTCGTCTTGCCGCTGCCGGACTGGCCGACGATCGAGACGAACTGGCCGTGCTCGACGTCGAAGTTCACGCCGTCGAGGACCGCGTTGGTGTCTCCGTCGCGCGATCGGAACGAGACCCCTACGTTGTTGACTTCAACTGCCTTGTTCATTGTTCTCTCCCGGTCAGGTAGGCGGTCATGGTGCGGAGATCTCGTCGGAAGTGGGTAGTGGGTCGATGTAGTCGTTGCTGTAGACCTGTGCGGGCGTCAGCGTCGAGTTCGGATCGAGACCGAGAAACTCTCGTGAGACGTCGATCATCTGTTGGACGCCGTCGTCGGTCATGAGGCCGAAGGGCTCCGACTCCTCGCCGAGGCGATTGTTCAGCGCGCACTGTTCGTCCAGGGCAAGAACGACGGTGCTGGTCTCGTACCCCTGCACCTCCTTGTGGAACGAGTCGGCAGCGCCCTCCGGGTTCTCGCAGGACCACAGGTATGCCTTCTGCAGCGCCCGGTTGAACTTGACGACGCGCTCCGGGTTGTTCTGCAGTTGCTCGTTGGAGAAGACGATTCCGTTGCCGTACAGGTCGATGCCGAGGTCGGACCACTTCAACACCACCGGCTCCTTGCCGAGGGCATCGATAGCCGGACCGTCGGATACCGAGAGAGCCAAATTGGCGTCCCATTGGCCCGAGACGAGCCCGGGAATCTTGGCGCTGCTGGCCGCGTGGATCACGTTCACGTCGTCGGCGGAGAGGCCCAACTTGCTCAGGGCGTACGGCCACATGGCCGTCATCGCGCCTGCACCCTCGGTTGCAATGGTTCTGCCCGGCAGGTCTTCCCAACTGTGGATGTCACCGTCGGACAATGCAACCACCGCGTAGGCCGACCGGGCCTGCAGCAGGTCGACCTGCGTCACCTGAGCGCCGCGACCCTGGTTGAGGACGGTGACACCGAAATCGGCCCACCCGGCGTCGACCTTGCCGGTATCCACGGCGGCGACGGTGTTACCCGACCCGGATCCGGGCATCACGGTGACGTCGAGGCCTTCCTCCTCGAAGAATCCACGATCCACGGCCGCGAAGAAGGGTGCGTGCTTGGGCAGGTATCCGACGTCGACCATCAGTGACATCTTCTCGCCGGATCCTGTTGCGCTACAGGCGGTCAACGGTGCGACGAGGGCGGCGGCGATCATCAACGCCGCAGTGCGTGTCCTACGCATTCTGGTCTCCAGTTCGATCGGTCATTTCGCGTGGGACTTCCAGGGCATGAGCTTCTTGCCGGCGAAGTCGACGACGAAGAACAGAACCAGCGCGATGGCGGCGAGTACGAAGAACGCCGCGAACATGGCGGCCAGATCCACCTGACTGTTGGCGAGCATGATCACGTATCCGAGGCCCTTCGACCCGGCGATGAACTCACCGACGACGGCGCCGCCCACAGCAAGGGAGATCGAGATCTTGGCACCGGAGAAGATCGACGGAAGTGCGTAGATGAACTCGATCTTCGTCAGACGCTTCCATGTCGACGCCTTGTTGATCCGCGCCAGTTCCTTCAGCTCGTGCGGAACGGTGCTGAGACCGTCGAACGTGTTGATGACCAGTGGGAAGAAGGCAATTGCCATGGCGACGAATGCTTTCGACTCGAAGCCGAAGCCGAACCACACGATGAACAGAGGTGCCAGGGCGACCTTGGGAATCGTGTCGATCGTGACGAGGGCCGGATAGAGAAACGTCCTGATCGTCGGTGAATAGTGCAGCAGGCCCCCGCACACGATGCCGAGCAACGTGCCGCCGACGAATCCTGCCAGCGCCTCGCCGATCGTCACCCAGGCGTTCGTCGCGAAATAGTCGAAGCGGGAGAACAATTCGGCGAACGCCGCGATGGGTCCGACCAGAATGTATTCAGGAGGTCGGGTTATCGCCACTGCCAGTTCCCACAGGCCCAACAGCCCGAGGATGCCGACGACGGCTTTGGTGCCGGTGACGAGCGAGTCGCGACGAGGCCACGGCCTGCGGGTCGGTACTCGAACCGGCGGTGCGGCAGGAGTCGGAACGCCTGCGGGCGCTGCGCTTGTCTGTATTTCGGATGCTGTCATGGCCATTCATCCTTCGGTGAGGGATCGAATTCAGGGCTGGATCGTTGTGACCGAACGACGACTGGGGTTGCCGACACGGTGCGGGCTCGACGAGGACTGGTGGGCGCAGGCATTCCGGTGTGCCTGCACCGCTCGGTGGTGCATCTGCTCCCGATTGCGCGATCGGCAGCGACTACTTCGTCTGCATGAACAGAGTTTCACTTTTTGGTGAACTAGGCGAACCGTACAACGTGATCGTCGACACGTCCATAGATCGCCGGCAGACAATGTCCACGCGCTGACCGATGGAGACAGCTGCTCGTGCCGCTCTACCGGCGTCGATGCCCCAGTTGAATCGACGGATGCCAAAAAGAATGGGCGTGTGCCGGCCTTCCGGCCCCGCGATCGACGTCTTCGTCCACCGGATCGGCCGGTGCCGTGGTTCACTGTCTGGTGTAAGTCGCCGAACAGGCGTAGGTAACGAGTGGAGACAGCCAGGGGGTTCGACACGATGTCGACAGCGTCCGAGGTTCAGGGCCGCCGAGGTGCACGCGGCGGGGATGTTCGGGGCAACATCTTGACGGAGGCCATGGCGGAGTTCGCGGCCAAGGGCTTCACCGGCGCCCGAATGGACGACATCGCGCTACGGACGAAGACGACGAAGAAGATGATCTACTACTACTTCGGCGACAAGAAAGGTCTCTACCGATCGGTGCTCGAGAGCGCGATCGTCAACATTCGCGCCGAGGAGCAGCGGGTTCACGTCGACGAACTCGATCCCGTGGACGCACTCCGGCGCGTCGTCGAGCTGACCTTCGACTACCACGAGCGGAACCCCGACTTCGTCCGTCTGATGGCGAGCGAGAACACGCTCAAAGCCTTCTACCTGGGACAATCCGGGGAGCGCAGCGAACTCGCCGGCCCGGCACTGGATCTACTGTCCGACATCCTCCACCGCGGCCGTGAAGCAAAAGTCTTCAAGGACGGTATCGACGCCGTCGACCTCCACTTCACCATCACCAGCTTCAGCTTCTTCCGCGTCTCCAACCAGTACACCTTCGACTGGCTGTTCCAGTTCGACCCCGTCGCGCCCGAGAACCGGGAGCGTCTTCGAAAAATGCTCACCGACATGGTCATCGGATACGTGACGGTCGGCTGACGCTGCACAGAGTGTGGTCGGAAGACACGAATTGCCCGATACTTCGTCGATTCGGCGCTATTCCGCGAATTCGTGAAGTATCGGGCAATTCGTAGCACTGCGGTCGACGCACGATCACTCATGGACGACGCGCGGTTGTGCGACAGGGCCGCCAGCGGCGAATGGTCAGTACCAGTTCGCTGTTTCCCTCGACAGTTCGAATCCGTGTCCGTTTGCGGTGCTGCACATCATTGCGGTGCGCCTGGATGTACATGTGTATCCGTCGAAGGTGACGGACTGGTCGTACTCGAGTACTACTGGGAACTCCGAGGCGAATACTCCTTGGTTGAAGCAGGTCGGTTCCACTCGGTCCGGGTGCAGGAAGAACCCCTTGGACAGTTCATCGACGGTGAAGGTGGGGTTGGTGCAGGCCGCGCCCCGAGGCACTGGCGCGTCGCGCGATTGGCAACCGGATCCGTAGGTGTCGGAGGAGATTCGGCAGGAGATGTTCTTGGTGGGCGACGTCCACGCGATGCCGTTGCCGTCGGCGGCCAGGGTTGCCGGATCGACCTGCTCGACCTGCTCGACCTGCTCGACCTGCTCGACCTGCTCGACCTGCTCGGTCGGTGCGGCCGGTGCGGCCGGTGCGGTCGGGGTTCGAGAAGTGCTCGTCGCCCCGGGGCTCGGGGCGGTAACGTCGTCGGAACTCGCGCATCCACCGAATGCGACTACCGAGAGCGCGATGATCGCGCACGCAGCTGCAGTGCGAACAGGAGCATCGGGTTCGGCGGCGTCACGCGACCGGAAGAAGCGCGTCATCAGACGCCGAGCACGGTGACGGCCGGGGTGAGATAACCGAAGTATTCGGGGGCGAGCGGGATCAGTCCGGTCCACCCCGGAACGCGACCGTAGACCACGAGTAGGACCGGTCCGGCGCCGGTCGGTAGCACCGCCGTGCGATCGATGGCCGGGTAGATGCCGTCGAGGGTGCCCGGTACCGCGTTCGGGAGGCCGGTCAGACCGGATCGGCCTGTGCTCAGGTTGACCCAGCCCACGCGCAGGTCCGACGGTTGGTAGTCGAGCCAGCGCTGTACCACGGTGATCTGGCGAGCTGGGTGGTCGATGATCGCGTCCACTTTCGCACCGGGGAAGCCGCCTGTCCGATTCGCGAGGTTGACGGTGTCGACCCCGTTCGCGACAGGCGCGGCGACGGCGGCAAGTCCGGCGACGTCGGCCGGTACACCCACGGCCTGCAGGGCGGCAACGGGGTCGACGGGTGGACTCGCATGAGCTGTGCCCCCGGCGCCGAGCGTCAGCGCGACGGTGGCGGCGAACCCTACGACGAGAGAGGTCAGTGTGGTTCCACGTTTCATGTCCGGCTCCCCATCTTCGACGAGCGATGTGTGCTCACCGTAGGTGCCGCGGATGCAGAAATGGCGATTCTCGCCAAGTTGTTACCCAACGTAACCACATTGTGTTCTCCGAGACGTAGTCCGTGTCCTGGGGGAGGTCAGGGTTTCGTCGGCGGCCGGTCCGGGGTGACGGGCTGGGCCGAGTCCGGTCGAGGAATGCGCCGGTAGGGTCGCTGTGGTGGTCCGATGCGGTGCATACGGCGCGGTGGCTGCTCGGTCTCGTCGATCTTCTCCACTGCCGGGGGTTCCGGGGGCTGTGGTGTCGGTGCCGGTGGTGTCGGTGCCGGCCCGATGTCGAACGAGGCACCGGCCAGGGCCCGTTCCTTCGATGTGGTGGCACCCCAGATACCGTGCGGCTCGGCGGCTTCCAGTGCGTAGTCCCTGCAGGTGCGCATCACCGGGCAGCCGGTGCAGATGGCTTTGGCCCGAGCTTCCATGGCCGCGAGCGATCTACCCCGCGCGCTGGTCGGCGGGTAGAACAGCACAGGGTCCTCGTGTCTGCACGACCCACGCAGCTGCCAATCCCACTGCTCGGCGACGGGCTGAGGCAGGCTCGGCGGCAACGAACGGTAGCGCGTGACGGCGGAATGCGGATCGAGCGACATCGTTCTCCTTCACACCGCCGCGTGCTGCGCGAGCGTCTTGTACAGGCCTGCGACGTGCGCGGCCGTGTCGTGTACCAGTTCCCCTGTCCGCGAGGACATGTCCGCGAGGGTGGACGGACCCGCCGCGATGGAGAAGGCCGCGGCGATCCCCGCGTCGCGTATCTCCTCGGGCGTCAGGACGACCCGTCCGGCGATGACGACGACGGGGCAGGTGGGAGGCGCGGCCCGTCGCACACCGGCAACGACCTTGCCTCGCAACGACTGCGAATCGAAGGATCCCTCGCCGGTCACGATCATGGATGCGTCGGAGCACAGTTCCTCGAACCCGATAGCACTCATGACCATGTCCGATCCGGGCATCAGCTGCACATCGAGGTAGGCCGCAAGAGACGCAGGCAACCCGCCCGCCGCGCCCATGCCCTCGGTCGTGGTGACGTCGGTCCCGGTGGCGGATTTCAGCACGTCGGCGAGATGCGCCAAACCGGAGTCGATGGTCTCCACGTCCGTCGGGGTTGCGCCCTTCTGCGGCCCGAACACCGCTGCGGCACCGCTGTTCCCGAGCAACGGATTGTCGACGTCGACGGCGATCCGAACGGTCACCTCGCCCGCGCGCGGATGCAGGCCGCTGACGTCGATGCTGTCGATGTCGGCCAGACCGGCGGCACCCGGCTCGACGACGCTGCCCGCGCCGTCGAGAAACCGTGCGCCGAGGGCGGACAGGAAACCGGTACCGCCGTCGTTGCTCGCGCTCCCGCCGATGCACAGCAGGATTTCGGAGACCCCGTCGTCGAGAAGTTGCCGGGCGAGTACGCCCACGCCGTGACTGTCCGCTCGCAGAGGCTGCAGCGTGGCGTCGGAGACATGAGGGAGACCGTTGGCTTCAGCAGCTTCGATGACGCCGGTCCTGCCGTCGGCGGACACCGCGATCCGCGCGGATCGGGTTCGCCCGATCGCGTCGACGGTGTCGATCTCGCTGATCCGCGCGTCGAGGGATGCTGCGAGCGCATCCAGCGTCCCTTCCCCGCCGTCGGCCATCGGGCATTCGACGATCCTCGCTTCCGGTCCCAGCACGTCCCGGAAGCCGGCGGCCATCGCCGACGCCACGTCGGCGGCCGTGCCGGAGCCCTTGAACGAATCCGGGGCAACGACGATCGTGGTTCGCCGCGCGTCGGTTCTGTGCTGTTCCATGACAGTAGGTTAGGTCACCGACTCCGGTCGAGGTATGGGCTTCGTGCACATTGTTCGAGTGAAATTGTGGCAGATATCGGTGCACGGCGCACAGTCATCGACGGATGTCGTCCGCGTCGACCCGTCGGGCCGACGCGAGAGCCAGCTTCATGGCCACGGCGTCGTCGAAGACCCGCAGGTCCAGCCCCGTCAGTTGCTCGATGCGGTTCAACCGCTGCACGACGGTGTTCCGGTGGGTGTGCAGAGCGGATGCCGTCGTCACGATCGACAGATTGTTCTCGATCAGTACTGCCGCGGTCTCGCGCAACGCGTCCGACAGTGGGCCGACGATTCGCCTCGCGGAGTCCAGCGCGATGGCCTCGGGCTGACGGCCGACGAGGATGTCGATGTCGAGTGCGGTGAGCTCGTGGACGACGCCGTCCGGCAGGTGGTGCCGGAGCAGTACGTCCATCTGCTGCACGTCGACGACCAGTTCGGGCGTGGATGCTCCCACACGCCCGGTGACGACGGAGGCGCCTGCGGCGCGCAGTCGATCGACGACGACGGCGCGGGTGCTCGCGTCGGACGAACCGACGAGGAGCCACAGTGTGGTGTCGCGTTCCCATGCGACGACGTTGCCGATGCCCACCACGCTGTTGCGGAACCGACCGAGCGCAGCGGGGCCGGTCGACGTACTGCGGGCAGTCACGATCGACCACGGCGGCCGGATCGGTCTGCCCACGTCGCGGAGCATGGCCACGACGCGAGCCTCGGACACTCGGGAGTCGACGATCATCGCGTTCAGTAGATCTCGCAGCGACGATTCCCTCCACCGCGCGTCGTCGAGGTGCTGCTCCTGCTTCAGCAGAAGCGACACGGTGAGCACGAGGATGCGGGCGAGAGGCTCGACGACGGCGGGGTCGCCGGTGATTCCGACGACCCCCACCGCTTCGTTCTTCACTGCGCCGGGTTCCGCCCCGTCGTCGCTCAGGTAGAACGGCACGTTCACACCCTCGCGCATGTCCGGATCGGCACCGTCGGCGTCGATCCGGACGACGTCCCCGCGCTCGAGTGCTCGCACCGCGCCGTCGTGCAGCGTGCCCAGGCGCGCTGGATCGACGGACGCGATGATGATGCCGTGGGCATCCATGATGTTGACGTTGTGTGCGACGACTGGACGCACTTGGTCGACCACGCGCTGGGCGAGTTCGGCGGTCAGCATCGCCCGAGCGTACCCGGGAGCGTCAGACCGAGACTGCTTCCTCGGCCGGGGTGCTGGTGCGGATCAAGTGATCGAACGCGCTGAGCGCTGCCGTCGCGCCCGATCCTGCCGCGACGATGATCTGCTTGAACGGCGCGGTGGTGCAATCACCTGCTGCGAAGACGCCCGGTACCGAGGTCCGTGCGTGATCGTCGACGATGATCTCCCCGCGCGGGGTGAGATCGACGGTGCCGGAGAGGAACTCGGTGTTGGGTAGCAGGCCGATCTGAACGAACACTCCGTCGAGGTCGACGGTGTGCGCGGTGTCGTTCGTGCGGTCGTTGTACGCCAGCCCGGTGACCTTGGAACCGTCGCCGATGACCTGGGTGCTCAGGGTGCTGACCAGGATGTCGACGTTGGGGAGGCTGCGGAGCTTGCGCTGCAGCACGTCGTCGGCGCGCAGGTGCGAGTCGAACTCCACGAGGGTCACGTGCGCGACGATGCCGGCCAGGTCGATGGCTGCTTCGACACCGGAGTTGCCGCCACCGATGACGGCGACGCGCTTGCCCTTGAACAGCGGGCCGTCGCAGTGCGGGCAGTACGTGACGCCCTTGTTGCGGTACTCGCTCTCGCCGGGAACGTTCATCGAGCGCCACCGTGCGCCGGTGGACAGGATCACGCTACGGGAGAGAAGTCGTGCGCCGCTGGCGAGTTCGACCTCGACGAGTCCCTGCGGGGTGGCGGCGGGGGTCAGCTTGGTGGCGTTCTGGACGTTCATGATGTCGACGTCGTACTGGCGAACGTGGTTCTCCAGCTCGGCGGCGAACTTCGGTCCTTCGGTGTACGCAACGGACGCGAAGTTCTCGATACCCATGGTGTCCAGCGTCTGACCACCGAAGCGCTCGGCGACGACGCCGGTGCGAATTCCCTTGCGCGCAGCGTAGAGTGCTGCGGTTGCACCCGCAGGGCCGCCTCCGACGACGAGCACGTCGAACGGGTCCTTCTCGGAAATCGCCGTCGCGGTGCGTTCCGCGGAACCGGTGTCGAGCTTGCCGACGATCTGTTCGAGGGTCATGCGGCCGGACCCGAAGGGCTCACCGTTGAGGAACACCGACGGAACGGCCATGATGCCGCGGTCGTCGATCTCGTCCTGGAACAGCGCACCGTCGATGGCGATGTGCTTGACGTTGGCGTTGAGCACCGACATCACGTTCAACGCCTGCACCACGTCCGGGCAGTTCTGGCAGGAGAGGGAGAAGTAGGTTTCGAAGTAGAAGTCGCCTTCGAGGTCGCGGACCTGGGCGAGCAGCGCGGCGTCTTCCTTGGAGGGGTGGCCACCGACCTGCAACAGCGCGAGCACGAGCGAGGTGAACTCGTGTCCGAGCGGGATACCGGCGAACTGAACCTCGATGTCGGTGCCGATCCGGCGGATGGCGAACGACGGCTTGCGTGGGTCGGTACCGGTGCGGGAGTGGGTGACCGAGTCCGACAGGCCGGCGATCTGGTCGAGGAGTTCGCCGAGCTCGACGGACTTGGGTGCGTCGCCAAGAGAGGACACGAGCTCGATCGGCTGCGTCACGTTCTCGAGCAGGGACTTCAGTTGATTGGCAAGTGCGGCGTCGAGCATGAGGTTTTCTCCTGAGATCGGAAGGGATGGTCGTGGATTCTCAGCTCGGGCCGAGTGATCCGAACGTGGGGGATGCACCGGCGGCACAGGGCATTACGCTCCTGTGCCGCCGCGCACCGATCCGAACGAATCAGATCTTGCCGACGAGCTCCAGCGACGGTGCGAGGGTGTCTTCGCCCTCTTCCCACTTCGCCGGGCAGACCTCACCCGGGTGGCTGCGCACGTACTGTGCGGCCTTGACCTTGCGGAGAAGCTCGGATGCGTTGCGGCCGATGCCTTCTGCGGTCACCTCGGTGAACTGAACGACACCGTCCGGGTCGACCAGGAAGGTGCCGCGGTCGGCGAGGCCCTGGTTCTCGCGGAGAACCTCGAAGTCGGTGCTGATCTTCAGTGTCGGGTCACCGATCATCGTGTACTTGATCTTGCCGATCGTGTCGGACGACGCGTGCCACGCCTTGTGGGTGAAGTGGGTGTCGGTCGAGACCGAGAACACCTCGACGCCGAGACGCTGCAGCTCTTCGTAGTGATCGGCGAGGTCGCCGAGCTCGGTGGGGCAGACGAATGTGAAGTCGGCGGGGTAGAAGTAGAAGACCGCCCACTTGTCCTTGATGTCCTCGTCGGAAACGGTAACGAAGGCACCGTCTTTGAAGGCCTCAGCGGTGAACGGCTTGATCTTCTTGTTGATGAGCGACATGTACGGCCTCATTCGTATTCGGGTGCGTTGGTGTCGGTTGACGACCCTAATGATCTTGGATTGATCGGGCCAATCGATGATTGCTCAGATCTCGATAGCTCGAGCTTATCGATCCAGCGTGGGCTTTCTGGACTCGATCAAACCTAGGACCGGGCGTGACGGACTACACAGCCTCCCGCGATCAGTGCGCGCGTTCCGCTGCCAATCGCTCGATCCGGGGGAGCGCAACGGCCATGATCGTCAGATACGCGGGCGCCCAGATAGGTACGCCGAAGCTCACCACGCAGCCCTCGCCGTCGGGGATCACCTCGTGTCGAGTCGCCGGAACACCCGCCACCCGCCACGCCCAGAGACGACCGTCCTCGAACTCGGTGATGCGAAACGGCAGAGGCACCCCGACCGGGGTGAACACCCGGCCTCGGGAACCCAGGGCAAGCGGACCGGGGCGGTCCAGTTCGGCGCCGGCCACCGTCGGACCCCACACCGGCCACGCCGTCAGGTCCACCAGAACCTCCCATGCCGCGGCAGGCGGAACGGACATAGGGAGTTCGACGACGGGCATCCCGCGACGAAGGTTCAGGCGCATGCGGTGTGAGTAGCCGTTCACGGCGAATCGAAACGGCCGCCGCCTGGCGTGATGTTCAGCAGAGCGTCCACCCGAGGCATCTCGCGGTAGGTACCGAACCGGTGGTGGGTGATGCTGAGGGCCTGCTCACGCAGGAACGGCAGCATCTCGACGCGACCCGCTTCGGTCACGGCGCCCGACCACACTGCGGCAGACGGCCCGGTGGGCACGTCGGTTCCGGACCCGACGACGCGGGTTCTGTCCGTCCCGCCGCGCGAAACCGCACGCGCCCAGTCCGTTTCGGTGTCGACCGTCACGTCATTGGTTGTCAGGAACCCGAGCACGTCCTCCCCGAGAGCGACGGACGCGTGCACGGACAGGCGAAGAGGGGAACGGGCTCGCAACCCGGCGGCGACGACGCGCAGAACCTCCACGGGGCGAGCGTCGGCCTCCGCTCGTACGGTCACCGGGGTAGGAAGGTAGCGCAGCACGTTCGCCTCCACCCCGAGATGCGATACGTCACGGGTGGTGCCGAACTCCGTGTCCCACGCCACGAGATCGCTTGCCAGAGAGCGCCGTAGAAAGTCGAGGTCGTCGCCGACCGCTGCGGTCTCGCGCAGGAAGGCCTCCGCCCACGCGTCGGCCACACAGCCGACGGTCGTGCCGGACGAGGGGAGGGGCGACCAGTCGGACAGGCCGACGAGGTAGTTCGGTCCGCCGGCCTTGCTCCCCGTGCCGACCGTCGATTTCTTCCACCCGCCGAAGGGCTGCCGTCGCACGACGGCTCCGGTGATTCCTCGGCCCACGTAGAGATTGCCTGCGGCGACGCCTTGAATCCACTGCGCCTGTTCCGCGTCGTCGAGGGAGTGAAGGCCAGCGGTGAGCCCGTAGTCGACGTCGTTCTGTACCTCGATCGCCTCGGCAAGGGTGGCGACGGTGATGATGCCGAGGATCGGACCGAAGTACTCGGTTCGGTGGAACTCGGAACCAGGAGAAACGCCGACGCGGATTCCCGGCGACCACAGCCGGCTCTCGTCGTCCAGTGCGCGGGGTTCGAGCAACCACGACTCACCGGGATCGAGGTGGGTGAGACCCCGGAGAACCTTGCCGCTCGCAGGTTCGACGAGTGGACCGATGCGCGATTCCGGGTCCGTCGGGTACGCGACCTTCATGGACCGGACGGCGTCGACCAGCTGGCCCAGGAAACGGTCCGATGTGCCGACGGATCCGACCAGAATCGCCAGGGACGCTGCGGAGCACTTCTGGCCCGCGTGGCCGAAGGCAGACTTCGCGAGGTCCTTCACCGCCAGGTCGAGATCGGCAGCGGGTGTGACGACCATGGCGTTCTTACCGCTCGTCTCCGCGAACAGCCGAATGCCGGGGCGTAGCCGGTGGAACAGCTCCGCCGTCTCGTAGCCACCGGTGAGGATCACCTGATCGACCCGCGGATCCGCGACGAGGGTGCCGGCGAGGGACGCCTCGTCGACGTGGACGAGGCGCAACACATCTCGCGGCACGCCCGCCCGCCACAGAGCGTCGACCATCACCGAACCGCAGCGTTTCGCCTGCGGCGCAGGCTTGATCACGACGGCAGAACCCGCGGCAAGCGCGGCCAGGGTCGATCCCGCCGGTATCGCCACCGGGAAGTTCCACGGTGGTGTGACGACGGTCAGACGCCTCGGCCGATGGAGAGCGCCGTCCACCTGCGCAAGCTCCTCGGCGAGTTCGGCGTAGTACCCGGCGAAGTCGATGGCCTCGCTGACCTCGGGGTCGCCCTCCTCCAGGGTCTTGCCGCACTCCGCGGCCATGACTTCGAGCAGGTCCGCACGTGCGCGAGACAGCTCGCGCGCCGCGGACCTCAGGATGCGTGCTCGCTCGGTCGACGGGAGCGAACCCCAGCCCACCCCTGCGTCGCACGTCTGCTGAATCAGCTCGTCGAGGCGGACGGGATCGTCGACGGTGTACTCGACGACGAGGTCTTCCCCGATGCCCGACGCCTCGGCGCGCTCGAGAATGCCGCGGCCCCACCCTCTGTTGGCGGCCGAGGAGGGATCCGTGTCGGGGGTGTTGGCGAAAGGTACTGCGACATCGGTGCGGTCGGCGCTGTCGGTGGTGCGGTTCTGGCTCCGTCGCGGCGCGGGGACGGAGTCGTCCAGGGCGGTCAGGGAAGCACGGAATCGATTCTCCTGCATCGTGAACTGCGGGGTCGGTTGCCCGCTCTCGGTGGTCAGTTCGAACATCGAGGGCATGAAGTTCTCCGGCGCTGCTCCTTCTTCCAGTCGGCGGACGAGGTAGGCGATCGCGACGTCGAACTCGTCGGCGCCGACAACGGGGGTGTAGAGAAGCATCCCTCCGGTGTCCTCGGCGATCACCTGCGCCGTCGCCGACGCCATGCCCAGCAGCATCTCGAATTCGTATCCGGAGTCGATGCCGCGCTGTTCGGCGAGACACCGTGCCCAGGCGAGGTCGAAGAGGTTGTGCCCGGCAACGCCGATGTGCACGTTGCGGATTCGATCGGGTTCGAGCGCGTGGTCGAGGATGCGCTTGTAGTTGGTGTCGGTGTCCTGTTTGGACGACCACGTGGCCAGGGGCCATCCGTGCAGAGCGGATTCGACTCGCTCGAGCGGAAGATTCGCGCCCTTGACGACGCGGAC
Organism: Rhodococcus sp. RS1C4; assembly: GCF_002258225.1. Taxonomy (NCBI): domain Bacteria; kingdom Bacillati; phylum Actinomycetota; class Actinomycetes; order Mycobacteriales; family Nocardiaceae; genus Rhodococcus; species Rhodococcus sp. RS1C4. The sequence continues at coordinate 33,780 of NZ_NOXZ01000012.1, read as the reverse complement.
TTTGACCGCTGCACCTCCGCGTGCAGTACGCCGGGCGGCCCAGTCCTGCAACCGCATCATCGCGGACAACGAGTCAGGAAGGTACGCCTGCAACACGATTCCCGCCTCGAGCGACAGAAGTTCAGGTCGGTCCAGCAGGGTCGTGAACACCGCGATCGTCAGATCGAGATCGTGGTATTCCTCCATGTCCAGGTTGATGAACTTGGGTGTGCCGGACTGCGCGGCCGCCGAGTACAGCGGTGCGAGCTCGTCGACGGTGTGTGCGACGGCCTCCTCGAACGCCCAGGGCGAGTGCGGCGCAACGACCGCCGACACCTTGACGGACACGTAGTCGACATCCGATCGCGCCAGTAACGCCGTGGTTCCGTCGAGACGTGCCCGAGCCCCGGCCGACCCCATCACGGCCTCGCCGAGCAGATTGATGCCCGGACGCATTCCGTTCCGGCGGATGCGAGCGAGACCGCGAGAGAGTGCGCGCGGCGAGGCGTCGAGCACGAGGTGGCCGACCATCGCTCGCAACGCCTTCTTCGCGATGGGCACGACCAATGCCGGTGCGACCCTCGCGGCCACGTTGCCGAGACGAAGGGCGACACGCAGATGCACGCCCAGGAACTGCGGCAGATCACCGTCCGTCAGATGCGCCCAGTTCCTGGCGGCGACCCGCACGTCCTCCGGCCGTACGACGCCGTCGATGAACCCCACGGCGAACTCCAGACCACGCTCGTCGCGCAGCAGGCCCGCGAGACGCACGGCGGCACGGTCGGCGGGACGGTCGGCGGAGAGAGTCAGCCAACGCCGTGCCAGGGCAACCGCGTCGTCCGCCAGCTCTTCGCGCGTCCTCGGTGCCATGGTCCACACTCCTCCGGGATTGACGGGCTTCGACTAGGGGGCAGGGCTTGTTTCGGGTGTCACCAGTCCATTCTGTATGCGAAGTCCGTCGGCGGTGTTCCACTCGGAGGTTCGAGCTGCCGCCGTCGACGCGAGCGCTGCTCGGAACGCCCGGATCGCGGGGTGCCCGCCGCGTCCGGCACGAACTGCGGTGTAGATGGTGCGGTCCGGACGCCCCGGCAGTGCGCGGAGATCAAGTCCGTCGGACTGGTTCGCGGCGATCAGTGCGGGAATGAACGCCGCGGCGTGGCCGGTGCGCACCAGATGGGCGTGCATCAGGGGGTCCGGGCTGACGAAGCGGACTCGGGGCTCGAATCCTGCGGCACGGCACACCGACCGGGCCCACGTTCCTGTCGCACTGTCCGGCGGGTCCATCGCCCAGGGCACGTCGAACAGGCCTGCCAGGTCGGTACGCGCGGACGGCAACCACGCGGCCTCGGACGGGACGGCGAGCAGAAGTGGATCGACGGCGAGATCCGCCCGGTCGATGTTGGCTCGGACCGGCTCGGGCATACCGGGGTATTCCTCACCGAGAATCAGGTCGAAGGAGTGCGACAACAGGCCGTCGTAGGCAGCGACGACCTGAAGTTGGTCGAACTCGACGGTCAACGACGGTTCCTCGGCAGCCAGCAGGTCCAGCACTGCAGGCACGATCGCGAACACGACCGTCTGAAACGACGCGACCCGCAGTGTTCCCTGAACTGCGGACTGAGCCGACGCGAGATCCGCCTCGGCTTCCTCGAGTTGGCGAAGGACGATCTCGGCGTGAGCGGCGAGTCCGATGGCGGCGTCGGTCAGTGTCACCCCTCGCCCCACCGGTTCCAGCAGCCGAACGCCGGACTCCTTCTCGAGCAGCGACAGCTGCTGCGACACCGCCGACGGCGTGTAGGACATCACACGGGCTACCTCGGCGAGCGTGCCGCGCCGCTGCAATTCGAGGAGGATCCGCAGGCGAGGGACGTTGAGCATCGGGTTCCCGTCATAGGTAAGCAATAATGACCGTTATTCTACAAAATGATTCGCTGGACTTACGTGAGTTACGCGAGAAGCATTCACTGTCATGACGGCAACCTCCCGGACACCCGGCACGGGATCAGCAGTAGCGATGATGGTCGGGTCGTGTCTGTCCCTGCAGTTCGGCGCGGCACTTGCCGTTCAGATATTTCCTGTCGCCGGGTCGTGGGCCGTCACTGCAGCCCGGTTGGCCATCGCAGCCGCTCTGCTGCTCCTGCTGGTGCGTCCACGGGTACGCGGATGGTCGAGGGAGCAGTGGAAGAGCATGGCTGCGCTGGGATTCGCATTGGCCGCCATGAACGGATGCTTCTATGCCGCGATCGATCGAATCCCCCTCGGCGTGGCCGTATCGATCGAGTTTCTCGGTCCACTCGTTCTGGCCGCCGTCCTGTCACGTCGGCGCGCCGACGTCGGGTGGGCGTGCCTCGCGCTGGTCGGAATGGTGCTGTTGGGCGTCGAATCCGCGGTTCACGCAACAAGTCTCGATCCTGTCGGCATCATGTTCGCGCTGTTCGCCGCGTCGTTCTGGGTCCTCTACATCCTGACCAATGCACGGGTAGCGGCAACGGTTCCCGGCACAGGAGGCCTGGCTGCGGCAATGGTGATCGCCGCGGTCTGCGTCCTTCCCGTCGGGATGATGCAAGGGCTCACCGCCTTCGCGGACCCCGAAACCCTGGCCCTCGCAACGGTGGTGGCGCTGTTGTCGTCGGTCGTTCCGTACACCCTCGAACTTGCTGCGCTGCGAATCGTTCCGCGCAACGTCTTCGGCGTCCTACTGGCCCTGGAACCGATCTTCGCGACACTGGCGGGATGGCTGCTGCTGCACCAAGCCGCAGGGGCGATCCGGCTGACTGCCATCGGACTGGTCATCGCCGCGACGGTGGGAACCGTCCTGACGGCCGAGCGCGTCGCGTCGGTACCCGCCCGGCCCGAGGTCGAAGCCGTCTGAGCCGGCGCCTGCATGACATCTGTCATGCCCGACCCGTGACGAAGTAGCGCGGTTTCGATTCCCGTCTGCACTGTTGTGGAGCGTGCGTGTCGACGACTCTGGGAACAGACGACCGAGCGACGACTCCGACACGAGGAGGACACGATGACGACTCCGGACCCCACACCGATTCGAGACGAGAAGAAAGCCGACGCCACCCAACTCCTGCTGGACAACCTCGGCGGCGTGAGCGGAATGATCTACACGGCGGTCCCTGTGGTCGCCTTCGTGACCGCCAACGCGGTGGCCTCGCTTCCGATTGCCATCGGAATCGCCGTCGCCATCGCCGTCGTGCTGACAGCGCTGAGAATGGTGCGCGGTGAACCGATCGTCCAGGCGAGCGGTGGACTGATCGGCGTCGTGACGGCCGGTGCCGTTGCCGCGTGGACGGGCTCGGCCGGCGGATACTTCCTGATCGGAATCTGGACCAGCCTGGTCATGGGTGCGCTGATGGTGGCATCCCTGCTCGCGCGTCGACCACTGACCGGACTCCTGTGGAACGCGCTGCACGGCAACAAGTACCCGTGGCGATCGGATCGCTCCACTCTGCGTGCGCACGACATCGCGACCGGCGCCTTCGCGCTGCTGTTCGGTGCCCGCTACATCGTGCAGGATCACCTCTACGACACCGACGCCACCGGATGGTTGGCCTTCGCGAAGATCTCCATGGGCACCCCGCTGTTCGCCCTCGCGATCCTGGTCACCGTCTGGGCTTTCCGAGGCTCCACGAAGCGTCTCGTGAACGACACCTTTCCGAACACACAGGGAGTGAGCCACCCGTGAACTATCGTCACCGACCGCGCCGGAGCGTAAGCGTCCTGGCCGCAACAGTTCTCGTCCTCGGGGCATGCAGCCAGTCCGAGCCGGAGCCGAACACGACTGCAGATCTGGATCGCTTCTATGATCAGGCGGTGACGTTCGAGCCGTGCGAGGGGTACGGCACGACGTCGACCGACGAGGCAGCGTTCGTCAGCGATCCGACGTTTCGGTGCGCGCGCGTGGACGTCCCGCTCGACTACGACGATCCCGACGGACGGACGGCGCAGATCGCGTTGCTGAAAGTCCCCGCGAAAGGCGAGCCCATCGGGTCGTTGCTGCTCAACTCGGGCGGCCCCGGAGGGCCTGGCATGAGCATGGCCGCAGCCGCGGCGACAACGCTGGCGGACAGTCCGTTGACCGAGAAGTTCGACATCGTCGGATTCGATCCGCGCGGCGTCGCGGCGTCGACGCCGGCCATCGACTGCTTCACCGACGCCGAGAACGAAGCAGGCGAGGCGTACACGACAGTTCTGACGGGAGCGAGGTCACTGTCGGAAGACGGGGCACGCGAGCTGGTTCGGCAATGTGCCGAGCGGTCCGGCGGCGAGGACGTTCTGGCGAACGTCGGAACTCGTGACGCAGCCCGGGACATGGATGTGCTGCGCGAAGTGCTGGGCGACGACCAGCTCAGTTACCTGGGGCAGAGTTACGGCACGCGCCTGGGCGCGGTCTACGGAGAGATGTTCCCGCAGAACGTTCGAGCCATGGTGCTCGACGGTGCCATCGATCCACTGCAGAGCACAGCGGACCGTCGGATCGATCAGTTCACGGCGTTCCAGGAGGCATTCGACGCCATGGCTGCGGACTGCGCCACCGAGCCCGACTGCCCTCTCGGGCAGGATCCGACGAGGTCCGTCGAGAATTTCCAGAACATCGTCCGCCCGCTGATCGACGATCCGATCGTGACCCCGGACGGCAGGAAGATGGACTTCGACGCCGCCTACGGGGCCGTGATCGCCGGGCTGTACGACTCGACCGTCTGGCCGGTCATCACCAAGGGCATCGCGGAACTACAGGTGGGGCAGGCGGAGACGTTGCTGAAGATCAGTGACGTGTTCGGTGGGCGTGACGTCGACGGCGCCTACCCGAACTTCGCCGAGGCGCTGTACGCGATCAACTGCAACGACGAGCAGCGCAACACTGCCGAACAGGAGGTCGAGCTCAAGGAGCGAATTCAGGGCATCGCGCCGTTCACCGACTCCGGTCTGGGGCCGGAAGGCGCACGCGACCCGTGTGAATCCTGGCCCGTCGAACCCACTCTGGGATTCCCGTACGCAACCAATATCGACGGTCTGCCCGACACGTTGACCATCTCCATCACCGGCGACCCGTCCACGCCCTACGCGGGTGGTGTCAGCCTTGCCGAGACGCTGGGTGGGTCACTGCTCTCCGTCGACGGAGACCAGCACACCGTCGCGTTCTCCGGAGCGAACGACTGCGTCGACACGGTCGTGGCCGAGTACCTCGTAGACCTGAAATCCCCACCGGAGGGGGCCCGCTGCGCTCTCGACTAGGCCGTGCGAGTTTCGCTTCCCGCCAACAGGATCGACGCGATGAGCTCTGGGTTGTCACTCATCGGGACGTGGCCGACGCCCGGCACGGTGATGAACGTGGCGTGCGGCAGGTTCCGCTTCGCGACTGCACGCTCGTAGATCGGCAGGGTGAGGTCGCGTCGGCCCCAGGCGATGGTGATGGGAACCTGCGGCTCGGCCGCGACGGGAAGTTCGAACACCGCGTCCAATCCTTCGTCGACGAAGGTGTTGGAGACCAGGGACGCGGTGTCCACCACGGCGTCGGCGTACGGCACACGGCTGGGGTGGGCGAAGAACGCGGAGATGGCCGGGTAGCGCACGGCTTTGTAGGAGAGCAGACGAGGCGCATGCTCGCCCATTCCGCGGGCCAGGGTCCGCAGAACGCGGAACGTGCCGATCGCCCGGCGTCGATCGAGGTCGTTCACGAAGAACCCGGCGGGAGACAGCGCGGTCGCCGACGCCACCCGCCCGCGGCACGCCATGGCGATCGCCAGCCAGCCCCCCAGGGAGTTACCACCGATGTGAGGCTTCGCGTCCGGAGTGTCGAAGTCTCCGAGCAGATCGTCGAGGGCATCGACGACGTAGCCGAGCGGATCGCTTACGTTCGCCTCGAGTGCGGGGGACTCGCCGTGACCGAGCAGGTCGACGGTGACCACCCGTCGATAGGGCGTGAGTAGATCGAGGATCGGATCCCACGCCTGCCTCCGGTGAACCACTCCGTGAACGAGGACGAGAGTGGGCCCGCTACCGGCGACGTCGTACCGCATCTTCATGGGAGCACATAGTAGCTGTGAATAGAGGTAACACCTACTCTTTTGCCGAATCGGAGAAATATCTTCGGGGACGATGTCGAAAACGCTCACCCGGTTCCGTCCCAGGGTTGGATGCAACCACAGAGGCTGCACAGAGACGAGGAGATCATCATGGCCAAGTACCTGTTTCTCAAGCATTACCGCGGCGCTCCCGAGGCAGTCAACGACGTCCCCATGAACGAATGGACACAGGACGAGGTGGAGGCCCACCTGAAGTACATGGACGACTTCGCCGCCAAGCTGCAGCAGACCGGCGAGTTCGTCGACAGTCAGGCGCTGAAGCAGGCCGGTGCGTGGGTCCGGTACGACGGCCAGGGAAAGCCGCCGGTCACCGACGGCCCGTTCGCCGAGACGAAGGATCTCATCGCCGGATGGATGGTCATCGACGTCGACTCCTACGACCGCGCGCTGGAGCTCGCGGCCGAACTGTCCGCCGCACCCGGTGCAGGCGGTGAGCCGATTCACGAGTGGCTCGAAGTCCGCCCGCTGATGAGCACGCCCACCACCATCGAAGACTGACATGCACCTCGGGTCCGGCACGTCTCCGGATCGGCCCGGGATGGACGACGTCCTGGTCCGGCAGTTGACTCCCGCTGTGATCGGCGTCCTCACTCGTCGCGGACTCGATTTCGCGACAGCCGAGGACGCCGTGCAGGAAGCGTTGATCCAGGCCACGACGTCCTGGCCGACGAGGATGCCGTCGGACCCCAAGGGGTGGCTCGTCACCGTCGCCTGGCGGAAGTTTCTCGACGGGCATCGAGCCGACGAGGCCCGTCGAACACGGGAGCTGCGGACCTGGGCCGAGCCGCCACCGGGGGACACCGAGAACGTCGACGACACCCTGCAACTGCTCTTCCTGTGCGCTCATCCGTCGTTGACGCCGTCGGCGGCGGTCGCGTTGACGTTGCGCGCGGTCGGTGGCCTGACCACCGAGCAGATCGCCGACGCATACCTCGTCCCGGAGAAGACGATGGGTCAGCGCATCAGCCGCGCGAAGAAAACCGTCGGGCACGTGCGATTCACGGAGAACGGAGATCTGTCGACGGTTCGCCGGGTGCTCTACCTGATCTTCAACGAGGGGTACACCGGCGACGTCGACCTCGCGGCCGAGGCGATCCGACTGACCCGGCAGTTGGCCGCGTCGACCTCCGACGAGGAGACGTCGGGACTACTCGCGCTGATGTTGCTGCATCATGCCCGCCGGAGTGCCAGGACACGGCCCGACGGCAGCGTCGTCCCCCTGGCCGAGCAGGACCGATCGCAGTGGGACACCACGCTGATCGGCGAAGGCGTCGACATCCTGCAGGCCGCGTTGGGACGCGACCGACTGGGCGAGTTCCAAGTGCACGCGGCGATCGCCGCACTGCACGCCGACGCCAGAAGCGTCGACGAGACCGACTGGGTGCAGATCGTGAGCTGGTACGACGAACTTCTCGCCATCACCGCGAGCCCCGTCGTGCAGCTCAATCGGGCGATCGCCGTGGGGGAGGCCGACGGCGCGGCCTCGGGTCTCGCGGCGCTCGGCGCAGTGGATCCGAGCGTGCCCCGCTTCGCCGCTGCTTCGGCGTACCTCCACGAAAAGGCGGGGGACCTGGTCTCGGCCGCGCGGCTGTACGGCGAGGCAGCGCAGGCAGCATCGAACCTCGCCGAGCGGCATCACCTGTCGGTGCAGGCAGCGCGTCTGAGCAAGGTGCTGCGCGAGTCCGAGTGACGAGCCCGGCTCCGGAAGACCAAGGGGTTGACGCGGCGCACTGGAGAGCCCTAATGTGATCCAAGCCATCGATTGAAACGTTTCAATCCCGTCGAATCTGCAACAGTCGATGGTGGCCCCCACACTCTGATCGTCGAGAAGGTCCTCCATGGCATCGGTTCTGTCCGACACGAAGAAGCTGTGCTTCCTGTTGAAACTGCGCCCCGAGCGGGTGCAGGACTACCTGGCCGCGCACGAGACCGTCTGGCCGGAGATGCTCGATGCTCTGCGCGAGACGGGGTGGAAGAACTACTCGCTGTTCCTTCGACCCGAGGACGGTCTCGTCGTCGGCTACGTCGAGTCGGACGACCCCGCGGCGATGACCACGGCCATGAGCGCGACCGACGTCGACGCACGCTGGCAGGCCACCATGGCCCAGTACTTCGAACCCGCGGCCCGCCCCGACGCCCCTCTCGAGTTTCTGCACCACTACTTCCATCTCCCCTGATCACCCTCACACCGACCCCCCTCACACTGACCCCCCCTCACTACATGGAGCCCTCATGAAGATCGGCGCCAAGTCCACCACCGGGTGGCGAGCGACCATATCGGTCGCGATGAGCAACTACATCGAAGCCGGATCGATCATCGCCATCGCCACGTCGTTGACGTTGTGGCAGAACGAGTTCGGCATCAGCAACCTCGCCGTCGGGCTGCTGGCCGCGTTCAGCGCCAATGCATTCGGTGCGGCGATCGGCGCCGGCATCGGCGGTCCGCTGTGCGACAGGTTCGGCCGCAAGGCGATCTACACCTACGACCTGATGGTCTACATGGTCGGTGTGCTGATCGCAGCGTTCGCGATGAACTTCGCCATGTTGCTGACCGCGTTCGTGATCACCGGCATCGCCGTCGGAGCAGGTGTACCCGCATCGTGGACGTACATTGCCGAACAGGCGCCGTCGCGTGAGCGGGCACGACACGTCGGAACCGCGCAATTGGCGTGGTCGGTCGGGCCGTTCGTCGGATTCGCACTCGCTGCGTTGCTCGCGCCCCTGGATCTACTCGGCTCTCGCATCATCTTCCTGCACCTCTTCGTCGTGGCCGCGGTGGTGTGGTGGATTCGCCAGGGCTTGCCCGAGTCGGTGATCTGGAAGAACGAAACGGGCGACACCGCAGGGGCGGCTGCACGCGAGAAGACCTTCGGCGCAGCCGGATTGAAGGGCCTGTTCACCAAGAAAGTGAACATCACCGCGCTGCTGGTCCTCATCGGGATCTACGGCTTCTGGAACACCGTCGCGGGACAGGCAGGCATCTTCATGCCGCGTGTGTACGAGAGCGCAGGCGTCGAGAGCGCCGTCGAACAGAACCTCCTGCAGGTTCTGGTGTGGGGCTGCACCGTGCTCGCCACGTACTTCGGCTTCATGAAGTTCGCCGATCGCGTGTCCCAGAAGCTGCTCTACTCCATCGGGGCTCTGCTCGGCATCGCGGCCTGGGCAATCCTGGTGTTCTTCACCGACAACGGACTCCCGACGCTGCTGATCTTCGCCATCACCTGGGGTACCTCCAGCGGCATCGGTGCCCAGGCGTTCTACAGCCTCTGGGCGAGCGAGCTGTTCGCGACGCCGTACCGCGCCAGCGCCCAGGGCTTCATGTTCTTCGTCGTCCGCACCGCCACCGGCCTGCTGAGTTACTTCTTCCCGACCCTGCTCGCCGCCACCGGACTCACCACCGTCGGCCTGCTGCTCATCGGCCTGCTCACCGTCGCCCTCGCGATCGGTGCGATCTTCGCACCGAACACGCGTGGAAAGTCCCTGCCGGAGATCGAGACCGAGCGATACGGTGCGGTCGTGTCCCCTGAACTTCCCGACTCCCGAGACGGAGTCACCCAGACCCGAGAGCCTGCACTGTGACCACACATACCGTCAGTCCCGACGCGATCCTCGACGCCCTCGCCATCGAACTCCCGTCGTGGGCGTTCGGAAACTCCGGAACCCGCTTCAAGGTGTTCGGCACCCCCGGCACACCCCGCACGATCGAGGAGAAGATCGCCGACGCAGCCACCGTGCATCGGCTCACCGGATTGGCTCCCGTTGTCGCGCTTCACATCCCGTGGGACAACGTCGACAGCTTCACGGCACTGAAGTCCTACGCCGCCGATCTCGGTGTTCGTCTGGGAACGGTGAACTCCAATACCTTCCAGGACGACGACTACAAGTTCGGCAGTCTCACGCACACCGACAAGGCCGTGCGACAGAAGGCGATCGACCACCATCTGCGGTGCCTCGAGGTCATGACCGAGATCGGCTCGCAGGATCTGAAGGTCTGGCTGGCCGACGGCACCAACTATCCGGGTCAGGGCGATATTCGCGGTCGGCAGGACCGTCTCGCGGAATCGCTGGCCGCGATCTACCAGCACGTCGGCGAGGGCCAGCGGTTGGTGCTCGAGTACAAGTTCTTCGAGCCTGCCGTCTACGTGACGGACGTGCCGGACTGGGGCACGTCCTACGCGCACACCGTCGCGCTCGGTGAGCGCGCGGCAGTGTGCCTCGACACCGGGCACCACGCGCCGGGAACGAACATCGAGTTCATCGTCGCGCAGCTTCTGCGCCTCGGCAAACTCGGTTCCTTCGACTTCAATTCACGCTTCTACGCCGACGACGACCTGATCGTCGGCGCGGCGGATCCGTTCCAGCTGTTCAGGATTCTGTTCGAGGTCATCCGCGGCGGAGGGCTCGCACCCGAATCGGACCTCGCGCTCATGCTGGACCAGTGTCACAACGTCGAGGCGAAGATCCCCGGGCAGATTCGCTCGGTCCTCAACGTCCAGGAGATGACGTTGCGTGCGGCTCTCGTGGACACCGAGGCACTCACCACGGCGCAGGAAGCCGGAGACGTACTGGGCGCCAACGGCATCTTCATGGATGCCTTCTACACCGACGTGCGTCCGCGGCTCGCCGAGTGGCGAGAGAGCCGCGGTCTACCGGCCGACCCGATGCGAGCCTTCGCGGAATCGGGTTATCAGCAGCAGATCGAAGCCGACCGCGTCGGCGGCACCCAGACCTCCTGGGGTGCATGAGCAATGACGACACAGCAGGAAGCGAACACGATGAACGAGACTGTCGCAGCGTTGTTGGCACGATCGAACCGTCTCGGGTCCGACCCGAGCAACACCAACTACGCCGGCGGTAACACCTCCGCCAAGGGAACCGACACCGACCCGGTGACCGGTGCCGATGTCGAACTCATGTGGGTGAAGGGATCCGGCGGCGATCTCGGAACGCTGACCGAGTCCGGCCTGGCCGTCCTGCGGCTCGATCGGCTGCGCGCACTGGTCGATGTCTATCCGGGACTGGACCGCGAGGACGAGATGGTCGCGTCGTTCGACTACACCCTGCACGGACGCGGGGGAGCGGCGCCGTCGATCGACACGGCGATGCACGGACTCGTCGACGCAGCACACGTCGACCACCTGCATCCGGACTCCGGCATCGCGATCGCGACCGCCGCGGACGGTCCCGAACTGACCCGAAAGATATTCGGCGACACGGTGGTGTGGGTTCCGTGGCGACGACCCGGATTCCAGCTCGGACTCGACATCGCCGCTATCAAAGCCGAGAACCCGCAGGCGATCGGCTGCATTCTCGGCGGACACGGCATCACCGCATGGGGTGAGACGTCCGAGGAGTCGGAGGCGAACTCGCTCGAGATCATCCGCGCTGCCCAGGCCTACCTTGCCGAACACGGCCGAGCAGAACCGTTCGGCGCCGCGCTCGACGGCTACTCGGCCCTGCCGGAGGCCGAGCGACGCGCCAAGGCAGCAGCCCTGGCCCCGTACATCCGAGGGATGGCATCCACCGACGAACCCAAGGTCGGGCACTTCACCGACTCCGACGTGGTCCTGGACTACCTGGCTGCCGCCGAGCATCCGCGTCTGGCCGCGCTCGGCACCAGCTGCCCCGACCACTTCCTGCGGACCAAGGTGAAGCCCCTCGTTCTGGACCTGCCTGCGGACGCATCGATCGAGCAGTCCGTCGAACGCCTGCAGACACTGCACGAGGCGTACCGCAAGGACTACCAGGCCTACTACGAGCGCTTCGCGACCGAGGACTCACCTGCGATGCGCGGCGCCGATCCGGCCATCGTGTTGATCCCCGGCGTCGGCATGTTCAGTTACGGCGCCACCAAGCAGACCGCCCGGGTGGCAGGCGAGTTCTACGTCAACGCGATCAACGTGATGCGGGGCGCCGAATCGGTGTCCACCTACAGCCCCATCGACGAGTCGGAGAAGTTCGACATCGAGTACTGGGCGCTGGAAGAAGCCAAGCTCGCTCGGATGCCGAAACCCAAGCCGCTCGCGACGCGCATCGCCCTGGTCACCGGCGCGGCGTCGGGCATCGGCAAGGCGATCGCCACACGATTGGCCGCGGAGGGCGCGTGCGTCGTCATCGCCGACCTCGACGCGCAGAAAGCATCCGACGTCGCCGCCGAGATCGGCTCGACGGACGTGGCGATCGGAGTTCGGGCCGACGTCACCGACGAAGCTGCGGTGCAGGCAGCCGTCGACGCGACGGTGCTCGCGTTCGGCGGTATCGACCTGGTGGTCAACAACGCAGGCCTCTCGCTGTCGAAGCCTCTGCTGGAGACGACCGTCGCGGACTGGGATCTGCAGCACGACGTGATGGCTCGCGGATCGTTCCTCGTCTCGCGCGCTGCGGCGGCCGCGCTGATCGCCCAGAAGATGGGCGGCGACATCCTGTACATCTCGTCGAAGAACTCGGTGTTCGCCGGACCGAACAACATCGCCTACTCGGCGACGAAAGCCGATCAGGCACATCAGGTTCGGTTGCTCGCCGCCGAACTCGGCGAACACGGTGTCAAGGTCAACGGCATCAACCCCGACGGGGTGGTGCAGGGATCGGGCATATTCGCCGCCGGCTGGGGAGCGTCCCGCGCTGCGGTCTACGGCGTCGACGAGGCCGACCTCGGCAAGTTCTACGCGCAGCGCACGCTGCTCAAGCGAGAGGTGTTGCCGGAGAACATCGCCAATGCCGCGTTCGCACTGTGCACGTCGGACTTCTCGCACACGACCGGACTGCACGTGCCCGTCGACGCGGGTGTCGCCGCCGCCTTCCTGAGATGAGACGGGCATGAGTACAGCTCAGGTCGCGGCCGTCGACCTCGGTGCGACGAGCGGTCGCGTCGTGGTCGGCACCGTCGGCAGCGATACCGCAGGCAGGGACGTGCTGCGTCTCGACGTCGTCACCCGTTTTCCCAACGAACCCTGCCGGCTCTGGAACGGGTCGCGGGCAGCGCTGCACACCGACGTGCCCGGATTGTTCGGGCACGTTCGGCGTGGTCTCGCCGACGCCGCTCGCGACGCGGACAACCTGGTGAGCGTCGGAGTCGACTCGTGGGCCGTCGATTACGGCCTCATGCGCGGAGGTCGCCTGGTCGGGTTGCCGCACCACTACCGGGACGAACGATCCCAGCGGGGCGTCGAGCTCGTGGAATCCGTCGTCGACCGCGCGGAGTTGTTCGCCCGCAACGGTTTGCAGTTCCTCCCGTTCACCACCGTGTACCAGCTTGCGGTGGACCGGGCCGACGGTCTGCTCGAACCAGCGGACCGCGTGCTACTGGTGCCGGATCTCGTGTCGTACTGGCTCACCGGCCGCGAGGTCGCCGAGCGTACCAACGCGTCGACGACGGGCATTTTCGGTACCGACGGCGTGCTCGACGATGTCCTGCTGGATCTCCTGGGAATCGACAGGTCGCTGTTTCCCGATGTCGTCGACCCGGGCGAGGTTCTCGGGCCCATCCTGCCCGGTGTCGTGGACGGTGATCCGTCGGTGTCGGTCACTGCTGTCGGTTCCCACGACACCGCCTCCGCCGTTGCCGCGGTACCGATGGATCCTGATTCGGCGGTCTACATCTCCTGCGGCACCTGGGGTCTCGTCGGCGCCGAGACCTCCTCGCCGGTGGTGAATTCCCGAGTGCGCGACGCGGGGTTCACCAACGAAGCCGGAGTGGACGGTCGCAACCGGTTGTTGCACAACGTGATGGGTCTGTGGCTGCTGTCGGAATCGGTGCGCGAATGGAGCCGAGCCGACGGCGCGGCGGTGGACCTGCCGGAGATGTTGGCGGCAGCGGCACACTGCCCGGCCCCCACGCATGTCTTCGACGCCGAAGATCCGATGTTCCTTCCTCGCGGCGACATGCCGACACGAATCGCGGCCTGGTACTCCGATCGTGGCCTTGCGGTTCCGTCGTCACGGGTGGAGATGGTTCGGGCGATCGTCGAATCCCTGGCCGTCGCCTTCAGCGCGGCGGTGTACGACGCCGCGGAACTCGCAGGCATCGACGTGCGGCGGATCCACGTCGTCGGCGGCGGAGCACAGAATTCGTTGCTGTGCCGGATTCTCGCCGACAGGTCCGGACTCGACGTACTGGCCGGGCCCGTCGAAGCGACCGCGTTGGGTAACGTGCTGGTACAGGCACGGACCCACGGGTTGATCTCCGGAGATCTGACACGGCTGCGGCACACGGTCGCAACCACCTTCCCTCCCGTTCGTCACGAACCTGCGTCCTCCCGCCGGGCGGCATCCCTTTGAACCACAGCGCTATGACAAACACGACAAAGGATTGACCATGGTCAAGAGGCAAATCCCCAAGGTGCGCGATCTCGCGCCCCTGATGCAGTTCAAGAAGCCGGAGTTGAACGGCAAGAAGCGCAGGCTCGACGCCGCCCTGACCATCGAGGATCTTCGCCGGATCGCCAAGCGTCGAACCCCGACGGCGGCGTTCGACTACACCGACGGCTCGGCGGAGGCCGAACTGTCGATCAGCCGGGCGCGTCAGGCGTTCCAGGACATCGAGTTCTCGCCGTCGATCCTGCGCGACGTGTCCAAGGTGTCGACGGGATGGGACGTGCTCGGCGCACCGGTGGCGCAGCCCTTCGGTATCGCCCCGACGGGCTTCACCCGCATGATGCAGACCGAGGGGGAGATCGCCGGTGCGCATGCGGCAGCTCGCGCGGGCATCCCGTTCTCGTTGTCCACGATGGGAACGACCTCGATCGAGGACGTCCGCGACGCCAACCCGCACGGTCGCAACTGGTTTCAGCTGTACATGTGGAAGGACCGCGAGCGGTCGATGAGCCTCGTCGACCGTGCCGCGAAGGCGGGGTACGACACCCTTCTGGTCACCGTCGACGTTCCTGTGGCGGGAGCGAGGCTGCGAGACAAGCGCAACGGCATGACGATTCCGCCTGCACTGACACCGGGAACCGTGTTGAACGCGCTGCCGCGTCCACAGTGGTGGATCGACTTCCTCACCACCGAACCGCTGTCGTTCGCGTCGATCGACCGTTGGTCCGGCACCGTGGCGGAACTGCTCGACACGATGTTCGACCCGACGGTCACCTTCGAGGACCTGGCGTGGATCAAGGAGCAGTGGCCGGGCAAGCTCGTCGTCAAGGGAATCCAGACGCTCGACGACGCCAAGGCCGTCACCGCACTGGGCGTCGACGGTCTCGTTCTGTCCAACCACGGCGGACGACAACTCGACCGTGCTCCGATTCCGTTCCACCTTCTGCCCGAGGTGGCCCGCGAGGTCGGCAAGGACACCGAGGTCATGATCGACACCGGCATCATGTCCGGCGCCGACATCGTGGCGTCGATCGCCCTCGGAGCCCGATTCACGCTCGTCGGCCGCGCCTACCTGTACGGGCTCATGGCGGGCGGCGAAGCCGGGGTCAACCGTGCCGTGGACATTCTGTCCGAGCAGGTCGAACGCACCATGCGTCTCTTGGGTGTCACCGCGTTGGAGGAACTGGGCCCTGGCCACGTCACTCAGCTCGAGCGGTTGGTCCCGCGCCCACGGTGACCGTGGTCGGCTGGTAAGACTGCAGTCGTGGCGAAGAGCATGAAGCAGGTTGCTGCGGCGGCGGGTGTGTCCGTCGGCACGGTGTCCAACGTGCTCAATGCACCCGACAAGGTTGCGCCCGCGACGGTGAAACGTGTCATGTCCGCGATCGACCGACTCGGATTCGTCCGCAACGACGCTGCCCGGCAGCTGCGTGCCGGCCGGTCTCGATGCGTCGGGCTGGTGGTGCTCGACATCGGCAACCCGTTCTTCACCGAGATCGCACGAGGCGTCGAGTCCAGTGCCACCGACCGAGGGCTCACCGTTCTGCTGGGGTCCACGGACGACGATCCGGAACGTGAGCGTCTCTACCTGGACACGTTCGACGAGCAACGTGTCCACGGCCTGCTGGTGTCTCCGGTCGGGGAGGATCTCGAGCGACTCGAACTCCTCCAGTCCCGAGGCACCCCGGTGGTACTGGTCGACCGCGACGGAACGGGTACGTCGTTCTCGTCCGTCGCGGTGGACGACATCGCCGGAGGCGAACTCGCCGTCCGTCATCTGTGTGAGCAGGGCCGGCGCAGAATCGCCTACGTCGGTGGGCCCACCTCGCTGAGACAGGTCGCGGATCGACTGCGAGGCGCGCGCATGGCCGCGGAGGCGGCGGGCGCCGTCATCGAGGTCGTGCCGACCCGCGAGCCCAGCGTGCTGGCAGGCCGAGCGGCTGCGGCCTCGATCGCCGAGCGCGCCCCGAAAGATCGACCGGATGCCATATTCTGCGCCAACGACCTGCTCGCACTGGGAGTTCTGCAGAGCCTGGTGATGCTGGGCAACTCGGTCGTCCCCGACGACATCGCCGTGATCGGCTACGACGACATCGATTTCGCAGCGTCGGCCGTCGTGTCGCTGTCCTCGATCAGGCAGCCCAGCCGCGACATCGGCAGTGCTGCGGTGGATCTGCTGGAGGAATCGGCACAGGACCACCGCGCCGAACCACGCCACGTGCAGTTCCAGCCGACGCTCACCATCCGCGATTCCACGCACTGAGGAAACTGCACTGAGGAAACTGCACTGAGGAAACTGCACTGAGGAAACTGCGCTGAGGAAAACCTAGCCCGGTTGGTCCGTCTCGTCCGGGTGCTGTTTGAAGGAATGCTCCTCGTGGTCGAGTTCGTGCTCGAGGCTCCGCATCCCGGCGTCGGGGAGGCGCCCGGCGTCACGCCAGCGCACCAGTTCCTCGCGCTGGGCGTCGATGAGGCGACGGCGGACCGTTGTCGCGGCCTGCTGCTCGGGGGAGATGACGGGTGCGTCGTCGTCGGTCTCGTCGAGATGATCGAGCCTGCGGTTGTACCGGTCGATGCGCTCCTCGAGCTCGCGGCGCATGAGCGCGCGGCCGTCGTCGTCGATCTCCTCCTCGTCGGCGATGTGATCGAGTTGCTGCAAGGCCGCTTTCGTCACGCCCACGCGCGCTTCGTTGCGCAACCTCGATTCGGCGGCGGGGTCGGCCCGCACGTTCAGCAGTCGCACGAGAGGGGCGAACGTCGTGCCCTGCGCCACCACGGTCACCAGGACGACCACGAAAGCACAGAACAGCAACAGATTTCGGATCTCGAACGGCTCACCCGATTCCGTCGTCAGCGGTAGCGAGAACACGGCGGCGACGGTGATCACTCCGCGAGTTCCCGCCCAGCTCATCACCACAACCTCGCGTCCCGACAGCCGCGAAGACCGAGAGGAAGACCGGTCGGCCATGCGTGCCGCTGCCTCGGTGCCGAGCAGCCACAGGGGACGGACGAGCAGCACGCCGGCGAGCGTGACCGCGACGGCGCCGACGACGGTGGTGAGCGGGTAGGCCGCAAGCCCCTCGATCACCGTCGGCAATTGTTCGCCGATCAGCAGGAACACGAAACCCTCGAGCAGCAGATCGATCAATCTCCACACGGCGCCCGTCTGCAATCTGCTCGCTCCGGACACGGCGTGGCGAGTGTCGTGGCCGATGAAGAGAGCAGCGACGACGACAGCGAGCACTCCCGACGCGTGCACTTCCTCCGCGGCGACGTAGGCGACGAACGGTGTGGCCAGGGATACGACGTTGAGCAGAAGCGCATCGCCGAGGAACATCTGCACGAATCTGATGACGAGCGCGATCGCGCACCCGACGATGACTCCGCCGACCGCGGCCAGCACGAAGAGTCCGCCCGCGTGCGTGAAGGTCATGTCCTGCGACGCGATCGCGGTGGCCGCGACAGTCAGCATCGTCAGCGCGGTCGCGTCGTTGAGCAGTCCCTCGCCTTCGATCAGCGTGATCAACTTCGGCGGTATGCCGGCTCGCCTGCCGACCGCGAGTGCAGCCACGGGATCGGGCGGTGCGACGGCAGCTCCCAGGGCCATTCCCGCGGCGAGGGTCGCCCCGGGTATCAGCAGCGCCAATCCGACGCCGACGATGGAGGCCGTCACCACGACCAACGCGACGGACAGACTCAGGATCGTCCACACGTTGCGACGGATCGCGACCAGCGACGAGTTCAACGCTGCACTGTAGAGCAGCGGCGGAATCACCAGCGTCAGCACGAGTTCCGGGTCCAATACGATGTCCGGTAGCGACGACGTCGACACCGCAAGACCTGCCACGGTGAGCAACGCTGCGGCAGGGATCGACGACTTCTCGGACACGACCTGCGCCAGCACTATCAGCGCCGTCGCGGCCAACACGAGTCCGAGGATGCTCAGCACGTAGTTGCGCCGCTGGGTGAGTTCACGAGCATGGATTCCACCCCGGCGTGCTCTCAAACCTGCAGGCCGGAGTGTTCAGTCCGGCGGCGTTCGATCCTGCTCCAGAGATTCCTCGAGAATGGCGCGGCTGCGTTCGCGGTGAGTGGTGGCCGGAGACGTCGTGTCCGACCACGTATCGGTTTCGGTCAGAGCCCACTCCGCCCAGTCGGAGATGTGGGTGAAGTGGCCGATCATGAAGCGGTTGGCCAGCGTCATCAGGTGTTGGCGTTCGGGGAACGTCGAGTTGTCGACGTCGTGCAGACGCTCGGCGTGGGCCAGGAACAGTGCACGGGTCTGCCGGGCTTGATCGCGCATCGTGGTGATGTTGTTGCGCAGGTCGGTGAGCGAACCCTGTTCGGCGAACAGCACCCGAATCATGCCTTCGAACTCCATGGCCGACGGCCTGGACGCCGTCGCGAGCCATGATGCGAGGGCGTCGCGGCCTGCGTCGGTGATCGAGTAGACGGTGCGGCTGCGGCCGGTGCCCACAGGATCCGTCGATGCCGAGACGAGGCCCCGTTCGAGCAGCTTCTTCGGCGCGT
The DNA here is from genome assembly GCF_002258225.1 of Rhodococcus sp. RS1C4. Lineage (NCBI taxonomy): Bacteria > Bacillati > Actinomycetota > Actinomycetes > Mycobacteriales > Nocardiaceae > Rhodococcus > Rhodococcus sp. RS1C4. The sequence continues at coordinate 14,863 of NZ_NOXZ01000012.1, read as the reverse complement.
TGTACAGCTGGCGGTCGGCCCGGGGCCACAGTTCGGCGACTCCACGGCCGAACTGCACCGAGATGTCGTAGGCCGTCCAATCCCGCGTGGCGAGCAATCCGAGGATGACGTACGAGGTTGTGTTCAGATCGCCCTGCGCCACCGATGGTCCTTCCTGCCGAAAGACCGATCGCCGATCGGCGCCGACGTCCCGATCCTAACTATCGGCCCGAGCTGTCATGTGCCTGCCTGTCACTCGCCGGCATCGTCACTGTGCTCCTCGACGGCGTTCGAGGCTTCGGCGGACGGCGCCGCGTACACGAACGGGAACAGTTCTCGGGCGACCTTGGCGGCGGGTGCGCTGCCGTCGACCGCCGGGGCGAGGTTGGCCCAGACTACGAACGTGACGTCGTTCTCCGGGTCGTATCCCATGAAGGAGTTGTATCCCGGCATCTCGCCGATGTGCCCGTACAGCGGACCCATCTGTGCGATTCCGTAGCCGTACGCTGCGGTTCCCGTGTCGTCGCTCGGGGTGATGCTGTTCATCCGGAGCTGCTGGGTGTCGGCGTCGAGCAGCTCGCCCACGGCGAGAGCCTTCACCCACGTGGCCATCTCGTTCGCCGTCGAAATTCCTTGTCCGGCCGACCACGTCCACGACGGGTTGTCGTTCGTCGTCGTTCTCGGCGTGACGGAGCCTGCGTCGATGGCGGCGATACGTTCGGGCGACAGCGATTCCTTTCCTTCGCCCAGGGTTTCGAGGTTTCCGCTGTAGGAGTATCCGGCGGTGTACGGCGCGGGAATGGAGGTGTCGGTGTTCGCCGGGAACGAGGTGTCCGTCAACTCGAGCGCGGAGAACAGTCGATCCTGGTAGATCTGCGCGATCGGCTTTCCGTCCAACTGCTCCGCGATCAGCCCGAGCAGCACGGTGTTGGTGTTGGAGTAGTTGTATTCGGTGCCCGGAGCGGACGTCGGCGGGTTCGAGAGCCCGAGTGCAACCAGTTCCTCTGGTTGCCAGACTCTTTCGGGATCCTCGTCGAGCGCTCGGTTGAGCTCGACGGTCTGGGTGTAGCTGTAGAGACCGCTGCGCATGTCGAGGAGTTGTCCGATGGTGATGTTCTCACCGTTGGGAACATCGGGGCGATACTGGCTCACCGGATCGTCGACGGAGATCTTGCCTTCCTGAACCATCTGCAGGATGACGGTGCCCGTCCACGTCTTGGTGTTGGACCCGACGCGCACCTTGGTGTCGAGCGTAGGTGGCGTCGCGGTACCAGCATCCGTGCTGCCCCAGGTGTTCACGTACTCGCCGTTCGGAGTCCGGATCAACACCACCATGCCGATCTCGCGGTATTCCTTCGCCATCTCGTCCACTACCGCGTCCATCGCCGCAGTGTCGAACGGCACGAGGGCCGAGGACGAATCAGCACTCTCGGACACAGCACTCTCGGACACAGCACTGTCGTTGCCCGACGAACATGCCGCGACGAGCAGTCCTGCAGTGAACAGAATGGTCAGTAGTTTGCCTGAAGTGCGGTGCATCATCTGGGGTCCGTTCGTGTCGTGGGCGTCTACGAAGTCAGGAGCGGGTGAACGTGCCGAGTCCGAGAGGATCGAGATACTCGACGGTGAGTGTGGTCGGCGCTCCGGGGGTGAGGGCGAACTCGGCGCCTGTCGGCCCCGACGCGTTCTCGCCGACGGGTTCGAACCAGTAGGTGTCGCCGTCGTAGTGGGTGAGGGGGTAACTCGACTGCAGTTCCTTGCCGAGTTTCAGCACCAGTTCGTCGCCTTCGGCAGTGACTTCGGCAGCGCCGTAGAACGGGCTTGTGTACGTGCCGACGTAGCTGCTCGGCTCCCGCGCAGGCGTCGTCGACGCGGGCGGATTCTCGTAGTCCGTCTCGGAACGGCCGTGCGCGACCATCTTCTCGAACTGGCCTGCGATGAACGGCGCCCAGTCGACGGTGAGATCACCGTTCTTGGCGTAGTCCATGAACTGTGCCGCAATGGTTTCCGAGACACCGACGGGTGCGGTGTTGGCGAGTACGACGATGCCGAGTTGCTCGCTCGGTAGCATCACGACGTCGGTGCTCGCGCCGAGTCCGAACGCCCCTGCATGACTGACCTCGACGCGGCCCTGACTGTCGGTGCCGACATTGAAGCCGATGCCGTAGAAAGTGTCTCGCGCTCCTGGCGTCTCCGCGGGGTGGGCGAGAGAATGCGCTTGGTGGGTGAACTGCAGGGCTTCGGGCTCGACGACGGTGGTGCCGTCGTACTCCCCGCCCGCGAGTTCCATGCGGATCCACTGGGCCATGTCGTCGACGGAGGACGCTGCACCACCCGCCGGGGCCTGGCCTTCGGGATCGCTGACGTACTTCGCTTCCCACGTTGTCGAACCCGGTTCCGTCGGAACGTGATTGAAGGCACGGTTGGGTGAGTCGACCCATTCTTGCTGGCTCGACGTCGTGTTGGTCATGCCGAGGGGTTCGTAGATCTTCTCCTCGGACAGTTCCGCCCACGTGGTGCCCTGGGATTTGGCTGCTGCCACGCCTGCTGCGGAGAACCCGTAGTTGGTGTAGTCGTAGTTGTCTCGAAACGGTTCCAACGGAACCTGATTCAAGCGAGCGATGATCTCGTCGTAGCTGTAGCCGAGGTCCTCGAGGAGGTCGCCTGCGTGGTCGGGCAGGCCGGAGCGGTGCGACATCAGGTCGGTGAAGCCGGCGTTCTCGGTGACGTACGGATCGGACACCGCGAAACCCGGTTCGAACCGGCGGATCGGCTCGTCCCACTCGAGCTTGCCTTCGCCGACCAGCGAGGCGACCACCGACGACGCAACGGGCTTCGACACCGAGGCAAGCTGGAACATCGTGCTGGTGTCCACCGGGTCCGGTTCGCCGACCTTCCGAACACCGAATCCCTTCGAATACAGCACTTCGTCCTGGTAGACGACCGCGACGGCGATACCGGGAGCGCCCGTTCGTGCCATCATGTCCTCCACGTACCCGTCGAGTTGTCCGACGGCGGCGTCGACGGCTGCCCGGTCGATCGACGCGGGTGGAACCTGCGGAGGAGTCTCGGCGAGTGCGCTCGCGTTCGTCTCCGATCCTGCATTGGAGTCGGCGTTGGAAGCGGAGTCCGTGCCGGCGGTGGAACTACACGCCAGAAGCACGGTCATCCCGAGTGCGAGGACGGTGAGAGCCGACAATCGCGCACGAACGAGGGGAGTGCATGTCCCGACCATCGAGTTGCTCCGTCCGAAGCGTCACGTGTTCTCACGGGGACGGTTCGTGGGCACTGTCCACGAGTCCACGAGCACAGATCGATTTGGCAGGCGCGCCGATCCCGACGATGGACGCTGCGCACTGTGGCGATGACGATACACCCGTGACTGCATGTTGCACTATGTAATTTGCAGTATCGGGCAGATTCCGTGCCGTGCGTGTGGAACCACCACGGTCGTGACTCCACACGCACGGAAGAGAGGTACGGCCCGCGCTACTTCGCGATGAAAGCGAGAATGTCTGCGTCCAAGGCCTTCTGGTAATCGCCGTGGATGCCGTGCGGTGCACCGGGATAGACTTTGAGCGTGCCGTCCTTGACGAGGCCGATGGACTTCAGCGCTGCCGCGGCGATCGGCACGATCTGATCGTCGTCGCCCTGAGCGATGAACACGGGAACGGTCAGAGCCTTCAGGTCCTCGGTGAAGTCGGTCTCGGAGAACGCCTTGACGCAGTCGTACGCCGCGGCGAGGTTCACCAGCATGCCCTGACGCCAGAAGTCGTCCTTCGCTCCCTGCGACACCTGTGCGCCGTCGCGGTTGGCCCCGAAGAACGGCTCGGCGAGATCCTTGTAGAACTGCGACCGGTCGGTCAGGACGCCGTTGCGGATGTCGTCGAGCGCCTCGATCGGGGTGCCCTCCGGATTGGCGTCGGACTTCAGCATGATGGGAGGTACGGCACCCGCCGTGATGACCCGGGCGACGCGGGTTCCGCCGTGCTGCGCTGCGTAGCGGACGACCTCGCCGCCTCCGGTGGAGTGACCGATGAGAGTGAGCTCCTGCAGATCGAGTGCCTCGACGAGTTCGGCGAGGTCGCGAGCATACGTGTCCATGTCGTTGCCGGTGTAGGTCTTCGAGGAACGTCCGTGGCCGCGGCGATCGTGGGCAATGGCGCGGTATCCGGCGTCGGCGAGCAGCTTGAGTTCGAGCTGCCACGCATCCGAGGACAGCGGCCACCCGTGGCTGAGCAGCACCGGCTTACCGGTGCCCTGCTCGGTGTAGTAGATCTCGGTTCCGTCGGTTGTGGTGATGTACGGCATGGTGAGCTCCTCGAATGGAAATGCTGGGCCCCGAAAGGGTGGTACCCAGAACACTCGTCCACGCGCGCGTCGATGTCGTCGCGGCTGGCGTCCACACCGTGTGCCTGATTTCGGCCGGGCGCGATACCGGCTAGCCGGTAGGCGCCGCGATGGTGACCGTGAGAGACGTGCCCGCACCGGGAGGGCTGTGCAGTGCCAGCGTGCCGCCTGCTGCCGCCACCCTGTCGTGCAGACCGATCAGGCCCGATCCGAGGGTGGGGTCGGCGCCGCCCCGACCGTCGTCGGCGACGGTGAGGGTCAGGTCGCCGTCGGTGACGACCGCAGTCACCTGGACATGTGAGGCGCCGGCGTATTTGGCTGTGTTGGTGAGTGATTCGGCGACGACGTAATACGCTGCCACTTCGATGGAGTCGTCCAGGCGGACCGGAATGTCCGTCGTGAGCGATACCGGTACCGGGCTGCGACGAGCAAGCGTCTTGAGTGCAGGCGCCAGTCCGCCGCGCGAGAGGATGGCGGGGTGTATGCCGCGTGAGAGCTCGCGGAGATCGGAGTGTATCTGCGCGAGTGTGTCGACACTGCGGTCCAGGCTCTGTCTCAGCTCGCGCAGATCCTCGGGAACGACGGCCTGTGCTGTTCTCAATTCCATTCCGAGAGAGACGATTCTCTGTTGCGCGCCGTCGTGCAGGTCTCGTTCGATGCTCCGTCGGGCCTGGTCCGCAGCGGCGACGACACGAGCCCGCGACCGGGTGAGCTCTTCTCGCGTCTCGCTGTTGTAGACGGCGGTGGCGAGGAGGTCCGCGAAGTCGGTCAGTCGGTCTTGCAGATCGGGCTCGACCGAGCTCTCGGTGGAGCCGACGACGATCGCACCCCAGATTCTTCCGTCGACGCTGATCGGTACGCCCAGGCCGAGTGCAATTCCTCGGCCCTGGAGACGGTCGACGATATCGCCTGTTGCGGTGGTGAAGTCGATCGTCGCGGGTCGGCCCGTCGCGGCGACCGCGGTGCACACGTTGTGTCCGCCGAGCGTGAGCCTTTCACCGGGAGTGAGCCGATGTCCTTCGGTGGTGTCACGCCCCGCGAGCACCACGTACGTCCCCGGCGTCGAGCTGTCCAACCCCGAACGAGCCTGCACGGGGTCGAAATGCACGGGTTCGAAATGCACGACGGAGACGTGCTCGATGCCGAGACCTCCGGCGAGCTCGGCGGTGACGGCGGCGTAGACCTCGTCCGGCTCGGCCCTGGAGGCGACGAGGGTGGCGACCCGTCGAAGCGACGCTTGTTGTCGCGCCAACGCCGTGGCTCGGCGGTTCTGCCGCGCCGATTCCACTGCACGCAAACGGGACTGCCCGACGAGCGTGTTCGTCAGCAGCGCGAGAGCCAGGAAGACGACGACTGCGGGGACCAGGCTTTCGCTGCTTTCGATGACGTGGATGTACGCGTATGCCGCGGCGCTGGCAATCGAGGTCGCGATCGACAACCGAAATCCCCAACCGGCGGAGACGACCAGCACACCGAACAGGAAGACCGCGCCGAAGGCGTTCTCGGGTGCGATCCGTTTGAGCATCAGAACCACGACGATCTCGACCAGAACGAGCGCCGCGGCGAGGGCGATTCCGCAGGCGACGGGAGGGGAGCTGGGACGCAGCACCAGGGTGACGAGGCGCTCCTTGCGTGCAACGGACGTAGTCATCGGACGTAGCCCGCGGGACGAGTATTCCGGCTAGCGGGCATGTCGGCCGAGGCGGCGTCTGACACCCTGGGTGAAGTGAAGTCCTTCGCCCGCAGCTGCCTCATCGTCGACGACAGCGACGCGTTCTGCCTGTCGGCGCGCCGAATGTTGGAGGCGACAGACGTCACGGTCGTCGGAACTGCGTCGACGCTCGCGCAGGCGGTGGAGATCGTCCTGGGCGCACGCCCGGATCTGGTTCTGGTCGACATCGACCTCGGTGACGAGAGCGGGTTCGACGTGGTGGAAGCAATCGCCGAGGCGGGCGCCGAATCACGGCCGTCGATCATTCTGGTGTCCACGCACGACGAAGACGACTTCGCGGACCTCGTGGAATCGAGCTCGGCCGTCGGGTTCCTGCCGAAGTTCGACCTGTCGGCCGAGTCGATCCGAACGCTGCTCACGACAGTGTGTCGAGATACATGATCACGGCGCGCACGCGTCGGTGGTCGTCCGCGGTCTCGGCCAGATCCAGCTTGGTGAGAATGCTGCGGACGTGCTTCTCGACGGTGCCCTCGGTGATCCACAGGCGACGTCCGATACCGGCGTTGGACAGCCCCTCGGCCATGTGAGTGAGCACGTCACGTTCCCGTGCGGTCAGCGCGCCCAGCGGATCGTCGCGGCGTTTCGCCGCAACCAACTCGTAGACGAGCGCAGGATCGATCACGGACGATCCTGCGGCGACGCGTTCGACGACGCCGACGAAATCGTCGACATCGGTGACGCGACTCTTGAGCAGATACCCGATGCCCTGGGCCGACCCGTTCTTCATGTCGTCGAGCAGTTCCAGCGCATGCTCCACCTCGACGTGAGCGGAGAGCAGAAGCATCGAGACGCCCGGGAATTCGCTGCGAATGCGGAGTGCGGCGTCGAGCCCCTCCGCGGTGTAGGTCGGCGGCATTCTGATGTCGACGATCGCCAACTGCGGACGCTCACGGTCCACCAGTGCGAGCAGTTCCTCGGCGTCGCCTGCCGTGCCGACCACGTCGAGCTCGGCCCGAGTCAGCAGGCTGGACAGCCCCTCCCTCAGCAGTACGTCGTCATCGGCGATCACTACCCGCAGCCCTGCCATCACGCTCCCTCACGCTGGTGTCGAGAGAGCAGTGTGCATCGGCGGTGCGTCCGCCGTCATCAGTCGTTCGACTCTAAAGCTGCGGCGGCGAAGTCCGCCATGGACGGAAACTCGAGACCGTAGCCGACGTCGCCCGTCGGCTCGGGTGTCGCGCCCCACCCCGGTCGTGCGTGTCGACGGTTGATCCACACGGAGTCGAGGCCGTGGCGCGCAGCAGGGACGTGGTCGTGGAACAGGCTCTGCGCGACGTGCAGAAGTCGGGTCCTCGGGATGCCGAGATCCGCGAGCGTGGCGTCGAGAGCGTCGAAGTGCTGGGGTGCCGGCTTGTACGCTCCGACATCCTCCGCGGTGATGATCCGGTCGAATCGAACGCCGAGACGGGCGTTGCTTCCGGCGAATCCGTCGCGGTGAACGTTGGACAGGATGATCAACGAGTATCTCGACGCGAGAGCCGCCAGAGCGTCGTGACTGTCTGCGAACGCGGGCCACTCGGGGACCGAACTGCCCAGGCGCGTCGCCCACGTATCGGAGACCGGAGCCCCGAGAACCTCGCCGGTGCGACGGAACGCGTCGGCGAGGATGTCGGGATACAGCGACCCGGGTGAATCCACCTCGGCCTGCGCCTCGTTCGCGGCGTACGCGAGCAACAGTTCCTCGTCGGACATCGTCAGCCCGACATCCCGCGCCCAGGGCGCGAGAACCGCGGCGATTCCGGTTTCCCAATCGATCAGAGTGCCGTAACAATCGAAACTCAATGCGTCGTACTGGGCAAGATCCACGGACGGTCCTCACTGCTCGGCTCGGCTCAACACCGTAACGCCGGATATCGCGGACCGCACGTGGTGCGAGTTCGACGCCGGGCGTCAGTCCGAGGACTTGCCTTCAGCTGCATCCCCGTCGTTTGCATCCCCGTCGGCGAGATCCGGAGCGAGCTCGCGGGTGGCCATGCCGCCGTTCTTGCCTTCGTCGACGGGACCAGGATGCCCGCCCTTCGGAGAATCCTCGGAGCGGGCATCGGTGTTGCTGTGGTCAGGGGTGTTGCTGTGGTCAGGGGTGTTGGTCATGCCGACTGGAGTAACCGTTGTCCAGCGGCTTCAACCGCCGGGCACGGTACGGGCGCTAGGCGGTCCTCACTTCCTCCGGCTGAACGCGCTCGGCCGGCTGGTCGGCTGCAGGCCTGCGGATGAAGAACGAGGCCGCTACCGCGACGAGGGAGACGACGCCTCCGCACAGGAAGGCGGTGTGGATACCGTCCTGGCTGGCCGCGGTCTCCGCGACTCCGGAGGCAACGCGTGAGGCTGCCGTCGTGGACATGACGGTCACGAACAGTGCCGTACCGGCGGCGCCCGCCAACTGCTGGAGGGTGTTGAAGATCGCGCTGCCGTGCGAGTACAGGTGCTTCGGCAGCGATCCCAGCGACGACGTCATCAGCGGTGTCATGATCGTGGCGAGACCGACCGACAGAACACAGTGGATCGCGACGACCATCGGGAGCGAGGACTCGGCGTCGAGCAGGGTCATCGCCCAGAGAGCAGCGCTGACGATCATCGCCCCGGGAATGACGAGGGGCCGCGGGCCGATTCGGTCGAACGCGCGTCCGACGAACGGCGCGAGCAAGCCCATCGTCAGACCGCCGGGCAGAAGCATGAGTCCGGTGGTCAGCGTGTCGAGTCCGAGGATGTTCTGCAGGTACATCGGCAGCAGGATCAAGGCACCGAACAGGGCCATCATGCTGATCATCAGCATGCCGAGTCCGATGGTGAACGTCGGTGTGGAGAACGGCCGCATGTTGAGCAGGGCACGCTCCGAGTCCTGACGGGCGATCTGTCGCATCACGAAGATCGCCAGCGCAACCACTCCGACGGTCAACGGAATCCACACGGGGATCGACGATCCCTCGGCGGAGTGGCCGATGCTGCTCAGCCCGTAGACGAGTCCACCGAATGCCAGCGCGGACAGTACGACCGACAACCCATCGAAGGATGGCCTGCTGGTCGGCGTCACGTTCTTGACCAGTCCGACGCCGATGCCGAAGGCGATCAACGCGATCGGCAGCACGAGCCAGAACATCCAGCGCCAGTCGAGTGCGTCGAGGATGATGCCGGAGATCGTCGGGCCGACGGCAGGAGCCACGGCGATCACGATGGAGATGACGCCCATCATCTTTCCTCGCTCGTGGGCCGGAACGAGGTTGAGGACGGTGTTCATCAGCAACGGCAGCATGAGGGCGGTGCCGCTGGCCTGGACGATGCGGCCCGCGAGCAACAGTTCGAACCCGGGAGCCGACGCCGCCAGCAGGGTGCCGACGGTGAACAACGTCATCGCGGCGACGAACACCTGACGCAACGTGAAGCGCTGGAACAGGTATCCGGTCGTCGGGATGACGACGGCCATGGTGAGCATGAAGCCGGTGGTCAGCCATTGTGCGGTCGTTGCGGTGATGCTCAGGTCCACCATCAACCGCGGCAGCGCGACACTCATGATCGTCTCGTTGAGGATCATGACGAATGCCGCGACCACCAGGACGCCGATGAGCAGCTTCCCGCCCGGCGGCAGCTGTGAGGCCTCGTTCTTGCTCGGCGAAGTATCCATCGCGTCTGTCTGCATGTTCAGTGATTCCTCGAAGTGTGGCCGACGTTCTTGTTGACAGTGTGCGGCGAACTGACAGTGACTGTCAACTTGGAATGGACTGGTATGTTGAGGCCAACAGAAAGGGTGACGCGGAGATGAACAATGCGGGTGGGGCGCCAGCGCAGTCCGATCACGCGCAGTCCGATCATGCGCAGTCCGATCACGCGCCGCCGGTGCTCGATCTGAGGGAACGACGGCGGCGCGAGACCCGGCTGGACATCAACCTGGCTGCGCTCGACTTGTTCGAGCAGCGGGGAGTGGCCGCGACGACCGTCGACGAGATCGCCAAAGCGGCAGGCGTGTCGCCCAGTACGTTCTTTCGTCATTTCAAGACGAAGGAAGAGTCGATCCTGTCGGTGGATCTCGATCTGGACGCCGAGATCGAGCAGTGGCTCGAGCACACCGACGCACGCGACATCGACCTCGCCGGGATGGAAGCGATCTACGAACGCGCCGCTCTTCGGCTCGTCGGAGCCTCGGAGGAAACCACGAGCCGCGTGCTGCGTGCGCGTCGACTCATCAACGGAGACGCGCAGTTGCGAGCCACTGCGATCGCGATGGATGCGACCGCGCTGTGCCGCCTGTCCGACGCGCTGACGAGCGCCCTGAACGGCACGCGATCACGCACGTTCGCACGGCTGACGGTCGAGAGTGCGGGGATGACGCTTCGGATCGCGTTCGACGAGTGGGCCACACGCGTCGATGCAGGCGAGGACGCCGATCTCGCGGAAATCTATCGAACTACGCGCGGTGAACTGCGACAGGTGATCGGGCAGCAATAGTCTTCTCCACATGATTGCCACACTGCGGAGCCGCATCGTTCGGACGGCTGCGTACCGGCGCCTGTCCACTCGGGCGAGCGGACCGCTGACCCCCACCCGCGCTGCCGCCAGGCTGTCGGCGTACGTCTACGGAAACATCCTCGTGCTGACCGCGGTGGTCGCGGCGTCGCCCGCGAGCATCGACGACGGCGACGCGTTCCTCCTCGTGCTGGCCACCGCATCGACGACGTTCGTTGCCCACGTGTTCGCCGAGATCGTCGCGCGCAGCAACATTCCCGAGTCGGTGCACGGATCGACCGACACCCAGAAGAAGCAGACGGTGATCGACGAGATCCGAGACGCCGTCCCCATCGCGTCGTCCGGCACCGTTCCGGCGGCGATCCTCGCCCTCGCCTGGCTGTGGATCCTGCCGACGTACTGGGCGCAGCTCATCGCCGGTGGGGTCGTGGTGTTCCGCATCGCGACACTGCAGATCGTCGCTCAGCGACTACGCGGCGAACCCCTCACGTTCAAGGTGTTCGTCGCCGGCCTGGTGACCGCGGCTCTGGCCGCCGTCATCGTGTTGCTGAAGGTCTACACCTCGCACTGAACTGTCAGGGCCGGCAGTCTCAGGCCAGGCAGAGTCAGGTCAGGTTCACCCGACCGAGCGGCTCGCCCCCGTCCAGGACTCGCAGAATGTCTTCCGCTGCCGAGCGACTCGCGCTCGCGCGTGCCTGCGCGGTCTGGCCGGCGAGGTGAGAAGTGACCACGACGCTCGGAAGCTCGCGCAGCGCACTGGCGGTCGGCAACGGCTCGACGTCCACCACGTCGAGCCCGGCCCCTGCGATACCGCCCGAGCGCACCGCGTCCGCCACGGCGTCCTCGTCGACCAGGGAACCTCGGGCCGTATTGATCAGCGAAGCAGTGCTTTTCATGATCGACAGTTCGCGAACGCCGATCATGCGCTTGTTCCGGGCCGTCGGCCGCACGTGCAGCGACACGAAATCGGACTCGGCAAGCACCTCGTCGAGACCGCAGTACTGCACCCGCCTCGCGGGGTCGGGGTACGACGTGTGAACCAGTACTCTCATTCCGAAACACGCGGCGAGCTCGGCCAGACGTGACCCGCTCGGCCCGAATCCGATGATCCCCAGCGTCGACCCGCGTAGTTCGACGGTGTCGTGCCGCGGCCAACCTCCGCTCGCCACCCCGGCGAGCGTCTCGCCGACGCGTCGAGCGCACATCGAGACCAGCATGAACGCCATCTCGGCGACGGCGTTGCTGTTGGCCCCCGGTGTGTTGCACACGGCGACCCCACGCCGCGAGGCCGCGTCCACGTCGATGGTGTCGTAACCCACCCCGCTGCGCGCAATGACGGTGAGATCGGGTGCTGCATCGATCATCTCGGCCGTGATCGGTTCTCCCGCCACGAGGGCGGCGTCGGCGACGGAGAGCAGCGAGGCCATCTCACCCGGAGGGCGCGCACCGCGTGCCGGGCTGTGGACGGTGGTGTGCCCACGGCCGCGAAGAAGCCGGTCGACGTCGTCACCCGGTTCGAGATAGTCGGTGGTGATCAGAATCCGTGCCATGCTCAGTGGCCGCTGACGCCGGACGCGAGCAGGGCATCCTTCACCGCGGCGCCGAGGCCGGCGGTGGTACCCGTGCCACCCAGATCCGGTGTGGCGTAGGAGCCGTCGGCCAGAACGGACTCGACGGCACGCAGAACCGCGGCGCCTGCCTCGGGCTCGCCGAGGTGCTCGAGCATCAGCGACGCGCTCCAGATCTGCCCGATCGGATTGGCGACGCCCTGCCCGGCGATGTCGGGTGCGGAACCGTGTACCGGCTCGAACAGGCTCGGGAACATCCTCTCCGGGTTGATGTTCGCGCTGGGTGCGATCCCGATCGTCCCGGTGCAGGCCGGGCCGAGATCGGACAGGATGTCGCCGAACAGGTTGCTGGCGACGACCACGTCGAACCAATCCGGATGCATCACGAAGTTCGCGGTCAGAATGTCGATGTGGTACTTGTCCACTCGGACGTCGTCGTACCCGGCGGCCATCTTCTCGACGCGTTCGTCCCAGTACGGCATGGTGATGGAAATCCCGTTGCTCTTCGTGGCCGAGGTCAGGTGGCGCGCAGGTCGCTGCTGGGCGAGATCGAAGGCGTACTTCAGGATTCGATCGACTCCCGTCCTGGTCATCACGGTTTCCTGGATGACGGTCTCCCGGTCCGTGCCCTCGAACATCGTGCCGCCGATGCTCGAGTACTCACCCTCGGTGTTCTCGCGAACGACATAGAAGTCGATCTCGCCCGGCTCGCGTCCGGCCAGAGGGCTTGTCACGCCCGGCATCGACTTGACCGGCCGGAGGTTGACGTACTGATCGAACGTGCGACGAAACTGCAGGAGGCTGCCCCACAACGACACGTGATCCGGCACCACATCCGGCCACCCGACCGCGCCGAAGAAGATGGCGTCGAAGCGATTCAGTTGATCGAACCAGCCGTCGGGCAACATCTTTCCGTGGGCGGTGTAGTACTCCGCACTCGCGTAGTCGAACTCCTCGATGTCGAGCGTGAAGTCGAACGTCGACGCGGCCGCCTGCAGAACCGCGAGACCCTCGGGAACCACTTCCTTGCCGATTCCGTCTCCGGCGATGACAGCGATTCTGTGCGTGGAACCCATCGAGCGGTCCTCCTGGTGTCGGTCTGTAGGCGTCGGTCTGTAGGTGAACGTTCGGTTCGACAGTAATTCGCAAGAAGCCGCGGAGAAAGGGGGCATCTGGCAAAGTATTCTTTCCTTGGAGGAAAGAAAGGCGTCGAATGCAGAAGGACGATCTCGGATTCTTCGAGGTGGTGGCCAGATCGGCGAGCCTCACCGCTGTGGGGCGCGAGCTGGGGGTGTCCGTCTCCTCGGTCAGCAAACGACTCGCTCAGCTCGAATCCAGGTTGGCGGTCCGCCTGGTCCATCGCAGTACCCGCAGGCTCACGTTGACGCCGGAAGGTGAGCGGTACGCACGCGGTGCCGCGGCCATTTCGGCCGACGTGGCCGAGCTGGAGGAATCGATCAGCGGCCACTACGCGGAGCTGCGGGGTCGACTTCGGGTTCACTCGTCGGTCGGGTTGGGGCGGGCGCACATCGCGCCACTGATGGCGGAGTTCGTGGCGTTGCACCCGAGACTCGAGGTGGACGTGGAACTCTCCGCGACACCTCCGGCGGCATCGATGACGCCGTACGACCTCTCCATCCGGGTTGGTGCGCTGCAGGATTCGAGGTCCACCGCCAAGCGGCTCGCGCGCAGCCGTCGGATCGTGGTCGCCTCGCCCGGGTACGTCGCCGAACACGGATCGCCTCGCACCATCGAGGAGATCCGCCGGCACAACTGCATCGTGCTGCGGCAGGACGCGGGTGACTTCGCGCTGTGGCGATTCGGCGTCGGCGCCGACGAGACGGCGCTGCGGGTCTCCGGGAACATGACGAGCAACGACGGGGACGTCACCACCGCGTGGTGTGTGGAGGGACGCGGTCTGCTGATGCGATCGCTGTGGCACGTCGGTCCGATGCTGCGCGACGGCTCGTTGGTGCAGGTTCTTCCGGACATCGCTACCCCCGACGCGGACATTCATGCCGTCTACTCGGCGGCTCCGCAGGTTCCACGACGGGTGCGCGCGGCCGTCGACCATCTTCGCGAACACCTGCCACCGCGCCTGTCCGCGTGAAACTGCTGACGACGTAGATAATGGACGAATGCGGTCGCGCCAGAAGGTCCTCAACGCAACTCTGCGGTTGATCGAGGACGGTGGATTCGAGGGGGTCAACGTTGCCGCGGTCGCCGGTGCCGCGGGGGTCTCGCGGCAAACCGTCTACAGCATCTTCGGGTCTCGCGAAGAGGTCGTGTCTCAGGCGGTGGCCAGTCTGGTGCTGGAGATTCTGGGCGGCATTCGTGCGAGGCTCGAATCCACCGGCTCCGTGGCGGAGTTCGCGACCGAGATGATCGTGTCGGGACGTGACGCGTTTCGCTCCAATCCCGTGCTCGCGGCGCTTCTGGTGGCGGAGCAGGGAAACCCTGTCTTCGACTACGGGATGATCGCGCGCGCCAAACCTGTTGCGCGGCAGTTCTTCGACTCGCTCGTCGATCGCGGCATGGTCGACGAGCGGCACCTGGACGAGATCGTCGAGATCACCGTGCGCCTCGGCCTGTCGGTGATCGTTTTCGACAGCGATGCGGTGCGTACGGACGAGTCCCTTCGTGAGTTCCTCGGCAGGTGGCTCGAACCCGCGCTCGACCGATTGGCCTGACACCGCGCCCGAGAAAACCTTGACACTTCTTCGCTGGAGTGTCTAGTTTTGGGTCGACGCGGTCCGAAGGGGCTGTCGTTTCCACT